>PWNH01000058.1 GCA_003557905.1 Methanomassiliicoccaceae archaeon | reverse complement strand
AATAAATTTTATTCTGACATTAACCTGTTTTTATTTGCCATGAAAGCTTAATTCGATTAATATAAAGTGAAAGTGGCTGGTGGTGGGTATCAGCCAAATGGATGTTATGCTATCTATCAAATAATGAATAAAAGCCGTTTGCCCAATAACTCTGAGTTGTAGCCTCTCAGGGTTATTTTTCATGTTGAACTTATTAATTAATCTCAGAATTAAAAAGAAATGGATCAGGCAATTGATGATAAAGCGTTATTAAAACATATCCGTTCCGGTGATCCGGTGGCGTTTGAAAGGCTCTTCAATAGATATTGGGAACCATTGTTTGCTGCGGCCATGCATCGTTTGCAGTCCAGAGACCTGTCAGAGGACATTTTACAGGAATTGTTTGTGGATCTATGGGAAAAGCGTGATGACATTCAGATCCGAACCAATGTACAAGGATATCTCTTTACCGCCTTAAAGAACCGTGTACTCAATAAAATCAAATCGGAATCAGTTCGGGAGAAATATGAACAGATGGTGATTGATTACTACGAATTGAATGAGCTGGCAACGGATCACAAATTTAGGTTAAAAATAATTCGCGAAGAGATACAAAAAGAGACTGACAAACTGCCCGACCGTTGCAGGCAAGTTTTCGAATTAAGCCGCAAACAACAATTATCTCATAAAGAGATTGGAAAAAAGCTAAACATTTCTACAAAAACTGTAGAAAATCATATCCGGTTAGCGCTAAAAAAAATACGCCCCAAATTGAAAAGAATTATCTCTGTCTTAATTATTCTCTTTTGGTAATTAATCCTGTAGTCTGCCCTTCTAAACAAATCAATAATTTCCAATCAAAAAAATCTATAGGGGATAACCCGTCCGGCAATTGTCATACAGTAAAAGGCAAAGTATAGGATTGCATACTGAATAATATATGAATGATATAAAGCAGCATATTAAAAATTTTTTTCTGAATAAAGACTCTGAAGAAGGATACAGGGTTGTAAGCAAGTGGTATCACTTTTTTGACAACAGAACCAATGAACTGGAAGAGCTGGAAAATAGTGAAAAAGAGGAACTTCGAAATAGCCTTTTCGAAAATATCCGAATTGCAGCCGGGATTCCTGAAAAACGTCTGCTGTGGATAGGTGGTTTACGAGATGGAAACAAAACCTGGCCTTATAAAATGGCAGCAGGTTTTGCTGTGTTACTGTTAGCTGTAATGCCTGTATTTTTGTTTATAGCTGAAGAACCAGGCTCAGAATCTACAGTGTTTAGAACAAGCAGTAATCCCGCCGGACAGTTTTCTGAAATTACATTGACTGACGGTACCGTTGTTTGGCTTTCTGCAAGCAGTACACTTGAATATCCTGACAGGTTTGAAAATGAATACAGGGAAGCAATTTTAAGGGGAGAGGCTTTTTTTGATGTGGCACATAACCCCTTTCAGCCTTTTATCGTGAATAGTGGTGATCTTCAAACAAGAGTACTCGGGACCTCGTTTAACATTCGTGCTTTCTTAGATGATGAAGATATTAAGATCACCGTTCTAACCGGCCAAGTAACCGTTAATAAGACGGGTGCTTTCACAAATAATGGAAGCATACACAATGATCATATAGCTATGCTTGATCCTGATCAGCAGCTTGTATTTAACAATGCTTCAAAACAAGGGTTCATACAAACGGTTAATTCTGATCTCTACACAAGCTGGAAAAATGGCCTGCTTTCTTTTGAAAAACATACATTTGAAGAGATTGCTCAACGTCTGGAGCGATGGTATGGAGTGGAGATATTTTTTGAAGATTCGGAGTTAAAACAGTCGTATCTCAGAATTACATTTGAAAACAGTTCACTGGAGCATGCATTGCGAATGCTTCAGGTAATAAAAGATTTTGATTTTGAAATTGAGGGGCGACAAATATGGATTAAATAATTATAACATTTCAAAAGAGATCTAACCAGGTTTTTGAAGCATTTAAACAAGTTTAACTCTTTTTAGATTTTGAAAGAAAAAGAGGGTATTTCGCTGCAACGAAATACCCTCCTGACCCGGTTTCCCGGAGTCGGATTGCCAAGAATGACGATTAAACCATAACCAAACAACCCAAACATAAATTTATGAAAACTTCCTACCTTTACCAATACTTAGCAGGAGTGATCATGCAAAGTCTTATAATCCCATCAATGTTCATTGTCGTATTTGGAGGTGTATTCGGGGCAGTACAAGCCAGTGATGCTCAAAATTTAGATCCCTCTGAGGTGATTATATCGCTTAACCTTGAACAGGTTGAATTAATTCAGGCGATAAAAGAGATTGAAAAAGAAACAGAGTTCAAATTTGCTTTTAATTATGATGCAATGAACTTGCAAAGACCTGTTTCTATTCAGGCTCATGAACAAAGTGTCGAAGAAATATTAGAAGAATTGTTCAAAAAAACCAGAATTATCTGGGGCTTATCTGGTCGCGTGATTCTGTTAAAAAAGTATGATGAACCGGATGGAGAATTGCAAAACTACGAGGTCTTATTTCAAGAAATAACCGGTCGTATTACGGATTCTGAGACCGGAGAAGCGCTACCGGGAGTTAATGTAGTCACTATAGATTCAGAAGAAATAATAGGATCAACAATCGGCACAATTACGGATACAAATGGATACTATGAATTAGAAGTTCCAGAAGAACTAAACATACTTGTTTTTTCTTATGTTGGTTATTTGACAAGAGAAGTTGAAATAAATGGCAGGTCTGAAATTAATATTCAATTACAGCCTGATATAGGAATGCTAGATGATATAGTTGTAATTGGATATGGTTCACAAGATCGACAGCAAGTCACAGGTGCGGTTAGCAGTGTATCATCTGATGAATTTGTAACCGGTGATGTTAATAATACAGCCAGGCTTATACAAGGCAAGATCCCAGGCTTAAGCATTGTTGCACCTCAGGGTAATCCAAATGCTGAATATACAATTCGTTTACGTGGATTAGCTACATTAGGAGCAAGTGCGGAACCTTTAATTGTAATTGATGGAGTTTTAGGAGCTGATCTAAATGGAATTGATCCGGGTGATATTGAGAGAATTGATGTACTTAAAGGTGCGGGAGCATCAGCTATTTATTGATCACGAGCAGCCGGTGGTGTTATACAAATCACAAGTAAAAGTGGTGAATTAGATAGGACTCAGTTAGGCTATCAAGTATATACGACAGCTGAAAGTATAGATAGATCATTGCCAGTTATGAGTAAAGAAGAGTATTTATCCAAGGGAGGTACAGACATGGGAGGGAATACAGACTGGATGGATGAAATTACACGTACAGCCATTTCTCAAGTCCACAATTTGTCACTTTCAGGGGGGGCTTCAAATACAACATTTCGAGCATCTTTAAATTATCGAAATGTTGATGGTGTACTTCGCAATTCAGGTTTTGAGAGATTAAATGGCCGTTTAAATATCTTGCATAAAGCACTCGATGATAGATTGAGCATAAATTTAAACTTGGCAGCAACTTCAAGTGAATCTGATTTGGCGTTCAGTCAAGCATTCCAATATGCTATTACAATGCCTCCCACTGCTCCAATCATATCAAGGGACTCATACTATAAAAAATATGATGGTTATTTTCAGAGTGAAGTATACGATTTATATAATCCTGTAGCTATTATTGAACAGAATAAGAATGTTCACACCAGTTCACGGATGTTGTATAACATTGAGATGAGGTATGATTTATTAGATAATTTGACAGCATCATTACGCCTTACAGAGGATAAAAGTGAAGGGACGAATAACTATTATATCAGTAAATACAGTTTTTACGGTGATGGCCTCAATAGAAATGGCCTGGCAAATGGGGGTAACAGCAATTCTAATAATGAATTATTAGAATCGATGATCAACTACACAAAGTGGATGCATGATTTAAATATAGATCTGATGGGTGGATATTCTTATCAAAGTCATACCAATGAATCATTGTCAGTTACAGCAGGAAATTTTCTTACAGATTCATTTGAAAATTATAATCTGGGAGCAGCTGGAGATTTTGCAAGTGGGGAAGCATCTGCAAGTAGTTTTAAAGAAAATTATAAGGTTATTGCTTTCTTAGGCCGGATAAATTTAAACTATGATCATACATATTTTCTATCAACTTCATATCGGCGAGAAGGATCTACTCGTTTTGGGTCCGGCAATCAATGGGGGAATTTCTTTGGAATTAGTGCCGGAGCAGATCTTGCAAATTTAGTTGACATTACAAATATAAATCAATTGAAAATAAGATCCAGTTATGGCGTAACCGGTGCCTTGCCAGGTGAAAGCTACTTATCTCAACAACGTTATGGTCCAGGTTCAGGGTATGTTTTAAATGATGGCGAATGGACCCGTTCATATACGCCAATTAGCAATCCTAATCCCAATCTCAAATGGGAGACCAAATCAGAGTTTGACGTTGGTATTGATTTTAGTTTGTTCAATGACCGACTCTCAGGTAGTCTGGATTATTATAAAAGTGTGACAAATGATGCACTTGTTGCTCTTGATGTGCCAGTACCACCTAATTTGTTTAACTCTACCTTATTAAATGCGGGGGAGCTTGAAAACGAAGGAATTGAAGCTATGATAGAGTTCCAGGCAATAAATCAAGCCAAGTTTAATTGGGCTGTAAGACTAACGTATTCCACTTATAGCACGATTCTGAATTCCCTGTCGATAGGTAATTTAGATTATGGTGTTCGGGATATTGGGGGGTTACCTGCACCTCTTGCCGGTAATATTGTTCGAGTGAGAGAAGGTAAACCACTTGGGCAATTGATCGGTTGGCAATATGAGGGTGTTGATGAAAATGGGCAATATATCATTAAAGATATTAATGGTGATGGCCAAATTGATGTGAATGATTATACAGTAATTGGGAATGGACAACCAAAGGGAGAAATTGGTCTCACGAATAGTTTTAGTTTTGGGAATTTCGATGCCAGCTTTTTTCTTCGTGGAGTATATGGGCATGACCTCGTAAATTTGAATAGAACTATATTTGAACAAATATCACGAATTAGTTCTTATAATCTTGTGAATACAAAATATTTTAATTCTGATTATCAAGGGAGGGCAGCTTATAACAGCTATTATGTTGAAGATGCTTCTTTTTTTAAACTGGATAACTTCACGATAGGTTATAACTTTAACTTTGTTGACAATGCAATTCTCTCTTCAGCCAGGATTTATGTGTCTGGCAGGAATTTATTTTATATAACAGATTATTCCGGAGTAGATCCAGAACCACGCTATTCTTACCAAGATAATGTATTAATTCCCGGTGTAGAGCCTTTAGATAGTTGGGTAACTACCCGTAGTTTTACAATTGGTTTAAACCTCTCATTTTAAAAATTTAAGATTCTTAGAACAATGAAAAAATTTAAAGATATACCAACATATGTAATTTTTAGTCTAAGCTTAATAACTGTGATGGTGTCTTGCACAGATTTAACTGAAGTGCCATATAGTGAATTAAGTGATGAAAATTTTCTAAATACCGATGAAGAAATCTCAGCTGCTATAGGGGAAGCTTATGCCCAGTTAAGAAATTTCCAAGATTTTGGAAATATGTGGGCCGTATACTGTACAGCTGATGAAGTGGCAATAGTTGGCCGTACTGGTGGTGATTGGGCAGGTGACGGTCAAGATCAACAAATGACAGATCATACCTGGATATCAAATAATCGTTTTTTTACGGGAACATGGTACTCTTTTTTTGGTGGTGTTAATACGGCAAATCGAATTATCTATCAGCTCGAACAAATAGATGCAGATTTTTACCAAAATTCTATAGCTGAATTAAAAACTATAAGGGCCTTATGGTATTTATGGCTAATCGACATGTGGGGTAATGTACCCATAGTAGATGAATTTGATGTTCCGCAGGATTTTTTGCCTGCTACAAGTAGTCGCCAGGATGTTTATTCTTTTATAGAAAGTGAAATTTTGGATAATCAATCATACTTGTCAAGAGATAATGATACTTCCACATATGGGAAGGTAAATTATTGGACTGCCAAAGCAATTCTTGCAAAACTATATCTTAATGCAGAAGTCTATACAGGTACACCACAGTTGCAAAAAGCATTGGATGTTATTAACGAAATAATCGATTCTGGAAGGTTTCTATTGACAAATACATATCAAGAAAATTTTGTTTCGCAGAATGAAAATTCTCCAGAAGCTATTTTTTCTATCCCATTTGATGAAATTTATACACAATGGGAGTGGTTTTTGCCCTTAGTCACTTTACACTATTCAAGTCAGGCAACTTTCAATATGACCGAGCAACCTTGGAATGGTCTATCCGTACAGACTGATTTTTTTGCATTATATGAAGACGAGGATATTCGTAAAGAGGCCAACTTTCTGTGGGGCCCACAATTTACCGCTACCGGAGAACCCTTAATTGACCCGGGATATGAGCAAGATCCGGCAATCGATGGTGATCCTCATGTTAACTTTACTCCCGAATTCCAATCTTTATATCTGACCTCACGCCAATCTGGAGCAAGAATTATAAAATGGGAAATTGAGATTGGCAGCTCCGGTCATTTAAGCAGTGATTTTTTCGTATTTCGATTTACTGATATTTTATTAATGAAAGCTGAGATACTTTGGAGAATGAATCCTGCAAGTACAGAAGCACTGGAGTTAGTCAACAGAATTCGAGATCGTGCTCAAGTTGAACCGTTCTCTTCATTAACAGCTGATAAATTGTTAAATGAGCGTGGAAGAGAGTTGTTTATGGAAGGTTGGCGACGTTCAGACCTTATTCGGTATAATCAGTATCGTGAACCTACTATTTTCAGACCTTATGTAAGTGATGAGTATAGAGAGCTATTCCCCATTCCTCATGATGTGATTGGCGCAAATCCAAATCTTATACAAAACCCAGGGTATTAGCAGTTCATTAGACATGAACGGGTTTACAAGGGATTATATAAACATGTGAACTTTAAATCATGGTTTATAATGGATGAACTATACAATTTTTTAACTAAACTAATTATACTATAATATGTCGAAATATACACGTCGTCAATTTATTAAAACATCTGGTGGAGTCCTTGCAACAATACCATTTGTACCACTTACCGATTATTCATCATTAAAATTAGCGCCTTCTGATACACTATCAATTGGTCTGATCGGTTGTAAATCAATGGGTTACGGTTTATTAAACCATGCTCTGAAAATTGATGGAGTTGTTTGCGGTGGAATTTGTGACGTAGACTACAATGTTATGGAACAAAAGGCTGCAGATATCGAAAAAAAGACAGGGAGAGTACCTGCACTATACAGCGATTATCGCGAGTTACTCGATAACAATGATTTGGACGCCGTTATTATTGCTACGCCTGATCATTGGCATTGCCTGCAAACAATTCATTCGCTTGAGGCTGGGAAGCATGTGTATGTAGAAAAACCACTTGCAAATACAATTGCTGAAAGTAAAATTATTCATAAGGCATCAGAAAAATCGGGCAAAGTTGTGCAGGTAGGCCAACAGCAGCGAAGCGGAGAACACTGGATCAATGTTGTGAAGATAATTCAATCCGGAATTTTAGGTAAAATCAGACACATAAATCTTTGGGGTAATTTTGGGTATGGTCAAGGACCATTGCGTGTCAAAGATTCTTCCGTACCCATGGGAGTTGATTATGATATGTGGTTAGGTCCTGCTCCTGAACGGCGATTCAACTCTAATCATTTTCATGGATCCTGGCGATTCTTCTGGAACTATGGTGGTGGGTTATTAACAGATTGGGGTACTCATCTACTGGATATTCCATTATGGGCGATGAATATAGATGGCCCTCCTAAAGCAGTAAGTTCGTTTGGCGGAATTTTTTCAGGTAATGATAGAGCAATAGATATGGCTGATACACAAACAGTTATCTATCAATTTGATGATTTTAATATGAGGTGGGAACATAATGGTGGGGTAGAATCCGGTCCATTTAATCATCATTATGGAATTGCCTTTGTTGGGAATAACGGAACTCTGATTGTAAATAGGCAAGGCTGGGAAATTAGGCCTGAATTTACTGATGGTTCTCCTGTGATTGATTCCATCCCTTTTCAAGAGTGTAATAGAGATCATCATGATCTGCATATAGCCAACTTTATTGATGGAATACGAAAAGGCACTGAAATAAACTGTCCAACTCATTCAGGGTATCTGTCTGCTTTTTATGCTCATATCGGAAATATTGCATACAGAACAAACAGTATGCTTACATGGAATAACAAAAGCGTGTTAAACAATGAGGGTAACTTTTCTCACCTTATTACTCCGGAATACAGAACTCCCTGGAAACTTCCTGTATTATAATTCTTCTATAATATTATGTTGAAGAAAGGAATGAAAAATTAAAATCACAATATTTATGAACACTTTATTTAAAATTATTCAGACAATATTTACCATTTTTTTTGTATTAGGTTCTTATTCATATGCATTCACGCAAACTGTAGAGAGAATGACACCAGAAGACACAGAATGGTATAACCCGGTACCACCTAAAGTTGTCCCAGGAGAAAATGTATTTCTTAATCCTTCTTCAGATGCAATTATCCTATTTGATGGATCTGATATGAGTAAATGGCAATCCAGCGATGGTGGGGAAGTGCCATGGAATATTAATCATGGATATATAACAGTGGAGGCAGGTACGGGTGACATTCAAACCAAACAATCATTTGAAAATTTTCAACTCTATCTTGAATTTAAAATGCCATTTAATAATTCACATGAAGGCCAAGACCGGGGAAATAGTGGTATTTATCTTCAGAACAAATATGAAATACAGGTACTTGATGCCTGGGAAAATCCAACTTATGTAAATGGAATGGGAGGAAGTGTTTATAAGCAAACTGCACCTCTTGTTAATCCTGCCAAGAGACCTGGTAAGTGGCAATCTTATAATATTTTATTTACTGCACCTGAATTTAATGATGATGGTGATTTAATTTCATCTGCACGAGTTACTGTGATTTGGAATGGTGTGGTCGTTCAGAATAATACAGAAATATTAGGCCATACTCCATATGTTGGTTATCCTGAATATACACCACACGGTGACGGCCCTATAAGGTTACAGGATCATAATTCAGAAGTGAGTTACAGAAATATCTGGATACGTGAATTGAATTTGGATCAACAGTTCAGCATCAGGAAATATATATATATGAATGATAAGAAATCAGAACCTGAATCGAATATTATTTAAATAAAATAGATAACTCTGTTAATCCAGAATAAGATGATTATCCTAGATTTTTTAGCTGTTAGTCTAACCCCCTATTAACTGGACAAGTATTCTACTTTAGAGTGTTCACATTATATTTACAAAGCAGGCACCTTAAAGTGATGATAAAATTTTTAAAAAAGATATTTACCTGATTTTGGTAAAATAGTGCCGAAGGTCTGTCTTAAGTATTATATACCATTCAGGATCTTTCAGAAACTCTATCCACAGCTCGTCGATCTCTTTTTGGGTTAATTTACCAAGGATATATTTTTCTATCCGCTGCATCATGTCAATAATTCTTTTCTCGTTCATACAGATGGTTTTAAAAAGCAGGTACTGTGACTCTCCATCACAGTACCCGGTAGGACTTTGAGAAGTGTTGCTCAGGCACTTCTCGTTTTTCTCTTTTGTGTTCGTGTTCTCAACTGTATGAACCGAAAAACTCAAATCCCTTACAGAATTTTTTAAATTTTTTTCACTCACTCCCTTCACCGGCTTCCAATCCATGCATCATCCACTGTTTTGACAAGCAGCCAGTCGGATTGATCCTGGTCAAATGCCAGTTCGTAGTGTTACCACGTGTCAGTCTTTACGATGTAATGCAGCTTTTTTGTTTGTGGCATGTTCTTTTGTTTTCGAGATGGAATATCCACCACCTGTGCCGATAACACAGAATCACCCTGAAAGCGATATGGTTGGATTCGGTATGTGAGCGGCAAGCCGGTTGCCGGATGTTCTTTTTGAGACATGTTCTTTGGCACCAGCCCCAATCGTAGCGGAACTACCCGGTGTGCACGAGAAGGCTGATGCTT
>PWNH01000139.1 GCA_003557905.1 Methanomassiliicoccaceae archaeon | reverse complement strand
GTTATCGATGGGATGGATGGTTGCGGCAAGAACACCGTTGCGGACGCTCTTGCAGAGGAGTTGGGAAGGAAAGGCAGGGCCTCGTTCATCCAGACCCATCCATCCGACCGGGTTGCCGGCAGGGTTTCGCGGAAGATTCTCATCAAGGAGGGGAAGGCCTATCAGGCCTTGGCCACATTGTTCTTCATCGTTGATGTTCTCGGCAGTCTTGTGAGGATGCGGTTCTGGAAAGGATACGATGACATCATTTTCGTCCGTTACATAATGGCCGCCGCCTATCTCCCGGACCGTCTGGTGGAGAAGGGTTACAACCTGATCGCACGGCTGCTCCCCATGCCTGAGCACCTCATCCTCGTCGACACTCCTCCCGAAAAGGCGATGTGCCGCATCATTGAACGCGGTCACGAACTGGAGATGTTCGAGTCGGAGGAGAAGCTGGCCCGCATCCGCAACCGTATGCTCGGTCAGAGTCACAAGGGTTGGACAATCATCGACAACTCCAACTCCCGCGAGAGCATACGCCATCAATTGGAAGACTACCTGGGTTGAGGTAGCAATCACTTTATAGAGGGTGGATAAGTAATCCATCGGAGATTCCATGAGAGAGATGGTACCGGTCCAGGACATCGTCCCCCGTGGCGGGATGAGTGTGAGGGAGATGATTGATGCTATGGGCTCATCCGGCGGTTTCACCGCCCGTAAGCTATACCAGGCGGTGGAGGTCGCCGACCGGATGATGAAGAGTGAAGGTTGCCTGCGCTTCCTCTCATTCCCCGCCTGCATCATGGCGACAGGTACCCGCGGTGTACTGGTGGAGTTGGTGAAACGCGGGATGGTTGATGTCATCATGACCACCTGCGGCACACTGGACCATGACCTGGCCCGCACTTGGAAGGACTATTATCATGGCGACTTCAACCTGGACGACGCCCAGCTGCGCCACGAGGGCGTTAACCGTCTCGGCAATGTCCTCGTGCCCGATGAGTGCTACGGCGAGCTTCTCGAGGAGAGGCTGATCCCGATTTTCGAGGAGATCCTCGATGGAAGGTCCTCGATAAGCACCCATGAGCTCATCGATGAGGTGGGATCACGCATAGACGATGAGAGGAGTCTTCTACATTGGTGTCATCGGATGGGCGTCAAGGTCTTCGTCCCCGGGATAACCGACGGCTCATTCGGAGCCCAATTGTGGATGGTGTACCAGAACAGACGCGACCTGCGCATCGACCTTTTCGCCGACGAGCAGGCGCTGTCAGACTTGACATTCGACGTCCCTGAGACCGGTGCCATCATCGTGGGCGGAGGGATATCCAAGCATCACACCATCTGGTGGAACCAGTTCCGCGGCGGTCTCGACCATGCCGTCTATCTGACCACCGACGTGGAATACGACGGGTCGCTATCCGGGGCGCAGATAAGGGAGGCGGTATCCTGGGGAAAAGTCAAGGAGACAGCCTATCAGGTGACGGTGGAAGGTGACGCCACCATCAGCCTCCCCCTCCTGGTGGCGGCTTTGCTAGAGGAATGATGACTATGATGATTGCCGTTCTGCCTGGCGACGGTATAGGGCCTGAGGTCCTCAGGTCCGCGATCGATGTGCTGAAAAAAGTTGCTCCTGACCTGGAGACCGTGCATGGCGATGTGGGATTGGAATGCTTCTCCCGCCGCGGGGAATACCTGCCCGATGACACCATCGACCTGATCAAGGCGAGCGATGCGGTGCTGTTCGGCGCCATAACCACTCCTCTGAAGGCGGAAGGGTACCGGTCCCCCATCCTCCGCATCCGTAAGGAGTTCGACCTCTACGCCAACCTGAGGCCGGTGCGGAACCCCGCACCAGGGATCGGGTTGGTTGACATGGATGTCGTTATCGTCAGGGAGAACACCGAGGGCATGTACACCGGGGACGAGACCGTGGATGCTGATGGTGTCGACCTCCGTCGTCGTGTCAGCCGGGCTGCCAGTGAACGGATATGCCGCTTTGCGCGGGAGCTGTCCGAATCACAGGGACGGAAACGTGTCACCTGTGTGCACAAGGCCAATGTGCTGCGCAAGTCGGACGGGCTGTTCCGTGATGTTTTCTACGAGGTGATGGAGGGAAGCGACATCGACTCCCGTGACATGATAGTGGATGCCGCTGCCGCGGCATTGGTGACCAGCCCTCAGGATCTGGACGTCATTGTGACATTGAACCTCTATGGGGACATACTCTCCGATGAGGCCGCCGCACTGGCCGGCGGACTGGGTATCGCACCGTCAGCCAACCTCGGCGACCGTCATGCATTGTTCGAACCCGTCCATGGCTCTGCCCCCGACATCGCCGGCAGGGGTATCGCCAACCCGACCGCCGCTCTACTCACAACAGCCATGATGCTCGAGCACATCGGCAGGGCCGATGAGGCGGCAAGTTTACGCGGTGCGGTCACCGCCTCCTTGTCGTCCGGCCATCGCACCAGGGACCTCGACGGCGACCTGGGTACGTATGAATTCACTGAACAGGTGCTGTCACGTCTCTGAGAACCTCAGTCCTTTGGACTTACCAGAGGCAACAGTCTAGCCATTGACTCCGCCATCGGATCACCTACGACAGCAATCTCTATCGCATCGTGGGGACAGACCTCGACACAACGGCCGCATCCGCGGCAGCGTCCTTGGTCGATGATTGCCTTGCCTTCCGTAATCATGACGGCGCCGACGAAGCACGCTCCCTTGGTGCAGGCACCGCAACCGCGACAATCGTCCGTGACCGACACCGTGATGCCGGGCATGGAGGTGATGCTCCTTCCCAGGTCGTTGTCCAGATTGGGTATCATCTTCCACAGGCAACAACAGGGGCAGCAGTTGCATATCGTCAAAAGGTCCTCCTTGGGGCCGGTGTTCAACCATAGGCTGTCAATCTTGTTCCTGCCTATCAGATGGACCAGCCCTGCCTCCTGGCAACGGTCGACGTGCTCCAAGGCCTCCTGTTCATCGACCTGGCGCGCCAATGAAGGTGATATTCGTTCCGCACCGGGACCGAGGAACAGGCATCCCAGTTCCCGAGGGTAGTCGTCACACCGGTTTGACTCCCGGCAGATGCAGAAATTCATTATCGCACCGCCCTTGAACCTCCTGACGGTATCACGGATGATGTCGGAGGGGACTACCAGGTCCTCACCGGGATCGACCTCCATATCCATACTGATCGTCCGCCTGACCGTGCCGTCACGGGGCAGTATCATAATGTCGTCGCCTTCGAAGAACGCCTTACCTATCAGGCTCTTCAACAACGGCACCCGGGTGAGTCGGGATAGGACGAAACGGGTGTTGAACGTCCGTTTTATCAGGACCACGTATGCCTCGCTTATGCTACGGGTCATCAATCCTCCTTATCCAAATGGTTGTGCTCCTCCTCGGGATCGGTGACGATCAGATCCGGACTGCAGCGGGGACGGTACTCCGGCCGCAGGGTGACATGGTTGATGCTGTGCTCCGACCTCAGATAACTCTCGACCTCATTGAGCAAACGGTCAGCATCGGAAACCTTGAGGTCCTCACTCAGAGCGACATGGGCCTCGATATGGACCTCACACTCACTGAGCTGCCATACATGTACGTGATGGAGGCCCTCAATGCCCTCGATCGACTCCACACCCTCCTCCATACGGAATATATCAAGGTCAGGAGGGGCGAACTGCATGAATATCCTCACCGCATCCAGGATCAGCTTCGCAGAGAAGTACATCAGGGCAAAGCTGATGATCATGGTGATGACACTGTCGATCCAATAGACCTGCCAAAGCAAAATGACCACACCGCCGATCACCACCGCCATCGAGGTGGCCATGTCAGTCACCAGATGGAGATAGGCGGACTTCATGTTGAGGTTCTCGCGGGAATCGGCGTGGAGCAACCAGGCGCAGAACCCATTGATTATTACCGCCGCGCCACCCAGTATCATCAGCACCGCGCCGTCTATCGACTGCGGGTCGGATAGGCGTTCCAAGGCCTCGAGTATGAGGAAGAATGAGACCGCGAAGAGGATCAGACCGTTCACCAGGGCGGCCAGTAGTTCAGCGCGTTTGTATCCGAACGTCTTCTCCGGGGTACACGGTATCGAACGCAACCGGGTGGCCACCCATGACATGGAGAGGGCGACGACATCGGTGAGGTTGTGAAGAGCGTCCGATATCAGGGCCAGACTGCCGGATAGGAATCCACCTATCAACTGGGCTATGGTGATGAGGATGTTCAGAACGATGCTTATACCGAGCCGTCTGCCTCTCATCTCCGGTCCGTGAACGGTCATTTCAATCAACGGATCCCATGGGAACGTACCTGGTCCCATCTGTCGGTCCATTCACCTTCCTCAGTGTAAATGGATACTTTCTTGTTCTTCCATCTCTTACGATCCTCACCCACCGGGCAAACCCTTATGCACATCCCACAGGGGGAGATTCCTTTACTCTCCAAATCGGCGTGACGTTCGATGCAGGCCTTCTTGTCTATGATGTCGTCGGGATATGTGCCTCCCCCCACGGCGTTTACGGGGCACTTCTTCTTACATAGGCCGCATTCGATGCAGAGCTCTTTTTCAATGGGAAGATCATGGTCGATGAGCGCATCGGTGAACAGGGAGTCGAACCTCACCCTGGGACCGTATTCGGGAGTGAGTAAGGCGTTGTTCACACCGAAGGTACCAAGGCCGGCGAGCAGAGCTGCATGGCGATGGGAGAAGAATGCCGAGGGGTCCTTGCGCAGAGCCTCCAGACCAGCGTAGCCGTCACGGGGAACGAAGGCGGCGGCATGGCCCTTGGATTCTAAAAAAAGTGAGAGACGGTATGTGGATTGATCTAGTAACTGGTTGACGGTCTTATAGGTCTCAGCATACCAGATCGATGGGGCGCTGTCGATGGCCGGCATCGGCAACGGTATGCCGATGACGACGACACTCCTTGCGGAGGGCATTATTGCTTTGGGGCGGGAGTCCTCGGAGACGAAAGGCTGGAAGGGCGGTTCGTCCCAGGCATCAGCGTCCGCCACGCCCATCATGGGGATGTCCAAGGCACGGCACTTCTCTTCCAGTGCAAGGCGCAGGTCTCCTTCCATGCCACGGCAATTCACTTTCAGGGATAAACAATTAATCATCAGATGTCAAGGCGTTTCACCTTGACCTTCTGGCCGCCCTTCTTTATCATCCGGTAAAGTTCCAACGGAGTCGGCTCACGTCCCTCCTCCACCAATGCTGCCATGGTCTCCGGGGGGATCGCCTCGCTCATCACCAGACCGGCGGCGGTGTACTTCTGACTCGGGGTCAATGAGTCGTCGCTCCACAGACCCAGTATGGCATCCTTGAGCTCCCCTCCGTAGCTCAGCTCCTCCCCCATGACGGCGCGGAGGCGGGTGTCATACGATTGCGGGTCCTTGGCGGCGCTCTCACCGGCGACGAGACCGCACATGTAGGCCGGGATTATCCCCTCGCCTACAAAAGCCAGTGTCTGACCGGCGGAATCGCCGGTGAAAAGAACGTTGCCTATTGAGGGTCCGCCCTGGAAACCGGGGACGGGGGCGTCACCTGTCTTGACCTCGATTATGCTCTCGGTATCGAAATAGGAACTGACCACCGGGTTCCCATCTATCCAATCCTGGACCCGGTTGCGGGTCTGACCGCGTACACCTACCTCGGCCAATCCGACGTTGGCCCTGGAGCGGCCTTTGGGTATTATCCATCCGTAACCGAGACCGACCTCCTCCTCGAGGAATATCTGCATGCAACGGGGGAGAGGACGTTTCGCGACCATCTCGAACTCGCCGCCGTGAGCGACCATGTCCGGTGTGTTCCAGCACACTCCCGTCATCTTTGCCACCGGGGAGTGCACTCCGTCGGCGGCGATGACCACCTTGGGCCTGACCTCCTTCTCCACACCCCTGAACCTGACGGTTGCCGACCGCACGATGTCCCCGTCCATATCCAGGGACAGCAGGGTGCTGTCCGCCTGTACAACAGCTCCGGCGATGGCGGCCTCAGCGGCGAGGATCTTGTCCAGCATCTTCCTCTCCACCGTGATGCTGGCCCATTGCGGACCGTGGTTGCTTATGTCCAAGGAGCGGTCCACGATGAAGCGGGTGTGTGTCTGTTTGGATGCCACCGCTTGCGGCGGTAGTTTCAGACCTGACCTCTTCAGCAGCGATCGGCCTATGACCTCGCCGCATTGCACCGGGGTGCCGATCTCACGTTTCCGGTCAATGGCCAACACTTTGGCCCCGGCCTCCGCCGCCGCCTTGGCCGCACCGCTTCCGGCGGGGCCCAGACCCACTACGAGAACATCACAGTCCATTGATTCACCATCCATACCTGAAAGAGTGCATGAAAGCCTGGGCGACCATCCTATCCTCGCCGCCATTCAGCATGGCCTTCGTCAGACCTATAAGGCCGTACCCGCCACGGAAGCGCTCCATGAAACTTGTCATCCGGTCATCGTCCCATCCTTTTGATGCCTGGTAGGCGTTCCAGAAGGATACGTTGCTGAAGCCGCATCCCTTCCACCACCGTTGATATTCCGATGTATCGCCTCCAGCGATCGCCCGCGCCGCATTCTGGGCGGACAGCATGGCCACCCTGATGCCTCCGAACGAGAGCGGGTTGACCATCGCCGCCGCGTCCCCGAGGAGAAGGACATTGCCGACCGGCAGTGGATCGATATTGCCTATCGGTATGAAACGGGCATTCTCCTCCACCACGTTCCGAGGGTTGTCATCACAACCGCGGGGGAAACCGACGTTGGACATCCCTCCGCAAGGGAACCTCCAACTATAACCGCCAGCATAACGCTGGCCGTATGTGAACTCTATAGTACCCTCCTCGGAAGGCTCATCGATGATGAACTGTTTGACCGGAATCATATGACGGGGTCGGTCCGATGAGAGATGTTTTCGGACCGTGGAGAAGGCGCCATCGGCACCGATTACCTTGGAGCAACGGACAGTCCCTGAAGTGGTTTGAGCGATGATCGTTTCGCCCTCCCTTTGCAGAGAACGGAGGGATGACTGTTCGAAATCCACCTTCCCCTCGATCTCCTCATGTATTGAGCGGAGGAATGCCGGGCGATCTATCACGAAGCCCTTGGCCCTCTCCTCGATAATGATGTCTCCGGGCCATATCTCCCTCGCTTTGACTATACGGTTCCTCACATGGCGCGGACCCATAGACAGTTCCTTGAAGGCCCTGTCGCTGACCGCCTCACCGCAGATGCGATGGTAACGGTCGAACCGATTGTCAGCCAATCGGTCTATGAGCATGACTTCCAGTTCAGGGTTAAGTCCGGAGAGTTCCCTTGCGAACATGCTACCGGAAAGACCCGCCCCCACAACCAGGACATCCACAGACCTCAACAGCATCCCTCCCCATCGGAGGAAACGCAGTCCACGAGTCCATATCCGAAGTCGAAACTGAGCATCATGAAAAGATAGGCGTATGAGGGGAATATCCCCAGTATGCAGAGCGATAAGACCGCGATTTTGAGTAATGGCCTCTGATAGAGTATGCGGTCGAGAAGCGTCATGCGTGCCTCGACGCGCGCCATGTCGTTGACCTTCTCATCCGCTATCGTGGCCAATATCACAACAACCAGGCCACCCAAGGCAAGTTGAAGGCTTCCCTCCAGGTAACCAGCGGCGGCTATCGTGATGGATATTGCGAAGCCAACGATGAAACCGCGGTTGTCGTACTTACCCGCGGCGAGCAAACCGAGTAGCATACCCACCCCTATCGTGGCGGTGGATGGGTCGTTGATCATCATATATCCGAGCCAAAGACCACAGGGGATGGCCAGGATCAGGGCCTTCCTCTTGTCGAAACAACCGACGTCATAGGCCTGGTCCCCATATTTTATCAGCATACCCAACAACAGATATGATAGCGGGAGTGAAAGCATGAACGCTGAGTCCAGGCCGTCGAGGAACAGAAGGACATAGGCAATGGCCACGGAGGCTACGGACAATGAAATGAACAGTCTCGTCCTTGTGATGGGGTCATTCATACGGTGTGCCTCCCTTGTCCTTCTGGACGTTCTTGTTAAAGCAACAAGATATTTTATCGTGCGCTTCGTCCATCAACGTTTTCTATCAGTAATCAGAATGACATACCGTGTACCGAGATTCCGTTCTAGTCTCATTCAGCCCCGTGACCGGCGAACCGATAGGAGAGGTGCCTGTCCATGACCCATCCTCCCTGGGCCAGGTAATCAAGTCCTCCCGGAAGGCCCAACTGGAATGGTCATCCACACCGAAGAGGAAGCGGGTCGCCTTGTTGCAGAATCTGTTGTCCCTGATGACAGAGCGTTCTGAGGACCTGTGCACGCTCATCGCCAAGGAGACCGGTAAGCCGCTTGTGGAGGCCATGAACACCGATGTCATGGCATCACTGACAACCATCGACTATTGCATAGGATGGTTGAAGCGCCATCCGGATGAGATGGAGATCCACTTGGGCGGTTTCCATACAATGATGAGGTACATGGGCAGGAGGTCCTACGTCAGATACCGCCCCCTGGGCGTGATCGGAGTGATCGCCCCTTTCAACTTCCCCTTGGCGATACCATTCAGCCAGACGATGATGGCCGTCACCGCCGGAAACGCCGTCGTCACCAAACCATCTGCGAACACCCCGTTGACCGGCCATATGATTGAGACGCTCTTCAGGGACGCTGGCTTTCCCACCGGGCTTGTCAGGGTGGTTTCCGGCAAGGGCGTCGGTAAGACTTTGGCAGCATCCGCGGTCGACCGTATCATTTTCACCGGAAGTACTGAGGCGGGTCGCAAGGTCATGGCGTCCGCATCTCAAAGGCTGACGCCTGTAACCCTTGAACTTGGAGGCAAGGATCCGATGATAGTGTTGGAGGACGCCGACCTTGAGAGAGCGTCGTCCGGTGCATTGTGGGGTTCCTTCGTGAACTCTGGACAGGTCTGTGTCGGCGTCAAGAGGATACTGGTCCACAAGGATGTCTACTCTTATTTCCTGGACCTTCTCTTGCACAAGACGGAGATGTTGAAACAGGGCGATGGCCTGGAGGATCCCGACGTCAGCATGGGGGCGATGATAGATGATGAGGCCGTGACGATGATGGAGGAACAGGTCAGAAGGGCGGTGGAGCAAGGCGGTAAGGTGTTGGCCGGGGGTAAGCGGACGCCGGGGCTGTCAGGATCGTTCTTCATGCCCACCATAATCACCGGCCTTTCGACATCAAGTGATCTTTGGAAGGAGGAAACCTTCGGCCCGGTGGTAATGGTTGCTGCCTTCGAGGACAATGTGGAAGCGGTCAGGATGGCCAACGACTCTCCTTTCGCCCTCAGCGGCTCTGTGTGGACGAAGAACACCGATAAGGGTAAGATCATAGCGTCTGCCATACGATCGGGGACGGTGGTCGTGAACAACTGTCTCTACACCTATGGGCTTCCTTCCACCCCCTGGGGTGGCCGCGGGGAGAGCGGATTCGGCAGGACCCATGGCCAATGGGGCATGATGGAACTTATGGAGCCTCATCACGTTCACGTAGACAGTGGTAAATTCCCCCGCGACATATGGTGGACGCCGTATGACCTGAACTCGTTGGAGGCCAACCGCACCCTTATGGACGCACTCTTCCACAAGAAGGGCATCGGGAAAGCATTGGCGTTGCTGAGCATCAGGAAGTATCTGAAAACCAAGGATTCAGATTGAGCATATGTATCCGATCATCCGATCCAGAAGTTCGTCTGCCCGACCTTCAGGTAGACCTTCGTAGTGTCCAAGGTTGATATTGAGCTCCCCGGCATGACTGCTACAGACGACGCCCAAGGTGGGTGGCCGTATCCCTGGATATGCGATGTATGCTTTGGTAGGCTGCAAAGATTCGATCACCATAGGATTCCAAACTATATTCCCTATATTGGTAATGAAATAGAGCGCCTTGTCATGCTCATCGAGACTGTACAAAGATTCGATTAGCTTGTCCATCTGCTCTATCTTCCTTATGCGCCGGAACATCTCCATATCCTCAACGCCCAGCTCGTCCGCATTCTTCAGTCTGTCCATCTCCGTCTTGACTATCTTGACGGCATTTTGCATATCGACATCTTTCAGATCGCCAAGATTGATGGCGTAGTTGCTGGAGAAGTTCGCTAT
>PWNH01000072.1 GCA_003557905.1 Methanomassiliicoccaceae archaeon | reverse complement strand
GTGAGAAGGTGAAGAGAGCGATTGGCGTTGATTTATACAAGACAGAGGATGATTAGATGAGCAATGTAGGCAGAATCTACAGGGTCGCCGGACCGGTGGTGACCGCCATGGGTATCTCTCCTAGGATGTACGATGTGGTACAGGTGGGCGATGAGAAACTAATGGGTGAGGTCATCAAGATCATGGGTGACTACAGTATCATCCAGGTTTACGAGGATACCTCCGGTGTGAAGCCGGGAGAGCCGGTAGAGAACACCGGCCAGCCATTGGTGGCAGAACTGGGGCCTGGCCTTCTGACGTCGGTTTACGACGGTATCCAGAGGCCTTTGCCCGTCCTGAGGGAACAGATGGGGGATTACATCTTCCGCGGCGTTAACGCCCCTGGTCTCGACAGGGAGAAGAAATGGGAATTCACCCCTACCGTGAAGAAAGGGGACACCGTTGTCTCCGGTCAAGCGATAGGTACCGTGCCCGAAGGAACCATGATGCACACCATAATGGTGCCCCATGGTGTCGAGGGCAAGGTGGAGGACATCAAGAAGGGAAGCTTCACGGTCACCGAGACGGTGGCCAAGATCGGCGGCAAGGACGTCAGCATGATGCAGTACTGGCCCGTCCGTGTGCCCCGCCCGATCAAGGAGAAGTACCTCCCTGACATACCGCTGATAACCGGGCAGAGAGTCTTGGACTCGATGTTCCCGGTCGCCAAGGGCGGAACGGCAGCCATCCCCGGTGGTTTCGGAACCGGGAAGACCGTCACCCAGCAGCAGCTGGCGAAGTGGTCGGATGCGGAGATCGTGGTCTACATCGGTTGCGGCGAGCGCGGCAACGAGATGACCGAGGTTCTGAGCGAGTTCCCTCACCTGGAGGACCCCAAGACCGGTGACCCGCTGATGAACCGTACCGTCCTTATCGCGAACACTTCCAACATGCCTGTGGCGGCGCGTGAGGCGTCCGTCTACACCGGCATGACCCTCGCGGAGTACTACCGCGACATGGGCTACAACGTTTCACTGATGGCCGACTCGACGTCCCGTTGGGCGGAGGCCATGCGTGAGATCTCCTCGCGTCTGGAGGAGATGCCTGGTGAGGAGGGTTACCCCGCGTACCTCGCCGGACGTCTGTCCGAGTTCTACGAGCGTGCCGGCCGTGGCATGTCCTTCTGCGGAAAGGAGGGCAGCATCACCGTCGTCGGCGCCGTGTCGCCGCCGGGCGGTGACCTCTCTGAACCCGTTACACAGAACACCCTGCGTATCGTTCGTGTGTTCTGGGCCCTGGACACCAAGCTCAGGGAGAGGAGGCACTTCCCCACCATCAACTGGCTGACGTCGTACTCGTTGTACGACAAGCAGCTGCGCGACTGGTACTCGAACAACGTGGCCGAGGACTTCCCGACGCTCCGCGAGTGGGCGCTTCAGGTGCTCCAGAAGGAGTCCGAGCTGCAGGAGATCGTGCAGCTGGTCGGTTCCGACGCCCTGCCGGATGAGCAGAAGATAATCATGGAGGTCGCCAAGATGCTGCGTGAGATATTCCTGCAGCAGAACGCGTTCCACCCGGTTGACACGTACTGCCCCATGGAGAGGCAGTACGTCATGCTGAAGCTGATCCGCAAGTTCTCCGACCTGGCCAACAAGGCCTTGGAGGCGGGAGCGCAGGTCACCGACATCACCTCCGTGCCTTCCAGGCAGAGGTTCAACATGTCGAAGTACGAAGAGAACGTTGACGAGGAGCTCGCCGCCGTGTCCGCTGACATGGAGAAGGAGCTCGGCGCACTGGGGGCCTGAAAATGACCAGCACAGTATCCAAGGAGTACAAGACCGTCAAGGAGATAGCCGGACCGCTGGTCTTCGTGGAGAAGACCGAGCCCGTGGCCTATCAGGAGCTGGCGACCGTCAAGCTCTCCGACGGCAGCATCAAGAGGGGACAGGTCCTCGACTCGAGCGACACAATGGTTGTCGTGCAGATCTTCGAGGGCACATCGGGTATCGACAAGGGATGCTCGGTCCGTTTCCTCGGCGAGACGATGAAGATGCCGGTGTCCAAGGACATGGTCGGCAGGATCCTCTCCGGCAGCGGTGAGCCGCTGGACGGCGGTCCCGCAATAACGCCGGAGAAGCGTGTCGACATCGTCGGCGCAGCCATCAACCCCTGGGCACGCGACAATCCGGAGGACTTCATTCAGACCGGTATCTCTACGATAGACGGTATGAACACCCTCGTCCGTGGTCAGAAGCTCCCCATATTCTCGGGAAGCGGTCTGCCCCACAACGACATGGCCATGCAGATCGCCAGGCAGGCGAAGGTCACCGGCGAGGCCGAGGACTTCGCTGTGGTCTTCGCTGCGATGGGCATCACCAACGAGGAATCACAGAACTTCATGAAGGAGTTCGAGAGGACCGGCGCTTTGAAGAAGGCGGTGGTTTTCCTGAACCTCGCTGACGACCCGGCCATCGAGAGGATCGTCACCCCGCGTCTTGCTCTGACGACCGCCGAGTACCTCGCTTTCGAGCTGGGTATGCAGG
>PWNH01000019.1 GCA_003557905.1 Methanomassiliicoccaceae archaeon | reverse complement strand
GTATTAGTAGACTCTTTAACGAATAGTTTTTAAATGTATCCGGTCCCAATACAGTTACTATAAACTCTTTCGTTTCGATGATTTCGATTAGCTTTTGTATAGTGCCTACGGTATAATTATCCTCAGGCTTCCACGTATCTGTGAATATAACTAATCTCTTTTTATTCACAACAATTGCACCCCCTTAGTACAATTGCATTTATTAATTTGGCACCCTCTTTATAAGGTCTTTCTATAGAACTCTACAGAACACGAACAATATTTTCCGACCTTTGCGGGGCAGTGAAATATATTACTTTCACATTCTTTGCGCCAATATTTCTTATCCTCATGAAACGATGAATAGTTGAAATACTTTAACAGACCACTTATATTTGCGTTACCATTAACTGTCCATGCAGGAACAATAATTGTTTTTACACCCCTTTGTTCTAATGTTGATTCCGCTCGCTCAAATAATGTTGCACCTATGCGATGGCCCTGCTTTTTCGAAGATACACCAATGGTCTTAATGTGCCCCTCTTCATGGTTATATATCTTTGAAAGTACGAACCCCACAATGGATTCTTGTTCTGTTGCAACGAGGGCTACAGCTTCATTACTGTCGATATACTCTGGAATGTTTTTCACATATCCATCACCAAACAGGCGTGAAGATAAGTTTAGAATCTGGGGCATATCCCTTTCAGATGCTGTCCTAATGTCTATTTTCATCTTTTTAGAATATAGGATTGACCGGTAAATGGTCAACCATTTTGAGTCGTGCTATTGCTACACTCACTCCACTATCTTTCCGGCTATTATTCTATTATCTAGATTCAACCGAGCTATTTGGATACGTAAACCCAGTAATGTAACTTTTTGTGTAAGTCCAATTATAGCCGACCATGGCATTTCTATTTTATCGCCATCTTTTTTTTGGATAATTACCGTTCCTCTTCTACTATTCTGTTTTACTATGATACCTTCTTCATCAGTTCTATATTTTCGTGACATTACGGTTTCCTTATTGGCACCCCCTGAGAGATTCGAACTCCCGACCTCACAGTTCGTAGCCGTGCGCTCTGTCCAACTGAGCTAAGGGGGTGTAGTATATGATTTGGAGTCGCCTACCCGATTCGAACGGGTGTATATCTAGATTTGCAGTCTAGTGCCTAACCACTCGGCCAAGGCGACATAATTCTATTTATCTTTAAGATACGCATATTCATTTGCGAGTATTTCATCAATGACCATTTGATTGGCTTCTTCTAGCATCCAATTACTTATACGTTTTACTACTTCTCCCTCTGAAGCTCCATCCTCTAAAGCTTTCATTGCATCTTTATAGTTATTCATATCATTCAATAAACTCTAACTTTCTTAGTATTGCTCTGCTAAATGGTCCAAAACTATCTATATCATTCTGTTCCAAAAATGTTTCTAACCTTTCACCATGTGATAATAGTATATTAAATTTGGTGTGTGGATCTTTGGTATAATTAGCTATTAATTCTTCTTCACACTCCATTATTTCAGTTATCGTCATGTCATAAAGGGTTATCGTTCCTATACTACACCCTATAAGTCTAGTAAACATATTCTGTGAACTTACTGACCGTATACGATAATGTTTGGTTTGGTTCAAAGAAAACCCGTGAACAAAAGAATCGGCATACTGTTTTCTCGAAGATATTACAAAATTCCCTTTAGTAGGCGATAAATGACTAATCACTGATTCTAAAAACCATTCCCTATCGCTCTCTAAAAAAGTAGAATCACTGTTTATTAGCATTATAGATGATATATTCAATTCCATTGACCAATTTCCTATTGATGGAAGAAGTATACTTTACATGAGGAAAAGTGTCAAGCTAAATTGGTGGGGATGGTGGGACTCGAACCCACAAGAGCTAAATGCTCACAAGACTCTCAATCCTGCGTGTATACCGATTCCACCACATCCCCGTTAATCAAGCTGTTGGCATAGGCTATTTTAGTGTACCCATCTTCTCTTTCAACAATATAAAGTTTATCCAATTGCAATAAAAATTCTTTGGCAGCTTCACACCCATCAACAGTATATGGGAATTTTTTACCCTTTACTAAATTATTAACATGTTGCTTATACATGCGTATATTATACTCCATTTCTTTTTGTCCTGCGAATTCGCTCCCACAAGCATTACAATACAACATTTTCATAGGAACGTTAATTGTAGGATCTACTAAAGTATATGTTTCTTCTCTAGGTTCTACGCAGTCTTGTGTTCCACAAATATCACAATCAATCATCATAATTACATAGACCTATAATCTGGTCGTGGCGGGAACACTCGAAGTTCCACTCTCATCCGTATGAGGGATGCTCTCTGCCTCTTAAGATACGCCACGATCTTTGTTTTCTTCTTCTTCTAACAATTCTCTAAGTTTTAATATATCTTCCATGAAAGATTCTGGGTTTCCAATTTTTATGGGCTGCTGTTCTTCAATTGTCCACATGGACAGGTCAGCCTCTCTGGGTTCTACGTCTACAATTTCTCTAACTATTGTGATAGTGCCGTCAGTAGTCTCAATGT
>PWNH01000032.1 GCA_003557905.1 Methanomassiliicoccaceae archaeon | reverse complement strand
TCGTAATCATCCGAAGAACTGTGCACCTCAAACGTAACCCCGGCCTGCTTGAAGGCATCGTTCAGAACCTGAACGACCGTCGCAGGATTCGCTTTGGCCACGGCCGGCGAGCTGGCGAATTCCGTATCGGGCGACGTGCCGTCCTCTATGTGGTAGACGCCGACACTGATCGGCCCCCGCTTCGGCAGCACCATCACCTTCAAAACCAGCAACGGTTCCGGTTCGGGACTTGTGTCATCCTTCATCACCACGTGAATCTCCGCGTCGTGAATGGCATTCCCGGCTTCGTCCGTTCCCGTTATCGTGAGACTGGTCTCCGTCCCCGTGAACGTCTTCGGTGAAATATCCACGTAATCCTCATGGGCCGAAGGGATGTGAAATTCCAGCAAATCGGCCGTCCCGGAACTCCCCGCGGTGAAGTTGACGATGTTGTTGGCTTCGTTCTGGATCACGCTCGCCCAGTTGACATCCGGCTCCTCTTCCTGTTCCGTGTTGGGCGGGCTGAATTCAAGAACCGCTTCCCTTTGATCGCATCCTAAGTACACCCAGGGCCAACAACACCAGCACCACAGCGCCAAACACCCAGGGCCAAGGGGATCGTCCGCTTTTCTCCATCTCCGGCTCCTCGTCCGAAGACTGAGGAGGAAACGCCTCCTCGGATTCCTCCTCCTCGAGCCCCAAGTCTTGCTCCCCAAGCTCCAGCGTGCTTTCGAGGTACCTTTCCGGTTCCTCATCTCGCGCGGCATCTTCCTCCAGCTCCCAGGAAACGGGTCTGACAAGGTGGTATTCTTCGTTTTCGAAATGGGCCTGATTTTCCTCCCACCAAACGGTGAGAGTGTCCCGCAACTCTTTTAGTCCTTCTGTATTGCGATACGGCAATTCCTCCACCCATTCACGCGTTTCGTCAGAAAACTCTTCGCTTCGGAGTACTGTGATACGAATAATTCTAGCGCTATGAGCGGACAGCCCCCAATAAGGATTTCCAACAGAACTTTCATGCATACGGAGTTCTATTGATTGCGCATCCAAGTAATCGACAAGTGGCGGGATCAGCCATGGAGAATAGGAGCTCGCCAATACCTGCCGCGCACCACGATTCACCCCCTTAGATTCACGAAAAAGCGTGAGGTATTTTTCAATGGTGAATTCATCTCTTAAACGGATAAGAAGTCGACTATGTGATGCCGTATACTCCTCATCAAGTTCTCTTAAACTGCCAATTACGTCTTCGAATGAATAGCCGTAGTCGTTTTCCACCACAGATTCTCGATCAAGAGTCTTTATTCTTGGGACAAGTTGATTAATGTAGTTGCGATCAACTACACATACTGCGCTAGAAGCTGATGCGAAAACCAACATGACGACTACAAGAAAGTGGAGTAAGCCCTTCATCTAAAAATGGTCTCCCGCAAGCTGATTGGCCGCCCGCCAATCCTGATGCCTCATCCATCGCCCCCAAGGCCATGGAAGCAATCCATCGACAGGAGCCCCTCCTTGCATCAAAGCGGCGTTTGGTTCACTTAGATGCCCCGTTGGTGGCAACGGGGGATTCAGATTCGAGACATCAGAGATAACCTGATCGGGATAGGGAGGATCGTGGTGCTGCGTCTGATTGTCCGCCGTAGATAAGCCAAGTATGTGACCCACTTCATGAGCTGTAACAAGTTCAACAAATCCCCCCGATTCCAAGAGAAAAACCGTTGCCTCAGGAGGACCTTCTGCGACCGAAGATGAAACCCCTCGAGCAAACAGCGGATTTTCCTCAAAAATTTGGTCTGGATAAAACTCCCCGCTTTTTTTGACGAAGAAAATCGGAATCTCGGCCGCCCAGTTGTGGCTTTCCAAAAGATCTTCATCGGTCCATCCAAGCCTACCATCTTGCCCGTCCTCTTCCATCCAAATCTGCAAGCTCTCATTCCAAACGTACTGCTTTTTATCATAAG
The DNA here is from genome assembly GCA_003557905.1 of Methanomassiliicoccaceae archaeon. Classification (GTDB taxonomy): domain Archaea; phylum Thermoplasmatota; class Thermoplasmata; order Methanomassiliicoccales; family Methanomethylophilaceae; genus PWHV01. Next base: position 687 of record PWNH01000032.1, on the reverse strand, counting down.
GCACATCGTAATCACCCGAAAAACCATGCACCTCAAACGTAACCCCGGCCTGCTTGAAAACATCGTTCAGAACCTGAACGACCGACGCGGCATTCGCTTTGGCCACTGCCGGCGAGCTGGCGAATTCCGTATCCGGCGACGTGCCGTCCTCTATATGGTAGACGCCGACACTGATCGGCCCGCGCTTCGGCAGGACCATCACATTCAAAATCAGCAACGGTTCCGGATTGGCGCTTTGGTCGTCCTTCATCACCACGTGAATCTCCGCGTCGTGAATGGCATTCCCGGCGTTGTCGGTTCCAGTGATCGTGAGACTGGTCTCCGTCCCCGTGAACGTCTTCGGTGAAATATCCACGTAATTCTCATGGGCCGAAGGAATGTGAAGCTCCAGCAAATCGGCCCCTTCGGAACTGCCCGCGATGAAATTGACGATGTTGTTGGTTTCTTTCTGGATCACGCTCGCCCAGTAGACATCCGCCTCCTCCTTCTGTTCCGTGTTCGGGGGGCTGAAGCCGTGGTGGATCTTGCCGTCGTCGGCCTTGAAACTTCCCACCGGTATCAACCACGCCTCCTTGCCGACGGTGTGGTTCACGTCATGAAAAGACTGGTCAACCTCTCCCAGAAGCCCGTCGGTGTTGTCCACGATCCAGTGATTTCCCACAACGAAAAACCGGTCACCCTCCTCGT
>PWNH01000026.1 GCA_003557905.1 Methanomassiliicoccaceae archaeon | reverse complement strand
GGAGTGGCCTTCGCGGTGTTCGCGACACTGCTCGCCGTCACGGCGTGGTCCGCGTTGGTGGCCGCCGGTATCATTGTCATCGTGCTCATGGCAGAGGTTTACTCACGTAATGCCAGTGTCGCCGCGGCGGCCTTCGGCATCCCCGGTCCGGGGATGGCAGGAGAATCGGTAAGGAACACCGGTCTTCTCTCATTGATAAAATCATCGACTCTGAGCGTGGCCGTCACACTGCCGTTTCTGCTCTATCTAACACATATCGGCGATTGGTCATATGCGCAGGTGCTCGTCATCACGGTTTTGATGCTCGCGGTTTCCGTGACTTCAGGTTGGTCCATGTCCAAAGTGGCGTATAGGAACTTCGGCATGGTCAACGGTGATGTGCTCGGAGCCACCAACGAACTGACAAGATCGCTGCTGGCCATAGCCAGCCTGGCGGTGTTCTCATGGATGTTCTGGTGAACGCGGGGGGCAAGGGTAGCCGCATAAGCTCCATAGGGGTGGAGAAGCCCTTGCTGGATGTGAATGGCAGGAGCTGTATCGACAGGGTACTGGACTCATTGTTGGCAGCCAAAGGTGTCGATGAGGTCCTCGTCTCCGTCAGTCCCAACACCCCTCAGACGCGACGACGTGTGATCGAACGAGGCGTCGGAGTGATAGACACCAGCGGGGAGGATTTTGTACTCGACCTGCACACATCGCTTTCAGCATTCGGGGGAGAGAAGGTGATGATATGTCCTTCGGACCTGCCCTTACTCCGATCATCCACGGTGGAGTCATTCCTGCGTGCATATCATTCCGATGGCGGTGAATCATATCTCGCCATGGTCCCCGAGGGACTGGTGACAGGGATGGGCATCTCTCCTTCTTACGTTTGGGAACTTCCTGAGGGCAGGTATGTGGTGTCAGGCGTCAGCATTGTGGACAGACTTTTGATTCTGGCCGATAAGTACCTTGAGGAACGTTTCTACTTCCAGGGCGGCGTCGATCTAGCCATCAACGTCAACACCCCGGAGGAGTTGGAGCTCGTAAGGCGGTTGGCCTAGATCATCCCGAGGATCTTCTCATAATCGGAATGGATCCTTTCCAATAATGTCCTACAATTGACCTCTCCGGCACTGTGGAGTACCGCGGCAATGGATGATCCGCCGCATCCCACCCCCTCCTTTATGTAACCACGCTCATAGGCCTTGAGCCCGTCGTGAGGACTCTCACGGTAATCGAGGTTTATCGCGACCAATGGCAGGTCGCCTATGCTCTTTACGATACGCACAATATCGGAGTTGCGGTCGTTGATCAACCAACGGGTCGTGCCCACCATGATGTTTTTCTCAATCGAGGGGTCCATCTCCAACGCTGCGGCCAGAACGGCAGTCATCTGAGTGCCGCCACCGAGGATGACCGGTATTCTCCTCGCGGCCCCGACCACAAGACCGACGTTGGCGGGCATCATGGGATCCCCGACCTTCCTAATGGCTTCCAAGGGGTCCTTGCGCAGGTCACCGAACGATATCCCGGCCGTTTCCATCGCCTGCTTGACGATGGAATCCTTCAACTCCTTGGGGTTGTTGGGCGAACTGCTGCTGACCAGGTTCTCTTCGATAAGCCCCATCGCCCTTAGTACCGCAAGAGCGGTGGTGGTGCCTCCGGCACAGCTCTCACTGGCGACCAGGAAGTCATGGGACCTGGCAAGCATGTCCCCTATGATCAAGGCTCTCTCATAACAATCATGGACGTTGCTGACAGCGTCCCCTGTCCGGATGTCACGTCCGCACTCGCCGCCGACATCAAAATACGGGATGCTCGGCAGGACCTTCACCCCTCCGTTGATTATGTGGAAGGGCATCCCGCTCAGGGCCAGGGCCGCCATTGTCACCGTGGCGGGAGTCGGTATGCCTCCGGGGTTGATGGGTATCCCGTCCATGCATATTGTCCTGCCATGGACGAGCAGCTCGACATCGGCACTGGGCGTGTACAGGGTCAGTTCAGGTGTGTCACCCGCATCCGATACACCGGGAATGGTTGATGTCAGCGTACTGCCTATGGTGCAGGTGAAAACACCCTTTTTCCCCCACATCCTCTTCATCAAGGCCTCGGCCTTGCGAGGGGCGTTGTGGACTGTGATGTCCTTCGATACATCCATTGGAGGATTCATCCGTCCATGTGATGGGTCATCACAATATTAAATCTTCATCCCAATAGTTTGGACATCAGTCCGCTGAGCGGGACATCCTCCCCTTTCATGGAGCAGTCGAAACTGGTCTGCACCGGCACCATGACCGGGAGATGCTGTCCGGTCAATGAGGAGGTTCCGTGGTCCACCAGATACACGATACGGTCGAAGTCGTGGAAATGCTCCTCCATCATTGAATCTACGGATTCCAGTACCTTTACTTTGAGTTCAGGGTCCCTCTGATGGCTGACCTCATCTATCTCATCAGCATGCAGGAACACATTGCCGACCTCGAGGAGATCACGTGCGAGGGGGAACCGTTCTTCAAGATCGTCCACCTTGACCGCTTTCTGGCCCAGAGCCCTGGATATCCCCAAGGCGGTGGGACTATTCGAAACCACCGTCAAAGGTCCCAGGCCCGGATGCAACGGGGCCTCTGGCTCCCTCCTTCCTCCTCCCCATGGCATTATGGTGAGGCCGTTCAGCTCATCGGATATCCCGACGATCATATCCCACATGAACTCCGGCCTATTCCCGAGAGGGGCGTTCATAGGAGGACATGGCATATCGAGGATGTCACAGCACTCCAGGGTTATGACGGCCCGGCCTTTAAGGAAGAACAGCAGATCTGGATCCATGTCTTTCAAGAGATGGATCCGGGACTCGACGTTCCTTATGATCTGCATCTCCTGCCCCTGGTCCACATGGTATGCCCATTCGACGTTGCCGTTGTTTATGTATGCCGGACTCAGACGATAGGCGATCCTCTCCGGAGACATCCTCAGGTTAAGGCCCAAGGCCTCTATGGCCCCGCGGGGGGTTCGGGGAAGGTGTCCAGTGAAAAGTTGGTTGATGAAACGATGGGTGTATGTGCTCCCCTGGGTCCGTCCGCGGTCCTTGACCACGGAATCAAGGAACGGCATCTCGGCGACCTCCAAAGGCTTCCGGCCGTCAAAAGATGGTATGGGGTGGTCCTCGGCACCGTCTAGGAGAACGAACAGAGTGCTCATACCGACCTCCTCAGGGCTATTGCGGCCTGCCCAACGGAAAGGCCACCGTCTCCGTTGGGGACCTGTCGGTGACGGATGAACTCAAGACCCATGGATTCCACCTTCTCCTTCACCATGGAACAGACAGCGTTGTTGTATGACACGCCTCCAGTGACCCCGATGCAGTTCGAACCACAGCTTTGAATAGCATCGGCGGCCTGTTCTACCATGGCATCAATGAGACAGGAGATTATGGTATAAGCCTTGTCTTGTTTGCTTAGTGGGGAATCGATGATTTCCGAGATAAGTGAGACACTGTCCACCACGAGACCCCTACTTTCCGCTTTGTAACCCATCGATCGTTTTCCCTTGTTCAGAAGGGTCTCCAGCTTCATGGCCGGTTCACCATCATAGCTTCGACGGTCACAGACCCCCAGATAGCATGACAGGGCATCCATTATCCTCCCCATGGATGAACTGGTGACGCTCTTGGACATCATCACATCCAGGACTCTGGAGTCTTGCGGCTCGAACATGTCGTTCTCCCTGTCGGCCAACCGGTCGACGGCAAAACAGAGACGACGGATGTCATAGACCGCCTTCTCACCTCCGAGGAGAGGTATGGGCCTTAGGTGTCCCACTCTACGGTAATCATCAAGAGTGGATAGCAGCACCTCTCCACCCCAGGCAGTCCCGTCGTCTCCGTACCCGCTGCCGTCCAATGTCAGGACCGCAGCCTCATCGACGCCGGCGTCCACGAGTAAGGAGGCTGCATGGGCCCAATGATGCTGGATCTCCATGGTTTGAGCCCCGAACCTCTCCGCCATGATGCGGGCCAAGCGGCGGTTGCTATATCCCGGATGCATGTCCAAGGCCAAATGGGACACCTCGTCGGCCCCAAGCAGCCTCCTGAGATGTTCAATCGAAGAATCAAGGTATTCTAGCACGCCGATATGGTCGGCGTCACCGATGTATTGGGTGCAGTACATCCTGCCCTTGTGTGCCAAGGTTCCGGCGATGTTCTCCTGGCCGCCGAGTGCGACCACCGTACCTGGGCCAGGGGCTGGCAGCCAGGCAGGGGTGTGGCCTCGGGAGCGGCGGATGAAGGACCTCCCGCCATCAAACATCCTTATGACGGAATCATCGGCACGATTAAGGATATCCTGGTCGTGTAGCAGGTAGGCGTCCGCACCCATGGACCTCACGTTATCGTCATCCAGTATCATCGGTTCTCCGGGGACGTTGGCAGAGGTCATGACCAGTGCATCCGCCTTTAGGTGTTGGAATAGGAGATGCTGCATGCCGGTGTAGGGTAGGAACAGGCCGATGTTGTCCAATCCCGGAGATGCGTACTCACTGTACTCCCCGTCTTTCTTGGGGACAAGGACGATGGGCCTCTGAGGGGAGCATAGGGCCTCGACCTCATCATCGTCAGGGTGGGAATACCTCCGGACGGCATCAAGGTCGCGGACCATCACGGCAAAGGGTTTCTGCTCGCGGCCGTACCAGCGCCGCATCTTCGGTATGTTCTCCAATGTGCAGCATATATGCATCCCGCCCCAGCTCTTCGCCACACCGATGGCACCGTCTTCCAGCATTCCAGCGAACTGTTCAATCGCCGAATCCGAGGTCTCGACATCATCGACAACCAGACGGTAGCGGGGTCCGCATTCCGGACAGCACACGGTCTGATGGTGGAACCTCCGATCCCCTGATGATGAATACTCATCTTTGCATCTCGGACATGGTTCGAACCTTGAGAATGCGGTGTTGACCCGATCGTAGGGCAGTTCCGATATCAGTGTGAAACGCGCACCGCAATCGGTGCAACTTGTGAAGGGATAACCCGCTCTGCGATCCGAGGGGTCCCCCATCTCGGTCAGACATTCCGGGCATATCGCTGTATCCACTGGAATGCCTGCCCCCCTCTCCCCACTGGTCGAGGGTATTATTCGGAAACCGTTGCCAACGGCCGCATCTGAATCCAGAACTTCAACCCTCTCGACTAGGGAGAGAGGAGGCAATGAACTCATCAACCGGTCCAAGAACTCCTCATGGTCCCTGTCCAATTCGATGACCACATTGCCACCGTTGTTCTGGACCCAACCATTGACGTCCATGGATGTCGCTATCCTATGGACGGCGGGACGGAACCCGACACCTTGGACGATACCATGGACGACCAGTCTCATGGTCTTGTCCAGCGTGAGAATTGTATATATTGATTTGTGACCTAAAAACGCACGGTGTCAGACGGCTTTGGCGGAACCTTCCAGGCAGGAGCCGTCGGTCAATGGTTCAACGTCACGTGACAGGACGATGGCAATCTCATCGCTCATGATCTTGGCAGCTTTACGGGAGCAGGGACTATCGTCCAGTATGAAGTTGCCCAATATGGGTATGATTAGACCTTCGCGTTGATACCGTAGGAGATAAAATACAGCACCGATGAACTGAGTCGTGAGGAAAGGGGCGTCGTTGCATATCTCCGGCTTGACTTCCTGGATGGTGCATCTGTTCTCATCGCTCAGGAAATGACAGGGGTCGGTTCTGCTGAAGAACCATTTATCGTCCTCTCTGAAAAGATACTCATCACGGAATCCGCCCTCGTCCAAACCCAGGTGTTCGGATATGCGTGTAACTTCGTGGTCTTGGACAATAATCCTTTTCTGATGGCAACAGACACCGCAGAGCTCACAAGGGGCCATCTGATTGATCCGCGCGGACACTTCATAAGCAAGGTCAAGATCCTTGATAGTCTCCGGCGGCAAAGGCCCCTCACACTCAATGAAATACTTATCCCGGTATCTTTGTGCCATCAGCCGTCCTGACTCCCCTCTAATGCGGGGCGACATGCGGAAAAAAACATTTTGCTATTTAAAACATGATATCTGGAATAGTAAAAACCATAGAGAGGCGATTGGTTCCACAGACGATTTTATCTATTGCTTCGTTTTATCAGTTTTCCGAGGTTCAACGATGGATGAGGTAAGGGAAGGATTGTTGTATACCGAGTCGCACGAATGGATAAAGGAATTGGGACAAGGGCGGGTGCGGATCGGCATCACCGACCATGCCCAGCACGAGCTCGGGGACATCGTCTTCGTGGAACTGCCCACCGTCGGTAAGGATATATCCAAAGGTGATGAGATCGGAGCATTGGAGAGCGTCAAGACCGTTGAGCCAGTATACTCTCCTCTAAGCGGGAAGGTCCTATCGGTGAATGAAGGACTCGAAGACCGCTCCGAGGTCATGAACCAATCCCCTTATGACGAGGGATGGTTGGCTGAGATCGAGCTCACGGATCCCAGCGAGCTGCAGGGTCTGATGGACAGCTCCGCCTACATCCATATGCTGAAAGACTGAGATCAGAGCTCGGGAGCTCCCTCAGCAGCTGCTGAGCAATTGCATTTCCTATCCACGATCTTCGGTAACGCCTTCTCCAGTATCTTGCAGACTTTGTGGAGGTTCTCCCCCATGGTCTTCAGGATCATGTCGAAGTCGACGGGGTGGTCTTTCCAGACGTCATAGTCGGTGACCATCGCCAGACTGCAGTAGCACATGCCCATCTCCCTCGCCAACTGACATTCCGGCACCAATGTCATCCCTATCACGTCAGCAAAGTTCCTGAACATCTTACTCTCAGCCTTGGTCGAGAAACGGGGACCTTCGATGCAGACATACGTTCCTTGACCGTGTATGAACAATCCCAGGCGGTCCCCCTCCTTGCGGAATACCTCCGATATATGGGGGCAGAAAGGATCGGCGATGCTCAGATGGAACGTCTCCGGACCATCGAAGAACGTATAGTCCCTGGTCTTTGTGAAATCGACGAACTGGTCGACTATGACGAGCTGTCCCGGTTCATACTCCTCTTTGAGGGAGCCCACGGCACAAGGCGATATTATGGCTTTGACACCGAGTTCCCGCAACGCCCATATGTTGGCGTGATACGGCACCATGTGGGGCGGGTGCTGATGGTTATCCCCATGCCTTGGTATGAAAGCGACATCGACATCGTAGAGTTTTCCAAGCAGCACATCCCCGGACGGCTTACCGTACGGGGTGTCCATGTCCACCTTCTCCTCCAAAATGAACTGATTGGGGTCATAGACCCCGGAACCTCCGATGATCCCAATCCTAGTTTTCATGCCGCTAGTATGGAATCATGTCGTATTAAAAAGGTCAGAGTCGGCGGATTATCTCAAGCGGAGCCACCCTGACAGCTTGATGCGCATACGTTTCTTCCATGCCTGCACCCAACGCCACTGTCATCGCACGGTCCTCGCCCATGAGGTCTGTGGGGGCATGGGCGTCGGAGTTGACCACCATGGTCGCCCCTGTCTCAATCGACATCTTGGCGACGTGGCCGTTTGTCAGGCTGTGTCCCTTGCGGCCGGTTATTTCGAGAGCTACCCCGTTCATTACCGCCATCTCCGCCTCGTGCTTGGTTATGAAGCCGGGATGGGCTAGAATATCCACCTCTGGATTCTCCACCGCCATTCTGTTGGTGCCTTTGGCGACCGGTTCCATGACAGTCTCACCATGAACAACAATTATCTGTGCACCGAGCTGCCTGGCCTTTTTCACCAAGGTGTCGATGAGCCGTGGCGGGACATGGGTTATCTCCACGCCTGGTATGGTGCGTATATAGTCCTCGCTGAGCTCTGCGGCACGGACCACCTGCTCCACCGCCGATTCGATGTTGGTCATGTCAACATGGTCGGTTATCGCAATGGCGTCATGACCGGCCTTCTTGGCTCTGGCAGCGAGCTCTGCCGGCAACAGCTCCCCGTCACTTATCAGACTGTGGGTGTGGAGATCGATCCTCATCCTCTTCTCTCCGTTAGTTTCTTGAATGCCTTGTCCAACGGCATACCGGTGGCGACTATGGCGACCATCACGTGGTACATCAGGTCGGCAAGCTCCCAGGCCATCTCGTCGTCATCACCGTCCTTTATCGCCAAAGCAAGTTCTCCCGCCTCCTCGATGATCTTCTTGCACATCAGGTTCTGGTCCTTCATCAGCCTGCAGGTGTAACTGGCATCCTTGGGGTTGTCCCTCCGATCCTCTATTGCCCGGAAGAGCTCCGGTATGATCGCCACCGTACCGGAGGTGTCGCCCGACACATGTTCGTAGAAACAGCTCGGTTCACCGGTGTGGCACGCATCCCCAATCTGCTCGACCCTCACCAACAAGGTGTCCTTGTCACAATCCGTCTCTATAGATTTGATGTATTGGAAGTGTCCGGAGGTGTCGCCTTTGCGCCACATCTCCTTACGGCTCCGAGACCAGAAATGGGTGGTGCCTGTCTCCTCCATGAGACGTACAGCCTCTTTGTCAGCCCAAGCAACCATCAGAACCTCGTTTGTAAGGTAGTCTTGTACCACCACCGGTATGAGACCGTCCGAATCGTAACGGAGGTTCATCATCTGACATGCACCCCTTTGTCCTTGAGGTACTCTTTGACCTCTGCCACCGTGTGTTCCCCATAATGGAATATCGAGGCGGCCAGGGCCGCGGAGGCGTTGGTCTGTGAGAACACTTCGAATATATGTTCGATGGAACCGCAGCCTCCGGAGGCTATGACTGGTATCGTGACCTCATCGGCTATGATGCCGGTCAGTTCCAGGTCGTAACCGTCCTTGGTCCCATCCGCATCCATGGATGTCAATAGAATCTCCCCTGCGCCCAGGTCCTGAACCCTCTTCGCCCACTCCACGGCATCCAATTCGGTGGCCTTGTTGCCGCCATGAGTGTACACCGTCCAGGAGTCCCCGTCCCTCTTGGCGTCGATGGCTACAACAACGCACTGTCTGCCGAAATCCTCAGCACATACGGAAATCAGTTCCGGCGAGTAAACGGCGGCCGAGTTGACTGACACCTTATCGGCACCGGCGTTAAGGGCCTCCCTCATATCATCACGGTTTCGGATGCCGCCACCCACGGTCAATGGCACGAAAAGTTTTTCCGCGGTCTCCTCGACGATCCGCAGAGTGGTCTGCCTCGCCTCCTGCGTGGCGGAGATGTCCAGGAAGGTGACTTCATGAGCTCCCTGCCTCTCATACTCGGCAGCCAGGACCGGGGGATGGCCCACATCCTTTAGGTTTTTGAATTTGATGCCTTTTACGACCTTTCCGTCCTTAACATCAAGGCAGGGTATGATCCTTCTTGCCAGCATTTCAAACGCCTCTGTTGACACTGCCCTTTGTGCTCAGCTCGTCATCTCTGGGCATCAGCGCTTGTTTTAGGCATATCCCCAACGATTTGAAGGCTCCCTCCACGATGTGGTGGTCATCGAATCCTCTCATGACCATCACATGAAGGGTCATGCCTGCTGCCATTGCGAACGACCGCAGGAAGTGGTGATAGAGGGGATCCGGACACTCGATATCAACGAACGGACGGTCGACCAGGTCCACAGTGGTCATGACAAGGGCATCGTCCATCGCCACTGTGGCGGATGACATCCTTGCGATAGGGGTCTCACCGATGGCTTCTCTCAAACCCTGACCCATAACTATTCCGACATCCTCTATCAGGTGATGGATGTCGTCACCCTCAGCTCTCAGGGTTATGTCAATTCCCGAGTATCTGCCCAGTGTCTCGAGCATATGGCAGAGGAATCTGTCCTCGCATTCAATATCCTGTCCCGCATCTCCGTCAATCATCAACGAGAGGCTTATACAGGTCTCTTTGGTCTCCCGTGATATCGTTGCGCTTCTGGTCATGATGCCCACATGGGTCGATTCACTTCTGATTATGTAACCTTTGCTTATTATTATGATAAATCCAGTAGAACCGATGGTTCATCAGCCGGTGTCGTTCCGTTCGTCATTCGACGAAACGGGTTATACAACATTTATAATCAATCAAACTGTTGCTTTATCGATTTGGGGATGTTCCGGGCTTTGTATTTGGACCATGAGATTGGTCTTTTGGAAGTGACAAAACGATTCTTGGAGAAGGACCCTAGGATATCAGAGGTTCTCACAACCGACTCTCCCCACAAGGCCTTAGATATCGCCATGGCGGGAATGGTCGATGTCATTGTTTCCGACTATGAGATGCCTGATATGGACGGCCTCGAAGTCCTGAAGGCGATGCGTTCGAAGGAATGCGACATACCATTCATTCTCTTCACCGGCCGTGGGCGTGAGAGTGTCGCCATCGAAGCGATAGACAACGGTGCCGATTTTTACATTCAGAAGGGGGGCGATCCCCGTTCGCAGTTCCAGGAACTGGCCCATAAGATGAATATCGCCTATGAGAGGTGGAATCAGAAGAGGGAGCTGGAGGCATACTCAGACCTTGTCAGGAGCATGGACACAGCGATAGTCGCTATACACATTGACGAAGAAGATATCTGGTCAAGCAATGTACAGAGTTTGAATCATGCGGCAGAGAAGATGTTCACCGACATCGATTTCAAAATGTACCCTCGATTGGAGGAGTTGAAAAACGGTCCGTTATCCTCTGTCTTGGAACAAAACATTCCTCAGTTCATCACAGTCTACGAGTCCGGCAAACCATATCATGTCGATCAACTCGTCCTTACAGAAGACCCGCCTCTGGTTTGTAATGCGCGGGTTCT
>PWNH01000084.1 GCA_003557905.1 Methanomassiliicoccaceae archaeon | reverse complement strand
GATTCCGTCTACTCAGTCAGTTTCATCAAGGATTAGAGTCCTGCAACCTCTCTTCCGGGAGTGAAAGGGAAAATATCGATCCCTGGTTCCTCATAGGGATGGGCATCGATTATGGCATCGACCACCTTCCTTAGGTCAGGGGCGCGGATGGCGAATTCAAGCCTCAACTCATCCGCCTCCTCGACCTCGCCCATATTCCCTTTGAACGGGTTAGCTCCTTTCAGAGGCCTCCAACATCCTTTGACCATCTGGTAACTGAAAACCATGTCGTAATTCGGATATATGGGGTCCATTGAATCATTGATGGCCCTCATGATGTCTTCTCGGTATTCAGGAGGAAGGAAAACTACCACCTTGTAATACCCTTCAATGACAGATGGCATGAGAAAAGTATCGTTAACCAGACTTATCTATGTTGTCGAATAACAAGCCTTATCATCAATCGCACCGATAATCATTCTATGGCAAAGCAAGTCAACGCTTCGCACATTCTGGTTAAGAGTGAGAAGAAGGCCAACGAGATAATAGCCATGTTGAATGGCGGAGAGACCTTTGAGGCCATGGCGAAGAAGTACTCAGAGTGCCCCTCGGGTAAGAAGGGCGGCAATCTGGGTTGGTTCGGTCGCAACCAGATGGTGGCAGAGTTCGAGAATGCAGCGTTCAAGGCCGAGGCCGGGAACGTCGTCGGTCCTGTCCGGACTCAGTTCGGTTGGCACCTCATCCTGGTCAACGATACCAAATAATGTGAATAAACTAATTACAAACCACTTATCAATTCTCAATCGGAATCATTTGAGCTTCGGGATTGGAATTCTGTAAGGATGGCGTTCAGCTCCTTGATGCTGAGGTTCCTCCCTTTGCTAACTATTTGACCATCGATCATCAGGGTAGGGACGGTCATCACTCCGAGGGATGCCAATTCATCCGGGTCTTTGACTTCACGGATCTCTGCCGATATACCGGTCTCAACCAGTGAGTTATGGACATTCCTCTGCAAACGTTCACATTTGATGCAATTGCTTCCGAATATCTCGATCATCATTTCAATCAAGCCATTTCTGATAGGCCTGGACAAGTCCGTCGGCGTAGTCCTGCCGGCTTTCCTTCGGTATGTAGTTGTAGATGGCGGCCTGTCTAACTATCTCGGCGCGCAAGGCATCACCATCAAGTCCCTTGACGGATGCGAAGATACCGTTCAAATTAGATATGCCGACTACCATCCCTCTAACGCGTATGCGTCCAACCTCAGCAGCGGCCTTGGCGATGCAACAATCACTCATGATATCACCATTAACATGGTGAACTGTGATAATAAAGTTATTTCAAATCAATTGGAAATGGTGTCTATATGGCGTTGATAAGAGTCAACATGGGTGTGTGTGAGTACACCCATATGGTGAGGGTCACACTTCGTGAGGATGGTCTGTTGGATGTGAACATCGAATCGGAATGTGACAAGGTCAGGGAGTACGGTGAGCAGCTCGGTACCCTGTCAATGGCAGATCTGGGGAGCATAACCCTCAGCAGGATAATGGATCCCATGATTGTGGAACACCTAACGCCGACATGCATGGCTCCGTTGGCGGTATTCAACGCCGCATGGATGGAGACAGGGCTGATGTCCCGGTCACTGGCAATAAAGACAGGACAGATAGGGATGGAGTTCCTGGAATAGGGTAAGGGTTATCTATTCCCTGAGAGGATGTTTACAAGGTTCTACATGAACAAAGAATACGACATAATAGTAATCGGTTCAGGGGCAGGTCTGAACATCGCCCAAGCTGCCCGTGACAAGGATATGAAGGTCGCTCTTTTTGAGAACGGACCCATGGGCGGAACCTGTCTCAACCGCGGCTGCATTCCCTCCAAGATTTGGACCACGGTCGCCGATGTCATACGCCAGGCCGAGGACTCGCGTTCAATCGGTGTCTCCATGAAAACGGAGGCCATTGATTTCGCCCTGATAAGGCAGAGGTTAACAAAACTGACCCACGGCGATTCGAAATCCATCGAAAGGTCCGTGGAGAGCGATAAGGGCATAGACCTTTACAAGAAGACGGCAGAGTTCGTCGGACACAAGACCATAAAGGCGGGATTGAAGACCGTCAATGCTGATAGGATAGTCATCGCCAACGGGACACGTACCCTGGTACCTGCGATCCCTGGACTGGATAAGGCCGGTTATCTGACCTCGGAGAATGTGTTCGAAATCAAATCCCCGCCCCGGAGCCTAATAATCCTGGGCGGAGGCTACAAAGCAGCGGAGTTCGCTCATTTCTTCAGCGCAATAGGTGTGGATGTCACAGTGGTGGGCCGCAACTCCCGGTTTCTGACATCCGAGGAACCAGAGGCGGGGGAAGCGGTTATCGAGGGACTGTCAAAACATGTCGACTTCTATCTCGGATATGACATCCAGCAGATCAGCGTTCAGGGCGGTTTGAAAAAGGTATCATTGAAGTCAGGGGAAGAATCCCCGCAGTTGGAGGCCGAGGAGATATTGGTGTGCACCGGTGTCAGGAACAACAATGACATTCTACATCCTGAGAAGTCGGGGATCGAGCTGGATATAAACGGCTACATAATCGTTGACAAGAACCTACGTACCAATGTCGAAGGCGTTTATGCCTTCGGGGACACCATAGGTCGGAACATGTTCAGACACAATGCCAACTATCAAAGTATGGTGGCATGGCAGAATATCAACGGACATTCGACCAAAGTGGATGAGTCTGTGATACCGCACGCGGTATTCTCATGGCCGCAGATAGCATCTGTCGGCCTGAAGGAGGCGGAGGCGAAGGCCCGTGGCATCGAGGTATTGGTAGGGCATCACCGGTACCATGACACCGGTAAAGGATACGCGATGGATTCCAAGGACGGTTTCGTGAAGGTCATAGTCGATAAGGAGAGTATGTCGATACTCGGTGCGACCGTCTGTGGACCCGAAGCAACATCAATGCTGCAAGGCATCGTGTACATGATGAGGACAGGTAACGGTTCACCTGCGCCGTTGATGAGGAGCCAAGTGACACATCCGACGCTATCAGAGGTCGTCGACAGAGCTTTCCGAGGACTTCATGTCCATTGAGGTCTTTTCCAAACTCTCAGCGAGGGTCATCTGTTTTATCCTTTTGGAGAACCAACGCCCACTGGCTATACTGGCAACGTGGGGTACGGGAGGAAGGAGATAGAAGAAGGAACCGACCAGTCCGAGGATCTTCTTGTGTGTCGGCAGCGACTGTATCTTACAGTGCATCGGATCCTCGGCATCGTAGGAACGAATCAGACCCAACATGGATCTGATTATCTGCATGTCAGCCTGCATCACAACACCGATGCTCCAGTCGATCGCCTTATCGATTGGTACACAGTAACCGCGAGCGTAACACTCCTTCTTCAGAATACTACGGCGCAGGTCATCCTCCCCCAGACCTCGGTACTCAGTCCAGGCGTGACCCATGGTGGGCATTGAATGGGCATCGCTCGCACCGAGCGTCGCCCATCGGCCATATGTGTTGGCAACCCTTTGAGCCTTATTGTTTGAATATGAATCGATATGCCCCGCATTGATGGTCTCGATGGCATCGATGTCCAATTCGAATATGCGGTCTTTAAGAGCAGGAACATGGAGACTGAAAGGGTGAGGGGCGACAACTATGCCGCCCTGGGCACGTATGGCATCAATGGTCTCCTCCGCGCTCATTCCGCGGGGGATCTCCTCATTCAGCCACAGACCTATTATCTCCCCGTCAGTGGTGTTTATCTCCTCGCCCATCACAAGGTCGAGGTTCTCATAAGCCCGGGCCGCCTCTTTGGCTTTGAATGCGCCCTTCATCGTGTTATGGTCTGTTATGCAAAGGACGTCATCACCAAGTTTGGTGGCATGTTTAACCACATCCTCAGGGTCGGAAACCGACTCGGGGAAGAACAGGGGACCTAGGGAGCCGAAGCCGGAGTATTTGGTGTGAACATGGGTGTCGGCCCTTCCTAGCATATGCTTTGTTAGAATGATTTTTGAATTTAAGCTTTTCCCGGTACGTCTCAAAGTTGTGAAAAAGGTTGAAATAATCATATATGTTTGGTGACTTGAATGTCTCTGGCATTGCTGGGGTTGCCCCTGGGGTTCATCCTTCTTTACTTTTCATCAAATTGGTTGGTCGACTCAGCGAAGAAAATGGCACTTATCCTGGGGGTTTCGCCGTTCGTAATCGGACTCACGATAGTCGCTTTCGGATCATCATCCCCGGAGGCCGCCTTGGCACTGATGTCTGGAAAATCCTCCGATTTAGTTCTGGGGAACATAGTGGGCAGCAACATCGCCAACATAGGTCTTGTCATCGGCCTCTCCGCTCTGGTGTATCCCTTGGCAACCCGTTTCGACACCGTTCGTTTCGAAGTGTGGATGATGCTTGCCGCGGCGATCCTGTTCACATTCATGGCCTCATCCGGAGCGTTCGACCTCTTCGAGGGTCTGATAATGCTGTTGTTGATGATGCTCTTCGTTTACATCGTCTACCGTTTCTCGCGCCAGGACCCTATGAAGGAGATAGCCGATGAAGTTCTCATGACCGGTGATTCAGGATCGCTCAGGAGGAACCTCGCGGTCACCGTCATCTCATTGGCCTTACTGGTACTGGGGGCTCAGCTTTTCGTGGTGGGCTCGATAGAATTGGCTGATATGATCGGTGTTTCCGAACTCGTCATCGGTCTGGTGGTGGTGGCGATAGGAACATCCTTACCGGAGTTGTCCATATCTCTGGCCGCTGCATACAAAAAGGAGACGGAGATAATACTCAGTAACATAATCGGCAGCAACATCTTCAACTCCCTCTTCGTGATAGGAATAGCCACTTTGAACGCCACAATATCGGTGCCGCGGGGGATGCTTTTGTTGGAATTCCCTTTGATGATCGCTTTGTCCATGATGCTCCTGCTCTTCATCCGTTTCCGTGGCGGGGTGGGTAGGAAAGCGGGTCTGGTGTTCGTTTTTATATACTTTGCCTACTTGGCGGTACTATTCATCTGAGGGGATCGAGCTCATGTTAAGTGTTTGGGATTGGATCTATCTGGCATTCCTCTCCATGGTGCCGGTGGTGGAGGGAAGGTATGCCATCGTGTATGCCATAACGACGATGGGGGCCGATCCTTTGAGCGCATTCCTGTGGTGTGCGGCCTTCAACATACTGGCATCCCCTCTGGTCTATTTCGGACTAAGCGTTGTCTATACCCGTTGGCTATGCAGGATAGATTTCATCCGCGTGGTCTATGAATACTGTGTCAGAAGGGTTTCCAGTAAGAACTGCAAATCCTTGGAGAGATGGCAGGAGCTGGGGCTCATATTCTTCGTGGCGATACCCCTGCCCGTCACCGGAGTCTGGACCGCGACATTGCTGGCATGGTTGTTCGAACTGGATATCAAGAAGTCAATAGTGGTGATAGGCATCGGTGTGCTGATCGCCTGCGCGATAACCACCCTGATAACGATCGGTATCTTGAACCTCTAGGCGTAGTAATATTCGCCCTTGCCCTTCTGTTCCCTGTCCAGCCGGGATTCCGGCTTGTTGATTCTGGGTCGGTGGGTGTCCGAGTCGCGTCGGAATGTTATGTCGACCTCGTGGAGGAAACGGTTCATACCGTTCCTCATGTCCATCGGCCCCTCGCCTACGCCCCTGCTGCCGGGATCCCCTCCGAAGACCATCATGGAATCGGAGACCATGTCAAGGAAGTAGATGTCATGGTCGACGACCATAGCACTCTTGCCGCTCTTCTCCATCACTCTGCGGATGGTCTTGGCGGCGTTCATCCTCTGATTGGAGTCCAGGTAGGCAGAGGGTTCGTCGAGTAGGTACATGTCCGCTTCAGTAGCCAGACAGATTGCGATGGCGGATCTCTGCAACTCTCCGCCGGACAGGTTCTTGACCTTCTTCTCCAGGAGATGCTTCAGAGCAAGGGGTTCCATCACCTCTGTCTGGAAGAAACCTGACTGGACGACATCGAAGGCCTTCGTGTAGAGGAGGTCTTTCAATGTTCCTTCGAAGTCGGGGGTGATGTACTGTGGCTTGTAGGATACCTTGATGTCAGCATCGACCGTCCCCTCATCAGGTTCCAGGACGCCAGCCAACATCTTGACGAAAGTCGTCTTACCAGTGGCGTTCGGACCTACGATTCCGACCGATTCGCCTATCTTAATGGTTCCGGAGCCCACCTCCAATGAGAACCTTCCAAAGTCCTTCTTAAGCCCTTGGTACGACACCAGGTCGCCGGTGGCCCATTCCCCTCGGGGCGGGGACATCGCGAACTCGATCGGCCTTTCGCGGAAACGTATGTTCTCCTCCGGCAGGTAACCGTTGAGATAAACGTTGATGGCGGTTCGCACCTGCCGTCCTAGGGTGAATACGCCGTAAGCGCCCTCCTCCCCGTATACGACGTTGACGTTGTCCGCCAGGAAATCCAAGACCGCAAGGTCGTGCTCGATGACAACGACCTGCCGGTCCTCGCTGAGGCCACGGATGACTCTGGCCATCTTCACACGCTGGTAAATGTCAAGGTAGGATGAGGGCTCATCGAAGAAGTAGACGTCGGCGTCCCGCATCACGGTTGCGGCCATTGCAACCCTCTGAAGCTCTCCTCCAGACAGTTTCTCGAGACGACTGTTCACCACCTCCCCGAGTTCGAAAACATCGACGGCCTCTTTCAGGGTCATACGCTCCTCAACACGCTCCAGGAGCTCACGGACCTCTCCTTTGTGAACCTGTGGCAACTTGTCAACGTATTGGGGCTTGGTGGCGGTCCTGATGCCCCCGGCATAGACAGATGATAGGAAAGGATGCATCTCGGTTCCGCTGAAATGGCTGAGGATCTCCTCCTTGCCGGGAGGGTCATCATATCTACCCAGGTTAGGAATCTCCACCCCGGAAAGCATCTTTATGGCTGTGGTCTTACCTATTCCATTGGGACCAAGGATACCGGTGACCATGCCCTTTTTCGGGACTGGGAGGCGATAGAGGCGGAAACTGTTCTCACCATATTGGTGGACCATCTCGCCTTTCAACTCATCCGCCAGTCCGATTATCTTTATGGCATCGAAGGGGCATTTGTGGACACAGATGCCACAGCCTGCGCACAGCTCCTCTGATATTACCGGCTTGCCTCGGTCACCCATGACTATGACCTCCACCCCTGTTCTCATCTTGGGGCAGAATCTCATACACTCGGTGTTGCACTTCCTGGTTTGACAGCGGTCCTTGAGCAATGCGGCGATGCGCATGTCATCGCCTATGTGGATTTGGTTTATAAGCTTTAATGATTGGAGGGCGCACCAGCCTTCGATTCGAAAACCAATAAATAACAAAGTTGCATAAACAACGGTTGTGTTGAGATTCCCTTTGGATGAGAATGAGGACTGCCCGATATCCCGGATGCGTCTTATATCGATGATAAACCGTGACAGCCACAGCTTCATCAAGTCCCGTCTCGGTGACATAGACATAAACAGCGGACAGTTCCCGTTGATGTTCCTCCTTTTTCATCACGAAGGGATCAATCAAGGGATGGCCGCATCGAAGTTGAATTTGGACAAGGGGACAGTCGCACGCGGCATGATGCGATTGGAGGATTCCGGCCTCATCACCCGTGAGAAAGATGAGCATGACCGTCGTAACTATAGGTTGAGACTAACCCCCGCTGGTCGCCTGGCGATGGATAGGCTCAATGAGATCAGGACGGAGTTGGAATCATCTTTGGTCAAAGGAATGTCTGATGAGGACAGAAGGGAGCTGGACAGACTCCTGCACCTGATGCATAGGAACGTTTCTGAGGTTCCGGATGGACAGTGAGGTTGTTAGGACAAGAGGGGTAGACACCCTCGTCGGTGACCCCCGGAGGGCCATAAGGAGGCTCTCTCTACCGATGATAATAGCAATGAGCCTGCAGACCGCATACAACCTATTCGACGCCATATGGGTGTCCGGTCTGGGCTCCGATGCCTTGGCGGCGGTTGGTTTCGCCTTCCCCATATTCTTCGTCATAATGGGGCTGGGTGCCGGTATAGGCATAGGAGGTTCATCGGCGATATCCCGCCGCATCGGTGCCAATGACATCGAGGGTGCGAGGAAGGCCCTCTCCCACACACTGCTTCTGGCACTTTTTGTCAGTGTTTTCGTGTCGGTTCCTCTCTACGTCTTCGCAGAGGATATATTCCTGGCGATGGGTGCCGGGTCCGTAGCCCCGCTGGCGTCCGATTACGGTCGTATAGTGTTCGGCGGATCGGCCACCATCATACTGGCTAGCGTCCTGTCGGCGACACTGCGCGGAGAAGGTGACGCCCGCAGGTCATCCACATATCTCGCTTTGGGCTCGGTCCTCAACATAATCCTGGACCCTATTTTCATCTACGGTCTTGAGATGGGCATCGCCGGTGCCGCATGGGCGACAGTCGTGGCATTCGGCATAACGACGTTGGCATTGCTGAGGGTCTACAAATCCGGACGTGGAACATTCCTGAGATTGGATATCAGAGGGTACCGTTGGTACCGTGACGTGAACCGTGACGTCCTGTCGGTAGGTGCTCCCGCATCGTTGCAATTCATGTCGATGGCTCTGACACAATTCGCTCTCATATTCCTCATACTCATGGTCGACGACACTGACGGAGTCGCCATATACAGCACGGGTTGGAGGGTCGTCTCGATGGCGATTGTCGCCATACAGGGTATCGCCAGTGCTGTGACCCCTGTCACCGGGGCCGCATTCGGCGCCAGGAATTTCGATAAATTGGGCGTCACCCATCTTTATTCGATCAAGTATGCCATGGGGATCGGCGGCTTTCTGATGGTCTTCCTATTCGTGTTCGCACCGCAGATCATGACCCTCTTCACATGGTCATCTGACTCCGCCCATCTATTCGATGACCTGGTTGTGTTTCTGCGGATATTCGCCTTCATGGTGCCCGGTGTCGCATTCGGTATGTTGTCGTCGGCGACATTCCAGGGTATGGGCATGGGTATCAAGGCCCTAATAGCAACATTGTTCCGCGCTGTGATACTCTCTTTGATATTCTGCTATGTGCTAGGTATCGTCCTGGGATTCGGACTCATCGGAATATGGGTGGGCCTCTGCTCGGCGAACGTACTGTCATCGTTGATAATTTTCATATGGGTCAGAATCACGATAAGAAAGCTCCGTGATTCTGTACCGGCACCGAGGCCTTTATAGAGAGGTGACATCTGGGGAATGAGAGGGATGAGATGAGGACCGATGGGATAGAGACCCTCCTCGGCGATCCGAAGCGGGCAGTTAGGAGGATGACCCTGCCACTGGTGGTGGCATTGTTAGCTCAGACGGTCTACAATCTCATAGATGCAGTCTGGGTGGCGGGACTGGGCCCCGATGCCCTGGCGGCTGTGGGTCTGGTGTTCCCCGTTTTCTTCATATTGATCGGTCTGGCCAATGGCTTGGGCATAGGCGCCTCCGCTGTCGTGGCGAGACGAATCGGCGCTGACGACCGTGAAGGTGCCGATTCCGCCGCCCGGCATTCAATCTGGATCGCCGTTGTGGTGTCATTGATCCTGACGATACCCCTGCTGGCCTTCGCTGATGTCATATTCTCTTTCGTCGGCGGCGGAGAGGTCGAGGCGATGACCCTGGAATATGGCCGGGTCATATTCCTGGGAACGATAATCATATTCATGGCCACATTGACCAACAGTCTGTTACGGGCGGAGGGGGCGGTCAAAAGGGCCATGGCGATAATGATATTCGCCTCCATCCTGAATATCATTCTCGACCCCATTTTCATATACACGCTGGGCTTGGGCGTGGCAGGTGCCGCATGGGCATCCCTTCTGGCATTCACCATCGCCACCCTGGTCACCCTCTATTGGTACCTGCCGGGAAAAGGAAGTTATCTCAACATCGGAATGAGAGGTTTCAGATATTGCTCTGCGACCACTTGGGACATCCTCCGCATAGGCATACCTTCGGCGGCGGAGATGATAGTCCTTTCAATATCGGCCTTCATACTGAACATGGTCGTTATCCAATTCGGCGGCGTTGATGGTGTGGCGATATTCTCCAGCGGTTGGAGACTGCTGCAGTTGGCGATGATCCCCTATCTCGGTATTGCCGGTGCCCTAGTGCCGATATGCGCTGCCGCGTATGGCGCCAAACGCTACGACAAACTATCGGAGGCGTTCAGCTATTCCAACAGGCTCACGTTCATATCCATGGCCCTTTTGGCCGCTGCATTGGGGATATTCGCATATGAATCGGTGATTTTGTTCACCTATGCCGAGGAGACAGCCCACCTTGCTGACGGGATGGTCCTTTTCCTGAGGATAAGCGTTCTTTTCCTACCATTCATAGGTGTGGGGGGTGTGGCCGCCGCGATGTTCCAAGGCATTGGTATGGCGAACCGGGCCCTGATTGGCACCATACTGCGTAACCTGATACTCACACTGATCCCTGCCTATATGCTCGGAGCCCGCGTTGGACTGGTGGGAATATGGTGGGGCCAGACACTGGGGGAGATAGCGGGATCGGTTTTGGTCCTAGCATGGGGATGGCTGACCCTGAGGGCCATGATGGCCGAGGCTGACAAGGTCCGTGCCAGGACTGACACGTTGGATTGAGCCTTATACGGACTCCACGCCAACCCATCAAACTTAAATCGTTTAATCCGTTCTCAAACCGATACAAATGACCAAGGTCTTCATAGGAGTCGCATGGCCCTACGCCAACGGTGTCATTCACCTCGGCCATCTGGCCGGTTCATTGCT
>PWNH01000007.1 GCA_003557905.1 Methanomassiliicoccaceae archaeon | reverse complement strand
CGAGGACCACGGTGATCGCGACCATCAGGATGGTGGCGATGACCGGGGACACTGCCTCGGAGTCCCTCTTAATCTTCCATAATTTCTTCATTTTGTTCAGTCCTCCATAACGTGTTATGGTAATGCAAGAATTTGACTTCTTACTATATAATAAATATGCTTTTTTTTTAAAAAAAGATTGATGTTCATCCCTCGGGCAACCACCAGCGCCATCCGCCCCGTTCGCGGTCCGGCTCCCCTTTGATCAGTCCCATGCGCCGTAAGCGAGCGAGTGATTTCGCCAACTCGTCAGGACAGCGGTATCCGAAACGGTCCTGCAAACGCTCCTCGATCTCCGCCGTTGTCAGCTTCTCATCGCCGAAGAACTCCTTCAGCAGCTGCAGTAGGAACTCGTGGCGTGGTATCATGGACATCCCGGGAGCGATGTCGATCACTCTATGACCAAGGTGCGGTCGGATATCAGGCGGAGGTTGGGTATGCTCAGGCCGTCATCGTCCTTCGCCAGGTGCAGCAGCGCCAGTTTGTGGCCGGCCAGGTTCACGCGGTTGTACAGCACCTCCAGGAAGGCCATCGTCCTCTCGCGGGAGTTGTGCATGATCAGCGAGTTGATGGAATCGATTATGATGAAGCACGGTCCGTCGGAACCGCGGATCCCCCTCTCTATGGCCAGAAGCACCATCTCCAACAGCCGCGGGCTCTCCACGTAACGTGAGGTGCCGGTCTTCGGTGACATCACCATTTCGGACATGCAGTCTATCAGCTGCACATGGCCCATGGGCTCCTCCAACTTCTCCATGGTGTTCCGCAGAGCCATCTCCGATAACGACATGGAGACCATTATCGTCGGCGTGTCGTTTTGACTCCCGTGGCGCATCACGCCGCGAAGGACGTCGTAATAATCGTCGGGTTGCATCGTCAGGGTGAGGAACCCGGGGTCGCTCTCCTCCAGCATCTGTGGGACGGTTGACAGTTGTTCATCACTCATCGGAACCCTCCATGAGACGGGTGAGCATGGCACCCTCCTTGCCGAAAGACAGCACGTATACGCTGAGCGGCTGCATTCCCCCGCGGCATCTGAGCACCTCCATGGTGCGCATCGCATCCGGCCCCACGGGCTTCATTCCCAATGCGAGGACGCAGTCCGCCGCCTGCAGCTCGGCCGTACTGGCCATCCCGCAGGTTATCACGACGGTCACGTCCTCATCGAATGCGGCCTCTTGGATACGACGCATCCCCATGGCCACCGCGGACTCCGGCAACCATTCCACCATCTGTTCCATGGAGTCCACCGCCACTCGTTTGTGGGAGCCGGAACGGATCGTCTTCACGACCCCGTCGATGAACGTGGAGAAACTCTCCGGTTCGACGTGGTCCTCCGACACGAAGTCGGAGACGGTGATTCCTTTGAACACTTCGTCTTCGTTGAACTCGCAGGGCGGCAGCCTCTGCTCGTACAGCTTTTTCGCTATGGACGTCATAAGCGCACCCGCCTCCTCCATCGACGAGCCGCGACGGAGGAACTCGTAACACAGCGAGGACCTTCCACTGCCCATCCCGCCGGTGATCACGGTGAGGCTTCCGCGCGTCAGTCCTCCGTGGAGGAGGAGATCCAAATCCTCGATGCCGGTGGTGCACAATCGCTTGGCGGGTCTGACCATCGCCGCAATATCCGCATCTGAGCATAATAACTCTTTCCACAAGGGTAAAAGAATTAACCGCCCCTTGCGATAAGGTGGTCATGAGACCGGTCCTGCAGGTCGCATTAGACCTCATCCACCAGAAGAGGGCGTTGGAGATAGCCGCTGAGGCAGTCGAAGGGGGCGCCGACTGGCTGGAGATTGGAACGCCGTTGATGAAGAGCGAAGGCTCGGAAGTCATACGCGCCATGCGCCGTCGCTTCCCCAAGGCGAAGATCGTCGCTGACACCAAGACCATGGACGTGGGCGCGTTCGAGGTGGAGATCATCGCCAAGGCCGGTGCCGACATCATGACGGTCATGGGCCTGGCTGACGACGGTACGATCGAGGAGGCGGTCAAGACCGCCCGCCGCTACGGTGCGGAGGTGATGGTGGACCTGATGAACGTCGAGGACCGTGTGAAACGGGCGCAGGAGGTGGAGGCCATGGGCGCCTCCTACCTGTGCATGCACATGGGCGTCGACCAGCAGATGCGGGGCGGGAAGCCTCCGTATGAGATGCTGAAGGACGTTGCCAAGGCCACCGGTATTCCCGTGGCGGTTGCCGGCGGCGTCAGCGCTGAGACGGCGGCGAAGATGTTGGAGTGCGGCGCGTCGATCATCATCGTCGGCGGAGCCATCATCAAGGCTGACGACGTGACCGCCGCCACCAGGACGATACGCGAGGCGATCGATACCGGTTCCACGGTGGAGAGCGAGTTCTCCCGCAAGTACGCCGAGGATGAGCTGCACATCGCATTCTCAAAAGTGTCCAGCTGCAACGTCGCCGACGCTCAGCACAAGACCGGCGTGATGCGCGGCATAGTTCCGAGGATAAAGCATGGCACCAGGGTCGCCGGTCGGGCGTTGACGGTGCAGACCGCCAACGGCGATTGGGCCAAGCCGGTGGAGGCCATAGACCATGCCAAGGAGGGGGATGTGATCGTGGTCGACGTCGGTGGCGGCGAGGTCGCCATCTGGGGGGAGCTTGCAACGCACTCCGCCATGAATCGTG
>PWNH01000083.1 GCA_003557905.1 Methanomassiliicoccaceae archaeon | reverse complement strand
TGAAGATCCCCCACTATCAACGCTTGACCCTGTACTGCATCCTCGGTGACCCTGACATCTCCATGTAATATCCGGCTATCATGTCATTCTTCAATTCAGCGATATGGATCGGAGAGAGCTCGAGGCCTCTGAAGGCCAATGAGAATGCGGCCTTCTTGGACCATTTCTCCCGCATGTGTTCTGAAAGGGCCATTCCGAGGTCCGGGGTCCAATCTATGAGGAGGAGTTCAGAAAAATCCTCCTTTGCCATCCTTAAGAAGCAGACCTCATCCTTCATGGCCTTCACGGACTTTTTGTCGAGTTGCTCCCATTCAGTCCACATCAGGCCCATCCAATCCTTATCGACGAAAGACCCATCGTACTTCAATGGGGCTGTGCTGCTGTTGTCCCTGGCCTCATCGGAATTCAGCTTCCTTACCTTGACACCCTCAGCAGGGTCGATGAACATATCATACCCGTCATGGAACCTTTTCAGATTGCAAATCGGTGATTCACCGGCCTCCAATCTATAGTTCCATAGCAGTACGCTTTCAGTGGCCAACCTCTCATTCTCAGGGAGTTTTGGCATGGTGCAAGTCGACACCTCCAGATCAACATCCTTGACCTTGTGGTAAACGAACATACAGGGGGATGCAAAGTGTTTGGAATCAGGGTCAACCCTTTTGGCGCCCGATTCCACACGTAGCCTGGTGAGATTCTCACGAAGACATTTGCCGGTTTGACCTATGTAAGCTAGGGTGCTTTGCCCCGCTGGCCTTATCCTGTAGATGCCTGGGCCTTTTCCTAAACCCTTTTCTAAGGACCTGCCCTGCAGCAAAGGATACCAAGGGGACCAATCCAGGCCACACCAATCCTCATCGAGGAACCTCATCTTATCACGGTGATGGGATTCGCATTCCGGATTAAAAATGGTTTTTATACGTCATATCGATGGATATTGCGAGGTTTGAAGAACCTGGAGTCCGATGTCGTTTCGTTAAGAATGGTGGGTATTGGATGGTAGGATTCAATTTCTGTCCCTGGTGTGGTGAACGTCTACCGCCCAACAGCAACTTCTGTCCCACATGCGGAGAGAGGTTGACGGTGGTCCGGAGACAGAAGGGGGGCAGACGCACCTCGTTACTCACACTATACGGTTCATGGAGTTCCATCCTGATGGCTTTCTTCTTGGCCGCCAACGTTTTTTTGGCATTCTGGATGGCTCCGGAGATTTCCGAACTTCTACTGACGACCGGATTCCCTATCCTGGCCTCATCGCTCCTCCCGCCATTTGTTTTCATCCTCGTCGTTTTGGAGGGATCGGCGGCTTTGGTCGCCTATTGGTTCGTACTGGTGGCGATCCTGATAAGCTTCATCATCATGATATGGAGGAGCCGGGACATATCTTCTGAACTCAAAGGATTGAGAACTGAAGACCCCAGTCCTTTGTTCGCGGTGACAACGGTTTTCTCTGCACTCCTCCTTGTCAACATCGTCTATTACTTTGTGATCGGCAGTTTGGGCATTGAGCCCAACATTCCCCTGTCGGCCGGCCAAGAAGAACAGATCCGACTGTTCAGCGTCCTCCAGGCCGTTGTCACGGAAGAGATAAACGACCGCATGATACTGATCGGGCTGCCATTGGCGCTTTTGGTGTTATTGGGTCGTAAGGAAGGTGTCGCATGGAAGATGCCGTTCGGGGGGATGGGCCTGGGCCGGGCAGAGCTGATCCTCATAATTTTCTCGTCCATGATCTTCGCTTTGAGCCATTTGGAAGGGTGGGACGTATGGAAACTAATTCCAACCTTCATATCCGGACTGGGTTTGGGATATCTGTTCGTAAGATACGGGATACATGCATCGATAATGCTCCATTTCTGTTTCAATTTCCTGAGCGCTTACATGATATACACCGGTTCACTCTTGGCCGCGGTCTTCACAGGCCTTATGATATTCTACCTGCTGATATTGGGGGTGCCATTCCTGATCGTCTATACGATAAGGTCGATACGTGCAACATTGACCATACTATCAGCCAATGACAAGAATGCTGAATGAGAACGTGGATGAACGGAACATCCCTTGCCAATTCGGAGTGGGGTATGGAATGCAAATTTTTTAATCCCTGTTAATGCATCCTCCACAACGATGGAGAATGAATTCGACGAGTTGCAGGAGAGCATACTGGAGGATGCGCGCCGTCTATACTCCGAAACAACGATAGAGCATTTCATGAACCCCCGGAACCTTGGTCCGATGGATGCTTATGATGGGTTCGCGGAGTTCCATGGCCCCTGTGGCGACACCATCGGCATATGGTTGAACGTCGATGGTGGGATTCTCACCGATGTCCGTTTCACAACAGACGGCTGTGGCACGAGTATAGCGTCCGGCAGCATGGTCACGGAATTGGCGAAAGGCAAGGACATCGATTCTGCCAATGATATAACCCAGGATGACATCCTGACCGCCTTGGGGGGGTTCCCCAGGGAGAAGGAACATTGTGCATTGTTGGCGGTCATGTCTCTGCGGAAGGCCATCAAGTCCCTCAAAGACGTTTTGTGAATGCTGCAAGTGGTTAAATCCGAAGTCGTTGTTCTTGGAATGTGGTTAACGCTATTAAACTTGGGACGGTGGCGGCAATCTTCGTTGCGGCGTTGATGCTCAGCGTCCCTTTAGCGATAATCCTTCAAAGTGAAGATGAAATTGATAGGGAGACACTCTACCAGTTCAACACCCTTGACGCATTCCTCGATGGGTCTTATGACGGCGTCATGCCATATTCCGAGATATTCCTGAGAGGGGATACGGGACTGGGGACCTTCCATGCTGTCGACGGTGAGATGATAGCATTCGACGGTCGTTACTATCAGATTAAATGGGACGGCACCATAGTGAATGTCACGGGGGACATGACCGCACCGCTGGTCATGGTGACTTGGTTCGACACCGACGCTGAACAGGATTTCTCAGGGATGAACATGTCAGTGTTCCGTTCATCTTTGGACACGATGAGGTGTTCCGACAATTACATCTACGTCTTCGTGGCCAAAGGGGAGTTGTCCATGGTAAAGACACGGTCATTCGCCCCCCAGGAAACACCATACGAGCCTTTGGCGAATGTTTCCGCCATTAATTTCGAGTCTCAGGATGTGAACGGGACCCTGGTCATAATGTGGTTCCCCGGTTCCTTTTCCACTCTCAACCTGGATGACTATCACATGCATTTCCTAGCGGACGACTACTCCATCGGCGGACATGTCACTGAACTGCACATCACCTCTGTCAATGTGGCAATGGACATGACTCCAGGCTATCAGATAGAGCTTCCCCTGACCGATCAGTACAGGGAATGGGATGCCCAAGGTTCCGATGTTGCAATCGAAAGATGAAGTGTCAAAAACGTGCACATCGGGTGTGTTCAAGGTGTTCCGGTGCGGGGTGAGAGCAAATCACGCACCGCAGTGGCCATCACCTCGGCCCCTATTATCAAGATGTCCTCATCGACATTGAAACAGGGATGATGATGAGGGAAACTCCGCTCATCATCAACTGGCCTCATCCCGAGCAGGAAATATGTTCCAGGCACCTCACGCATAAGTATTGCCGCGTCGTCGCTGCCGAATGCAGGTTTTTCCAGGAACACTATGTTCCTCTCACCCACTATCTTCTGTGCAGACTGCACGAATCTCCTCGTCAGCTCCTCATCGTTCACCGTTGCAGGGTATTCACCGATGATCGACAATTCTGAAAACGTGCCGAACTGCTCATCGACATCCTTCATGATTTCTCCAATGGCCTGGAATATGAAATTCTCATCATCGGCATCGAGTGTGCGCACATCACCGTGGAAAACGGCCTTGTCGCGAATGATGTTGAAGGCACCGTCCGATTCGAATGACGTCACACTTAAGGTTGCACCTCTGGCGAGATCCAATTCCTTCGGAAGGCGCATGACCTTGGAGACGATCTCTGCGGCTGCCCTTAAGGCATCCCGTCCCTCATGGGGCCTGGATACGTGCGCACTCTCCCCTCTGACCGATACCTCATAACCGGTCAACTTGGCCATGATGGGGCCATAGGTGATGCCTATCTGACCGAATCCTATCTCATCGGACAATCTGCTTACGTGAACCGTCAATAGCGCATCCACATCGGGGCAGTGCAGGCATCCTTCCTCCATCATCCTTTGTGCGCCCCCTCCGAATTCCTCAGCGGGTTGGAACAGTATCTTCAGTCTACCTTTGAGATCATCACGTATGGTGTTCAGCATCTCGGCTACGCCGAGAGCGATGGCCATATGGGCGTCGTGTCCGCAAGCGTGCATCATGCCCTCGTTCTCAGATGCGTATCCGAGACCTGTTCTTTCCTCGATCATCAGGCCGTCCATATCCGCCCTGATCGCCACCGTAGGTCCTGGCGAATCCCCCTCGACAACTGCCATCAGGCCGGTGTTGGCTATCGTTTGATAGAGAACCCCCATACCATCTAGAACGTCCATGATGAATCTCTGTGTCCGATGAAGTTCGAAGCCGGTTTCAGCCACACGGTGCAAACCGCGCCTCCATTCCACCAGTTTTCTTTGTAGATAATCTCTATCGATGAATATGTCGGACAGCTGAACACCTAGGCGATGATTATGCTCCTTTCACATAAAACCTATCTCGGCAAAAAGGAAGTTAAGAGCGATTATCTTAATTCACTTTCAATTGCAACACGCAAACGGGTTTTGACCTGCAAAGGTGCCTTGTCAATGTAATGAAGTGCCCTTGCCAGTCCCTCAGGTGACAATGATCGCAAATACCCTATCCCATTATCGATATTGAAATCATTCCCGGTCTTCTCTTTGAAATTCGATGGTAGATCTGTCCATATGACGGAATCATAACCATGGGAGGCCATCCATCCCTCCAATACTGGAAGCAATTGCACATTCTCGGATGATATGTTGGTCTCCTCTGTGATGCTGTCTATAAGGCCTATATGCAGGGTTCCGCACCCCTCTCTGGCTGCCAGGTTGTTCCTGGCCTCTATGACATCCATATCGTCTGACAATGTATGGAGTACATTGACCCCATCAACCCCCGGTTGAATCACCAGAGTCAGCGGCCAGGAACCGGATATCCTGCAAAATTCAATCGGTAGAGGGGGTCCGTCCTTTTTCCAACCGTCCCTAATGGGAAGATCGCGCGGGTCCCAGATCAATGACCCCCATCCCAGGATTGCGATTTTCATTCCTTAAAGGCCTCCATGGATCTCAATTCCATGGCATCAGCTCCGACAACCATTGAGGAAGTGTGTCATCCCAGTAACCGATGGGGTCACTCCAAACTCCGGTGAATACGAATCCCATGAAGAAAGTACCTGCCAGACCCAGTATCAACAGTATCAGGGCCACCTTCTTTCCCAGTGGCGTCTTGATGAATATCACCAATCGGTTCCTAATCGTCTCGATACGCTCCTGGTGTGAAAGTAGGGTCAGGTCCTCGCTCTCTACGATGGCTATCTCCATCGTACCTATGGGTATGTACTGGCTGGCCTTTATGCGTATGTTATTGACCCATACGCTGTGGTACCTGAGCAGGTATATTGTTGATACGAGGAAGGGAGCTCCGGCACAGGCGATGAATATCAAAATGAATGTCTCGAATGTGGTGGCGTAAAGGGTCAGCGGGTCAGCGTTGATGCCATGCACCTCTTGAGCGAATCCCCTTGACACGTCATATGCGAATATGATACCGATGAAACCGAGCACCTTGCTGAGGAGGCCGGTGCGCAGATACTCACCGATACGACGGGCATCCTGCAAACGATCGATCCGATATATCTGGACATCCTCTGTTATCCAGAAAAGCGGTATGACAAGGAAGAGGATTATCATCGCGAACGGGCCCAGCCATATCGCAGTGTCCAGAATCAATTCGTTCTGGCCATAGTATGGGTCGCCCATGACGACGTCCCAATAGAGGGCGAGCCGATCGAAGAAGAAGTTCCCCAGGATCATGGCGGTCAATATGCAAAGTCCGATGGAGAGGAACACAGCTTCCTTTATCCTCATCACCACCTGCACAAAATTGTCCATACGGAGGTCCATGGGGTTGGCCTCGATGTAGTACGTATCCTTAACCGCGGCGGGGAATCCGACGAACATTACATCGGGGGAGGGGAACTTCTTACCCTCCACCTTGAGTACCCATTTCAATATTATCCTCTCCGACAAGGAAGGTCCGAGACTTGACCAAAGGAGGATGGGGATAATCGTCAGGATTAGAAGTACAACGATGCTTAGCGCATCACCTTTGTAGTACCATTGGCCATAGAGGAATATCGAGTAAAGGATGCCAAGTGGAATGATTGCCTTCAGGGGGAATTCAACGTCGAACCGGTCATCGATCTCCCCACCGTCCTCCCCGCGACGTCGGAAAAGGATCCTCCTTTGCTTAATGTCGTCCATGTCCAAACTCCCCCCTCGCCCGCTCATTGGGCTTGTATTTGCCGGGCAACTACCTTTAAGGGTTTGGTAGCTATGGCAATATAGTATTTTTGATTGTAGGATAATGTTTTATGAATTAAATCGAAGGGTTTTCATTGAAACGGTCCATCAGGATGCCGGAATCGATTGATAATGTGTACAAAGTTTACATAGTACAAGGATGATGTCATAATCATGGGACGTAAGATGATAGCCTTGGATGAAGAGGTCTACAGACAGCTTGTCAAGGCGAAGGGCAAGATGGAGATGATGACGGGTCAGAACATCTCTCTGGGCCAGGCCATAGGTGTGGCTGCAGGAGGTGTCCTCACAGGCCTCGGAATCAAGAAGTTGTTGGAATCACTTACGGAGGAGGAATGAGATGGCTGTAATCGCTTTATGGGCAAACCCGCTCGTCAGAGGGTTGAGCGGGATGGCGGTCGGTGCCGCGGCAGGGGAGTGCGCGAACATAGTCTATCGCAACTGCAGTGAGGCCGAAAGGATCCGCTGGCAGAAGAAGAGGCTGATGCATCATGGTGAATTGGGGGTCTATGCGGTCGCAACAGCTTTGAAGACAGGTAGCCCGTTCATGACCGGGCTCGGTGTCGGTCTAGCCATATCGGATATAAAGGACAAGGATGAATGGTTCAGACAGTGGCCCGATAAGGTCACGAAGATGCTAAAGGGATTTGTTTGAACGGAGCCGATGTCGATGTTATCCCGTCACGGAGTTATCGTTCATACGTCCCGATCAGCCGCGCCATCCCGACAACATGTCCTTCGACCCTTTCCAGAATATCCCTTAGGTTTAGACCCACATCCTCATCGATCACTGAATCCAGTGCCAACACTATGAAATAATAATTATGTATGCCGTGGAATTCGGGAGGGTAGGGCCCAATGTATCCTAGACTCCCACCATCATTCTTACCTGAAGTGAATGGCTCCTCACCCTCCCTGAACCCTCGGACATCAAAGGGGATGTTGTAAACGACCCAATGAACGAAGCCGTATCCGCCACCTGAGACCAAGGGAGCATCAGGGTCATGGCAAAAGACCACGAAGGAGGATGTCCCCGCTGGGACATCCGTCCAATACAAGGGGGGTGAAGTGTTCTGACCCTCTCCCGTGTATCTGACAGGAATCCTTTCCTTATTGTCAAAGGCTGCACTTTTCAGGTTCAACTCAACCACTTCGCTTTGTTTCTTATGGTATAGAATGTACGGCTGACCTTAACAATCTTATCGATGGGGCATTGTTCGATGGGAAATTATCAAGCCTCGTCTGATAATGAATCCGTGAGGTCTTTCAATCCGTCCAATCCTTCATTTTCAGCAAGAGGAACTGGATCCTCGGTTTCTTCCGATGTCGATCGGCCCCCCCTGCAGACTCTGGCCAAATCCTGTTGGATATAGGACATGTTGTTGGCAGCAGGAATGAATTCAGGGTCAATGTTCAGGGCGTTCTGGAAACAATCCAGTGCCTCTTCCAACCTATCAAGGGAATCCAACGCCAAGCCTTTTGCGTTCCAAGCGTGGACGTCCATTTCATCCAATGCCAAACAATGGTTGTAAGACGACAGGGCGTCCTCAAAACGATTCTGTTCACAGAGGACATGACCATGATTAAGCCATATATCGGATATCGAGCCGTCCAGTGCGGTCGCCTTTTCAAATGAACGCAGAGCCTCTTTGCTTCTTTTCAACTTCTTAAGAGCCAATCCCCGGTTGTTCCATGAGTACGGGGACCTATGGTCTATGGCTATTGCCTCCTCGAAGGAGTTCAGGGCGAGGTCGTATAGTCCAGTGTCGTACAGGGCATTACCCCGGTTGTTCCATGTGATTGGATCCAAAGGGTCTATGTCCAGAGCCTTATCGAAGGAATGGATCGCCTCCTCGAAACGTTTCAGTTTAGCCAGAGACAGGCCGCGTTTGTTCCAGGCCATGGCCAATCTTGGGTTTATCCCTAGTATTCGGTCATATACCTCTATCGCCTCATCAAAAAGGTCCTGGTCCTCGAATTGCTTCCCGGTCTCCAGGAGTTCGTCCGATTCCATCAGGATCTCGTCCGTCAATTCTGCTTCGATCACAATGGAGCCCTCATCCTCCGCATCCTCTTGCATCCCGGTCGTCAAGGAGGGGTCTTCCTGAATTGCTTTGGAATCCTCTAGTGTTTCCAGCTCTTTCAGATATTGGGAACGGATGCCTATCGCATATCCGTTGTCGGGCTGAATCTCCAAGACCCGGTCCAATGAGGAGACCGCGTCCTTGAATCTTCTCAATGAAGCCTGTGCAATGGCGTTGTTCACCAAGGTATCACAATCTTCGGGATTTATCTCCAAGGACCTAGAGAATGATTCGAGCGCCTCCTCGTTCCTCTCCAAGTCCATGAGAACGATGCCCCTGTTGTACCATATTTCAGCATCTTTCATGTTCAATAGTAAAGCACGGTCATAGGAAGAGAGTGCATCAGACTTACGGCCAAGGTCATCAAGTACGTTGCCACGGTTGTTCCAAACCTCTGGATCCTTGGGATTGAGGATTATGCAACGATCGTAGGCTGCCAGGGAGTCATCGAGTTTTCCAAGTCGGTGATATGAGTTCCCCATGTTGAACCATGAGGAATAATGGCGCGAGTCGCAGGAAATGGCCTCTCTATATGATTTTACAGCATCCTCGAATCTCTCCAAATCAACCAATGCCAAAGCTCGGTTGTACCAAGCCGCCACCTGACGGGGCTTTATGGATATGGATTCATCGAACGATTCCACTGCATCATGGGCAAAACCGTGTTCCATCAGGGAGATTCCCCGTTGGGTCCAATTGTTATGATCATCAGGATCCTCGGCCAATAACATGTCTATCGGCCTTATGAATCGGTCATAAGTCCCTTGGTCGTAGGATTTGACAATCGGTGCTTCATCATCCGGGGACAGATTGCGGGTAAAGAGCTTTCTCACACCCTCAAGGATTTTATTCGATATCTTGAGATTGAGAGACTCGCCCGTCATCTCAAGACCCCATGTGCAACGGAGTTGTCTGTATAAGATTTATTATTTCCATTAATAAAAATACCATTATCGTCTATCATTGTTACTCCCAACTTCCCGGTTAAGATTGTATCTATTATATCCGAATCAATCTAAAAACGTTTTGAAGTTCTAGGGAACCGCTTTGGAATGGTTTCGATCAAATCGTTACCAATGTCAAAATGGGTTGTTCGGATTGTTACAATAATAACATTCCACAAAAGATATGTTCCATAATCGATTCTTACATGGACGGAAGGAGCTCCAATCTTGAACACATATGCTGCTGCGCGAAGAAGAACGTATGACTTGATGGCCCATAGCTATTCTGAGAATAGGTTCCATCACGCATTCCATCTCTTCCTGTTGGTACTCATATTGACCAATGTCGCTGCCGCATTATTGGAGATGACAAATTCTTTGAACAGCGAACAAATCCGGAATCTCCACTTTTTTGATTTGTTGTCTGTGATGCTGTTCTCTGTCGAATGGCTTTTGAGAGTGTGGAGTTGTGTTGAGAATCCACTTTTCAACCATCCCGTCAAGGGAAGGTTGAGATTCGTATTCACCCCTGTCATGGTGGCTGATCTCTTGGCGATTCTTCCCTTCTATCTTCCTATGGTATTTGCATTGGACTTGAGGGTATTGAGATTGCTCAGACTGTTCCACATTGTCAGAATATATGTTGAGAGATACGATCTGATGATGGATAGGGTCTGATAATCCTCTGAACGAGATTGTGGGCGATACATCCTCAGGGATTGTTTTTGAGAGGATTATTCAGCAAATGCCAACAGCCTTTCGGAATGACGATTTCGAACCTCGCCCCTTGCCCCGGAACGCCGTTCTCGAAGATGGATATCCCCGTGAAGGAAAGTATCTCCTTAGCGAGGTACAATCCATGTCCGGTGTGCTTCCCATAACCGCGCTCGAAGATCTTCTCCTTCTCGTCTTTCGGTACACCCGGCCCGTCATCCTCATAGTTTATCACCAAACTATCGCCCCTCACTTCACAATCCAGGGATATCCTGGTGGCCTGGGGGGCATGTCGGCGTGTATTGTCGTATAGATTGTTGAATACCTTGTACAGCATCGGGTCTGCGAAGATCTCATACTGGCAAAAATCTTCACAACCGACCAGTCTATCATCTGAGATTTCACATATCATTGTGTGGAGGGGCATCCATGTTGATTTCTCCCTGCCGATGTTTTGATAATCCCGGGAGAAACGTATGTTGCTCTCAATCATTTTGGCGGCATGATTGATATTCTTGAAAACTGATGACCTGTCCTTCAATTCATCTGATTCCAATAGCTCCAGGTATCCCTGTACCACAAGTAGGTTGTTGAGTATGTCATGTCTTGTGATGCTTGCCAAAGTCTGCAGTTTCTTATTCGACTCGAGTAATGAGTCACGCATCTCCATTTCATCGGTTATATCCATGTTGGTCCCTACGAAACGGGAAGGTTGTCCATTGATGTCGCGTATCAATTTCCCTCTGGCCCTTATCCACACCCAACGTCCTTCACTATGCCT
>PWNH01000107.1 GCA_003557905.1 Methanomassiliicoccaceae archaeon | reverse complement strand
TGTCCTCGATCTGCTTCACGATCTTCTTCATCAGTTCGATGAGTTCCTGCTCCTTCTCCTTGGAGAGGGTAGAGGTCATGTGTCTGAACTCAAGGTCGTTGAGCTCTTTCTTCAACTTCTTGATGGGCGGGCCTCTGTCCTTAGGGGTGTCGGCACGGAGCTTGTTGACGGCATCGTTTAGCTCTGATACCTTCTTGTTCCATTCATCCCTGTTGTCCTTGGCTCCGCGTACTTTGTTGTTAAGGTCGTCACGCATGTCACGGTGCTTCGCAGCCTCGTCGACGAGCTCTCTCACCTGGGAGTTGAGGGCATCCCTCTTCTGCACCCATTCTTTGGTCTTTGTGTTGAGCTCGTCCCTGAGACGACGGTGCCTTTCAGCGTCGACGTTGGTTATACTACGCTTCTGTTCAAGCTCCTCCAAGAGTTCGGTCATAAATCCACGCTCAATCCTGTACAGCCCATATATAAGAGAAGGGCCGCAAACGTTTGGACATAAAGCATGTTATTTATAACATTTTCGTAAAAAAGGCAGCTGTCAGATTCCTTTTTCATAGGAACAGGTACCATACTGGTAAATTAAGACCATTCCAGAGATGATGAAATCCGGGAACAATATTTATATTGTATCCATAATCAGAAGTTTGAGAACATGAGTTACCTGTGTCCCCTCGATTTCCGTTACGGTCGCGCGGATATGAAGACTATCTTCACCGAGCAGAGCCGTCTACAATTCCAGATGGATGTGGAAGCCGCCCTAGCCCGGGCTCATGCCTCCATAGGAAACATACCTGCTGAAGCCGCCGACGTGATCAGCTCCAAGGCAAACCTTGAAGCGGTGGATATCGAAAGGGTCAAGGAGATAGAGAAGGACACCCGCCATGACCTCATGGCACTCGTCAAGGCGATGTCGGAGCAATGCGGCGACGCAGGGAAATACGTCCATCTCGGAGCAACTTCCAACGACATCGTCGATACCGCAACCGCTATACAGATCAAGGCGGCCATGGACATTATCCAGGTTGACATAGAGACACTTCTCGTGACCATGTCCGTACTGGCGAAAAGGGAACGCGACACCCTTGAGGTCGGAAGGACCCATGCCCAGTTCGCGATTCCGATAACCTTCGGATTCAAGATCGCGGGTTACATAGCCGAGCTGTTGCGTCACAGGGAGAGGATCATAGAGGTAAGGCCCCGGGCATGCGCCGGGAAGATGGCTGGAGCCGTGGGAACGGGTGCAGCGCTGGGCAAAGACTTCGCAAAAATCCAAGCCAAGGTCATGGAGGATCTGGGCATAACATACGAGAAGGCTGCAACCCAGGTTGTCGGCAGGGATCGATACACCGAACTGATATGCCTGATGGCAAACATCGCCACCTCTTTAGAGAGGTATGCCACCGAGGTAAGGAACCTTCAGAGGTCGGAGATAGCTGAGGCCCATGAGGCATTCGACGTTTCCAAACAGGTGGGTAGTTCCACCATGGCACAGAAGAAGAATCCCATAACCTCGGAGAACGTCTGTGGATTGGCCCGCATAGTAAGGGGTTTCGTGACACCGATGTTCGAGAGTCAGGTGCTATGGCATGAGAGGGACCTCAGCAACTCCAGCGCCGAGCGTTTCATCATCCCTCATGTTTTCACACTTCTGGATGACATGCTTTTCAAGATGGATGATGTGTTCAGGAACATATTCGTCGATAGGAGCAGGATGCTGTCCAACATCGATATGGCCAAAGGCCTGATCATGGCGGAGCCGGTCATGATGGCATTGACCGCGAAAGGCATAGGCAGGCAGGAGGCGCACGAGATCATCCGTGAGACCTCCATGGAGGCCGCCAAATCAGGCGAGCACCTGTTGGATGTTCTTATGCGGTCGAAGTCCGTAACAACACTGATGTCCGCAGAGGAGATAGAAATGGCCATGGATCCCGCCAACTATGTGGGTGGAGCACCCGATATAGTGGATAGAATGGTTTCCGAGGTCGAGGGAGTTCTCGGTGTGAAGATAGAGGTGTGACGGTGGACGAATCCAAGGCAACTGGTGCGGGTTGGGGGTTTTGGGTCGGAGGCGTGACCGGCCTAACACTGTCCGTGGCATTCTACATGATAAGCGGAAACCTGTTCAGTTTCATCATGTTACCTCTCGGTATCGCCATGGGGATGGCCCAGGGTTATATGATGCCAGGGAAAGGGGATGAATAGGCCTTTCAGGCCTGGTTTGTCCTCAGACTATCCTTTTCCCCGCGTCCGGACCGGATTTGACATTATAGATCTCTGAGACCTTCATAACCAGCAGGTTCTTGGCGGGTAGCGTCTCACGTACTGAATGGGCCCATTCGCGGGCCTTCTCGAAGTCATCCCCGCTGCTCACAACCTCCACGTCACCCTTGACCTGCCAGGCGCCCTTGGTTTCTGCTGACCAAACCACGAAGGATGCCCGCGGGTTCTCAATGATGTTGGCCAAGGTCTTGTCCATGAAGTTGTCCACTAGCCAGATGGTCTCGTCGTCAATCACCCTCAACATTCCCACCATGTTCATGTTCGGTTCACCGTCGGCACTGGAGGTGGCGACCGGGAACACCTTGATCTTTCCCATATCCTCTTTTACTTCATCAGTTAACATTTGAATCACTATGATGGTCTGTATCTACACAATAAAAATCCTTTCGTTATTCCATGCCAGTCAAAACGATGTGCCTGGTGTTTAAGAAAGTGTTAAATGCTACCGCCTGTTACAGCGATTCCAAGGGCCAATAGATCAGCTCGGAAGATCGCTGCCTTCGCAAGGCAGAGGCCGCGGGTTCAAATCCCGCTTGGTCCACCAT
>PWNH01000048.1 GCA_003557905.1 Methanomassiliicoccaceae archaeon | reverse complement strand
TACAGTATCCCTTTTCCATCAATGCTGCGGAGATGGCCCAGCCTGGTAAGGCGATAGACTGCTAATCTATTGTCCGCAAGGACTCGGGGGTTCGAATCCCCCTCTCCGCGCCATCATTTCTAAACGTCATCTGTATTTAGTTACAATCCCAATTACGACCGTGGCCCTGAGACGTGCGGATTTTGTCATCATTTTATCTTTCATTATAATCCAGTTGGTAGCTCTGGCACTAGTCGCTTCGTTCCCAGCACAAGTGCAGACATTCGAGGATCCCAGCGACCCGGGCAATTCCATCATTTACATTGCTTTGTTCATGATTGTGTCCTTTTCGGTATTGGCCATTCTTGCCCTGAAGATGGTTTTGGTCCTACGTTTGATTATGGTGAGCGCCATGATCGGAGGCGCGACTTTGAGCTTTGCTCTGCTTATACATATTATTATCACGCCCGCATGGTTGGTCCTGATTTCCTCGGCGTTTCTCTCAATTTCACTCATATCTGCCACATTGCTAACCCGGGACCGACGCCTTATGGCCGCTACTGCAGGGATTCTATGCGTGGGGGCCATCGTGATACTCGGTACGAGCCTCAGCCTCATTCCTGCCATTCTGCTCCTTGCAGTCTTGTCGCTTTATGATTACTGGGCAGTTCGAAGAACAGGGCATATGCAGACGATCGCCGATGGGGTGGTCTCAGCGGAGTTGCCTTTGTTGTTGCGTCACATAGACAGCGATGGGGCGGAGACTTCCATAGGGCTGGGGGATGTTGCCCTGCCGGGAATGCTAGCCGCATCCGCCATGTACCATCTCACACCCGTGAACGGATTCATACCGGGTTCAAACCTTCTCGTTGCCATGTCGATAGTGTTGGGAGGGGCTGTCGGGCTAATGCTTCTTCTCAGAATACTCGGGGACAAGCCTGCCCCTGGGTTACCTTGGATAAATGGAGGGGCGATCCTGGCCCTGGCAATATCTTATCCCTTGCTTTTCCTGTTTTGATGTTATTGAAAGATTAATGTATGACCAACTGATATGAGGTGGCAACATGAGATTCCTAGTCATCTCTGACATACATGCTAAGAAGGCTGCGATAGAAGCGACCAAAGAACGCATTGATCGTTACGCTGCGGAGGCTGTATTGGTCCTGGGCGACATCACACACTTCGGCCCCGTGGAATGGGCAGGTGATTTCTTGTCATCATTGGGCGTGGATGTCTACGCCATACCGGGAAACTGTGATCCGCCGGAGATTCTCGAAGTCATAACTTCAAATGCGATTCTGATGCATGGCGTATCCAAGGAAATCGAAGGAATCGTCTTCGCTGGTTTGGGCGGATCCAACCCCACGATATTCGAGACTCCTTTCGAGATGGACGAGGACGTCATAAGGACAACGTTAGACCCCGTGGCCGAGAATGCCATGGTACTGATGCTCCACACCCCTCCATACGGCAGGAATGACGAGATCCCGTCGGGCATCAACGTCGGGAGCCATTCCATCCGTGAGATAGTGGACAAACATCGCCCGTTGCTTGTTCTCGCCGGACATGTTCACGAAGCCAGAGGAGTCATCGAAGAGGACGGTATAATATTCATGAATCCCGGCCCGGCTAGAGACGGTTATGCCGCCATCTTGGACATAGACGAGGAGGACATCTCCATCGAACTGTTGGGTCCTCAGGACTGAACATTGACGGATGAAATTGCATCGGTTCAATACCGGCAAAGTGTACTGGACTGATTGATTTCCTCTTAAGCTTAAGGAAAAACGTTTTATACCCCTCTATAATTAGCACCACAGGAGTAGACATGGCACTTTGGCAGGGTAAGTCTAAAAGAAAGCCGTCCGGCGGACGTTTGAAACTAAGTCGTGGCAAGCGTAAGTTCGAGATTGGCAGAGAGAAGCAGTTCACTAAGGTCGGCCCCGTGAGTCTTAAGAAGTATCGTACTAAGGGCGCCAACATCAAGATGAGGATGCTCTCCGCGGATTACGCCAATGTGATGGACCGCAAGACCAACACGGTCACAAAGGCCAAGATCATCAATGTCAAGATCAACCCCGCCAACCCTAACTTTGTTCAGCGTAACATCATCAACAAGGGTACCACGATCGAGACCGACATCGGAGACGCCGTTGTCACTTCGAGACCTGGTCAGAGCGGCGCCGTGGATGCTGTGCTGGTAGAGTGAAGCACAGCCGCCGCATTATTTTTCTTAATCGTCCATGACCTACGACGACGACAACGCCTGGGTACTGTGGCCGGAATACTTCGACAAGTCGAGGTCTCGGGCTGAGGGCAGGAAGGTCAACCGTCGTCTGGCCATACATGAGCCCGACCTTGAATCGCTTGAATCAGCGGTGAAGGAAATCGGTCTGGAATACAAGATTGAAGAGGGAAAGCTATACCCCGGTAATTGGCATTCCTCTCAAGGCAGAATAAGGGTCGAAAGGGTTTTGCCTAAGACAGAACTTCTTGAGAAGGTCGCCAGAAAGCTTCAGGCTCAACGGTCCTGAGGTGTTTCGACCTCTTCCACCAACATCTTGCCGGAAGAGACCGAATCGATGGAGTGTATCACTGCCCCGTTCTCGGCGATAACGTTGGCAACCACATCATAATCGATGGACGTCCCTTCTACGGTTATCTTGATCTTCTGAGTCTCCTGATCCACTTCGGAGACCGTGCAATTAACACCCATCACACCCTTGGATACTGAAAGCTTCTCGGCCAAATCAATGATCGAGGGGTGGTGGGGTTTCAAGACATCAAGTACGAGTCTTCGTATCTCACTCAATAAGATTCCTCATCCCTTCTAATGTCATTTGTTGTATTTACATTTGTCCAGAATTGCAAAAAGGCTTATGTTGTCCTGCGGACATAGAAGTGATGTGCTTCCCTCCTCCGAGTTCAGGGTCATCGATATAAACGCGGCCTATTGGGGCGTGTCAGTGGAGGCTCTGATGGAGCAGGCAGGATGTGCCGTCGCGGATCTTGTTATAGGAAGATATCCTGAATCGGGAAGAGTGGCTGTCGTGTGTGGTAGCGGTAACAACGGCGGAGATGGTTTCGTGGCCGCCCGTCACCTGATGCCCTATCGGGAGGTGGATGTACTGATGGTGAAGCCCCCATCCACCATACGCACCGAGGTCTCGAATAAGAATTTCAACATGGTGAAACATCGGTCGATGCCGTTTGAGGATGCGGACCTTGATAATTATTCTCTTGTGATCGATGCCATACTGGGGTTGGGTGTTGTTGGAGAGTTGAAAGAGCCCTTCGCCTCAGCGATAAAAACCGTGGCCGGATTCAACGGCCCATTGATATCGGTGGATTGCCCATCGGGCATAGGTACGGAGCAGGCCGTAGTACCGGACGTCACTGTCACATTCCATGATGTGAAAGAAGGAATGGATGAGAGCAACTGCGGCGAGATCGTCATAACCGACATAGGTATACCGAAAGAGGCTGTGGAATTCACCGGCCCTGGTGAGGCACAGAGATATCCACTACCGCACCTCGGGTCACACAAAGGTCAGAACGGAAGGGTTCTGATTGTCGGAGGGGGACCATATACAGGAGCCCCGGCCCTTGCAGGGATGGCAGCATACAGAGCCGGTAGCGACCTGGTTCGTGTTGCGATACCTAGTGAAATACATTCTATCGTAGCCTCATACTCCCCAGAACTGATATGTCACGGATTGGAAGGAGGGGTTTTGAAAAGGATTCATATCGAAGACGTGCTGCAACTTTGTGAAAAGGTCGATACCGTTCTTATAGGCCCGGGACTTGGCACGGATGATGAGACCCTGCGGGCAATCAACACATTGGTTGCAGAATGCGACAGGACCCTGGTCATCGACGCAGATGCCATCACAGCATTGGCTAGTCGTTTTCAGGATCTCGATTTCAAGGGAAAAGCAGTCATCACACCACACCGTCGGGAGTTGGAGAAATTGACAGGCTTCGAGGCCCCTGATGAAACAGAGATGCTAGCGGACTTTGTCCGTGAGGCCGCCGATAGCGTGGGTGCGACCATCCTATTCAAGGGACAGGTGGACATAATCAGTGACGGTCGCCATATCAAATACAACCGCACTGGAAACGCCTCCATGACGGTGGGAGGGACGGGGGACGTCCTGGCCGGTACAGTGGCCGGGCTCTTATCCAAGGGCTGCTCATCCTATGACTCCGCTAGATTGGGCGCCTACATAAACGGCGTGGCAGGGGAGAGGGCGTTCCAATGCCAAGGATACGGAATGATTGCATCTGACATACTGCATCACATAGGTCCGAGCATCATCGAGGCCTTGGATTTCGGTAAGGGGATATGAGGATATCACCTGTGCCCGATAAGGCAATGCTTCTGCTATCCGGAGAGGAGCAGATGGTTGTGGTAGCGGACCTGCATATAGGTTTGGAGGCCCATCTGTCCTGGAAAGGTTTCCACATACCATCACAGACCGAGAAGATGGAGCGGGAACTGATAGAGGCTTCGACTGGAAAGGACGCACTTATCATCCTG
Organism: Methanomassiliicoccaceae archaeon; assembly: GCA_003557905.1. Classification (GTDB taxonomy): domain Archaea; phylum Thermoplasmatota; class Thermoplasmata; order Methanomassiliicoccales; family Methanomethylophilaceae; genus PWHV01. The sequence continues at coordinate 6,795 of PWNH01000048.1, read as the reverse complement.
GGGGATGTAAAACACCGTGTCCCGGGTAGCACGCGTCAGGAGCATCGTGAGATACCACTTTTCTTCCAGAGGATGGTCGACGCCTATCCCCGGGTTGAGGTCGTAAGAGGCAACCATGATGGTGGTTTGGAGGAATTCCTTCCTCCGGACGTCATCGTCCACCCTGCCAGCGGCCTGAGGCTGGACGATGTGGGGCTTTTGCACGGCCACACCCTGCCGTCCAAGCGCCTTGATTCATGTAAGACGATGGTCTGCGCCCATAACCATTCACGTATGGCGTTCAATTCACCTCAAGGATCTGGACCCACGGAACCATGCTGGTTGAGAATCCCATATAAACCAGAGGCGATGGGGGAACTGATAGTTCTTCCAGCATTCAACCCGAACCTTGGAGGTTCGCCGGTCAACATCGAAGGTGAGGGTTTCCTCGGACCGGTGCTCAACGACCCTGCCCTGGATATCGACAATGCTTTGGTCTATCTTCTTGACGGAGCCGCCCTGGGAAGATTGAGGGATCTGGTGGTACCGGGTAGAAAATACAAAAAAAGAAAGGTTTTGTGAAAAGGGTTTGATTGGTCGCTCAGTTGCGGGAGAAGGTCTTGTAGATCTCGCCGTCCGCATCCCTTATGACCGCCCTCAGAGGCATCTGACCAGGCAGACTGTGCGTGGCACAGGAGTTGCAGGGGTCGTAGGCTCTGAAAGCCATCTCCACCATGTTCAACAGACCAGGGGACACCATTCCGTCCTTGATCAGGGCCTTGGCGGCCTTGGCGACGGAGATGTTCATAGGACCGTTGTTGTTGGTGGTACCAACGACAAGGTTGCAGTCGGTGACGATTCCGTTCTCGTCGCTGACATAGTGGTGCGTCAGGGTTCCGCGGGGAGCCTCGACACAACCGATACCGACCCCGCCAGGGGTGAGCTCGTGGTGCTTGATGTCGCCGGTGGTCAGGTCGGGGTTCTGTGCCAGGTCATGGCAGAGCTCGGCCGCGTAAAGCAGCTCGATGAGCCTTGCCCAGTGTGTGGCCAGAGTGTGGTGGACCGGACCCTCGACACCCAGGGACTTGAACAGACCGAAGAACTTGTCGTACTCCTCTTGGGCCAGAGGGGTCTTCATTCCATCGGCGGCGTTCAGCCTGCTGAGCGGGGTGGCGCGGTACATTCCGCTTTCCGGACCGTCGACCATTCCCTTGTAACCGACGTTCTTCAAGTAGGGGAACTTCTGGTAGGACCAGGGCTCCACAGCCTCGGCGATGTGGTCCAGGTAGTCGTTGGCGTCGTACTTGGCGAACTCCGCTCCCTTCTGGTCGACGACCCTGATAGGACCGTCGTGGAACTCGACCTGGTTCTTGCCGTTGACCATACCCATGTAGTACGTCTCCGAGTAGAAGATGTCGGGGTTGGCGATTATGTCGACATAGTCCTTGTTGGCGAGGACGACGTCCTCCAGGACCTTGATCGAGGTCTGAGCGAAGCTGAGCATGTACTCTGTCATGGACAGTATGTCCGCCTGCTCCTCCTTGCTGATGGCCTTGGAGACACCGCCGGGGACACCCATCACGGGATGGGTCGCCTTACCGCCGATTATCGCCTGTATCCTCTGGGCATAGGCTCTCGCCTTCACCACTGCGGATCCGAGCTCCAGACCGACCGCACCCACTACACCCAGGACGTTCCTGGTGGCGGCGGGGGAGGAGGGGCCGAGGACGAAGTCCGCGGAGGCCAACGCATAGAAGTGCGCTATGTGGCTGTGCACGAAGTGGGCACCATAGAACAGGTCACGAATCATGAATGCCGTGTCTGTCGGTTTTGTGTTGTAGCAGCCGTCAGCGGCCTTGCTCGCGGCCATGTGGTGGGCACCGGGACAGACGCCGCACAGACGTGCGGTCAACTGGTTCATCTCCGTGACACGGCGGCCGATGCAGAATCTCTCGAAACCGCGCAGCTCAGGTGTCTGGAAGTAGGCGTTCGCCACATTGCCATTGTCATCCAGGAATATCTCGATCTGCCCGTGACCCTCGAGACGGGTTATCGGGTCGATCGTGATCCTGTTGGACTCGCTCTTGGTTGGTTCATCCCATATCATAGGGGCTGCCATTTCTACTTACCCCCCTTTTCTTTAACGGCCCTCTTGATCAAGGACTTCGCCAGTGTGAACTGGTAGAAGTATCCCAAGGGATCCTTGACCTGGCTCATTATGTCTATGATCTCGTCCTCGTCTATCAGTGCGTCGTTGTCCAGCACTGGGAACAAGGATGCGACCGCGGTCAGCATACTGGCTCCCTGTTCTGAGACCGCTCCGGTGGGACCGTAGCAGCCACGACAGGGCTGACCCGCCTGAGTACATGGTGAGCCGCATCCGGCACGGGTCGCAGGACCCATGCAGATGATGCCCTGGTCCATCAAGCACTGGTCAGGGTCGACGTCGATCTCGTAAGGCTCGACGACCTTTGTTATCCTACGGCTCTCCTTCTTACGGGGACACTCCTCGCACAGACTCTTCTCGGCGGCGCCGATGATCGTTCCCTTGGGCGGCAGGGCCGCTCCGTGGTAGACGTGACCGACGAGGGCACCGAGCAGCACGTTGATGCTGGTCTGCTGGGGCGGGCAACCGGGTACGTAGTAGTCGATGTCGACCACATCGTCAGCTGCCAACACGGTGTCGTAGAGGGTGGGTATGTGCAGTTCACCCTCCGGAGCCTGGTATACCTCCTGCGGTATGACCGGGGAGTCCTGGGTGTCCTGGAACGCCTTCATGGTCGGTGTCTGGGTGTACACATACTTCTTGATCTCCTCGGTGTTGTGGAGATTGGCCAATCCGGGCATTCCGCCCCACATGGCGCAAGCACCATAAGCCACCAGGATGGTGGACTTCTGGCGGAGGAGTTTGAGCATGTGCTCGTTCTCCGAGTTCCTCACGGCACCGTTGAACAGTGTGACGGTTATCTCGCCGTCATCAAGGGCCTCGAGGTCCTTGACCTTGCCATCGACAGCTATGGGCCAGAAGACCACATCGGCCATGTCGTTGACGGTGAGAATCTTCTCGTGGATGTCTAGCATAGAGACATCGCAACCACCGCAGCCGGCTCCCCAGTAGTGGGCGAACTTGATCTTGCCCCCCGGCGGTGCGCCGGGGAGGATCGCCTTCAGCTCTATAGGGAAGACCGCGCTGGTTGACACCAACTGCGGAGGGGGGGAGTCCACTATGACCGGGGCCCCTGCGGGTGCGGCCTCTGCGGGTGCGGCCTCAACGGGCTTGTCTGCCATGATGGCAGCCTCCTCCATCTTGTCACCCACTTTCTTGAACAATTTGTCCTTGATCTTCGCAATGAAAGACATTTACGCACCCTCCTTAATGGGGTTGGGTCCCAGACCCTTGATGTCGTCTATGAATTCCGTCATCGTCTTCTGGAACTTCTCACCCTCAGATGCGGAGACCCATTCCAGTTTCAACCTCTTGGGGTCGAAACCGTACTCCTCCAGCACGAAGCGGAGGAGGGCCATCCGTCTCCTGGCACGGTAGTTGCCACCGATGTAGTGGCAGTCCGCGGGGTGACATCCCAGCACGATCACGCCATCCGCGCCCTTCGCCAGGGAGCGGAGGATGTGCTCGGGGTCTACCCTTGCGGAGCACATCGTGCGGATGATGCGGAAGTTTGTCGGCATCTGCAGCCTGGCAACACCGGCACCATCGGCACCGGCATAGGAGCACCAGTTACAGCAGAAGGCTATGATTTTCGGATCGAATTCACTCATGGATATCACTCCTCCAAGGCGGCATCGATCTCCGCCTCTATCTGGATGTTCCTGAAGCCCTTCTGCTCCATGGCACCTGACGGACAGGCGGCCACACAGCAACCGCAGGCCTTGCAGAGACCATCGTTGACATGGCTACGGAGCTGTCCGTCGCCGATGTCGACTATCTCTATGGCATTGTACTCACAGCATCCCTCGCAGACACCGCAACCGTCGCAGTACTTCTCGTTGACGCTGGCGATGATACCCTCGGAAATCAGTTCCGACTTGGATATGACCGTCAGGGCACGGGACGCGGCACCGGATGCCTGAGCTATGCACTCGTCGATGTGCTTGGGCCAGTGAGCCAGACCGGCGACGTAGACACCCTCGGTGGCGAAGTCGACCGGGCGCAGCTTCTGATGGGCCTCGAAGTAGTATCCATCCTTGCTGATGGGGATCTTGAGCATCTTGGCGAGCTCTTCCTTCTCAGCGCGGTCAGGGGATATGCCGACGCTCAGCACAAGGCAGTCCACAGGCACCGATATCTCCATGTTCAGGATGGTGTCGTAGGCCTTGACGTTGGATCCGTCGTACTCCGGCATCTTGTCCTCGGGGAACCTCAGGAACATGACGCCCAGCTCAGATGCCCGGCGGTACAGCTCCTCACGGTAGCCGTAGGTCCTGATGTCCTTGTGGAAGACGGCGACGTTAGCGGTCGGGTCGGCCTCCTTGATGGCGATGGCGTTCCTCAGAGCGGTGGTGCAGCAGACGCGAGAGCAGTATTTGACCTCGTCGTTCCTGGAACCGACGCACTGTATGAAGGCCACGTTCTTGGCCTTGAAGGAGCCGTCGTTGAGCATCTTCTCGACCTCGAGGGCGGTGGCGACCTTCTCGTCCTTGCCGTATCCGTACTCGGTCGGCTTGTAGGCGCTGGCGCCCACGGCGAGGATTACCGCTCCCACCTTTATCTCTTCGGAGCCGATTATCAGCTTGAAGTTGCCCACATATCCCGGCATGTCGTCAACCACGGTGTTGAGGCGGACCTCGATCAAGGGGTTGGCGTTGATCTTGGCGATCATATCGGAGACATGGTCACTGACGGCCTTCCCGTCCTCTTTGTGGTAGAAGTTGTTGGCGTTGCCACCGAGCTTGTCGGTCTTCTCCACGATGTAGACCTGGAACCCTTGGGCGGCCAGGTCGAGGGCGGTTGACATACCGGTCACACCGCCACCGATGACGGCGGCGGAGTTGGTCACGGGTATCTGGGAACCCTGCAGAGGCTCGAGCAGCAGCGACTTGGCAACGGCCATGCGGACCAGGTCCTTGGCCTTGATGGTCGCCTTCTCGGGCTCGTGCATGTGGATCCAAGAGCACTGGTCACGGATGTTGGCCATGTTGAAGAGGTACTGGTTAAGACCTCCCTCACGGCAAGCGTTACGGAACAAGGGCTCGTGGGTCCTGGGGGTACAGGATGCAACGACCACACGGTTCAGGTTCTTCTCCTTGATGATCTCGGTGATGTTCTCAAGACAGTCCTGGGCACAGGCGTACATGCTCTCGCTGGCATGAACGACACCGGGCAGACCGGCGGCGTACTCAGCGACGGTCGGGACGTTGACTGTGGCACCGATGTTGATACCACACTCGCACACCCAAACTCCCACGCGGGGCTCTTCTCCAGAGACGTCGCGCTCAGCGGGGTACTCCTTGGGCTCACAGGGCTGGAAGTTGTCATCCACGATGAAGGATCCAGCCTTTGCCGATGCTCCGGAAGCCTCGGCGACGGAGGTGGGGATGTCCTTGGGTGCGGCAAAAGCGCCGGTCACGAAGACACCTTCCCTGGAAGTCGCCAGAGGGTCGAATATCTGCGTCTTGCAGAATCCGTACTCGTTCAGCTCTATTCCCAAGGTCTTGGCGAACTCCACTGCGTCAGCAGGCGGGTTCAGACCGATTGAGAGGACCACAAGGTCATACTCGGATGCTTTGGGGTTGCCCTCGGCATCGGTGAACTTGATGGTGAGCTTCTTGGTCTCAGGATCCTCATCGATCGCAGCGACACGGGAGGACCTGTGCATCTTGATGCCATACTGGCCCTCAGCGCGGTGGATGTAGTCCTCGAACTCCTTCCCGTAGGAACGGATGTCCATGAAGAATATCTCCTCCTCGACGTCAGCGTGCTCCTTGGTGATGATGGCCTGCTTGGTGGCGTACATACAGCACACGGACGAGCAGTATTTCTGCCATCCCTTCTTCTCACTGCGTGAGCCGCAGCACTGTATGAAGGCTATCTTCTTGGGGTCCTCGCCGTTGGAGGGCATCCTTATGTGCCCATGGTCGGGACCGGAAGCGCACATCATCCTCTCGAACTCCATGGCGGTGACAACGTTGGGGTAGCGACCGTATCCGTATTCGGTGGACACGCTGGCATCCCAGATCTTGAATCCGTTGGCGCAGATGATCGAACCGACATCGAGGACGAGCTCCTCGTCCTTCTGGTCGTAATCGACCGCACCACGGGTACAGACCTTTTTGCACACACCACACTTGTCCTCGAGGAGCTTCTTACAGTTCTCGGGATCGATGATGGCGACACGGGGCACGGCCTGAGCGTGGGGTATGTAGATAGCCCTTCTCATCTTGAGACCGTACTCGTACTGGTCGGGGATTTTCTTCTGTGGGCATTTCTGAAGGCAGTCGCCACAGCCGGTACACTTGTTCTCGTCAACGTACCTGGCCTTCTTGACCACTTTTACCTTGAAATCGCCTGGCTTGCCGTCAACGCCCTTAACTTCTGAATAGCTAAGAACGTCTATGTTCGGGTGACCGAAACAGTCGGCCATCTTTGGGGATAGGATACAAGCAGAACAGTCGTTCGTTGGGAACGTCTTGTCGAGCCGGCTCATCACTCCGCCTATGGTAGCCTCTTTCTCTACCAAATAGACGTGGATGTCACGGTCCGCAAGGTCCAACGACGCTTGAATGCCCGCAATCCCTCCACCGATAACTAATGCCGATTTTGTCAAATCAATGCCTCCGTTATTTCGACAGTGTTTGGAT
>PWNH01000027.1 GCA_003557905.1 Methanomassiliicoccaceae archaeon | reverse complement strand
CAACGAACCAACGAACCAACGAACCAACGAACCAACGAACCAACGAACAAACGAACAAACGCAAAACCGAGCACCAAGCCGGCCAACGCCAACTCCATGCGGCTCAGATGATCCCCGCCTCCAGGCCGGCGGCCATGGTCATGCCGAGTTCCCGGCATTGGTCGATGAAGGCGTCGTCCCATTCGCCGCGGCAGATCAGCGGTTCCTGCGCCGGCTTCCAGTTCAGCCCGCCACAGATGCTTTCGATCGCCCGCCGGGTGCCAGTGCCGTCCTTGCCGGCCCTGACGAACACCGCATAGGGCATGGCGTCGGTCCTGTCGAGCAGATCGTAGAAGCAGCGATCGAAGAAATCCTTGAGTGCACCGCTCATGTAACCCAGATTCTCGGGGGTACCGAAGATCACCGCGTCGGCCCCAATCACATCGTCGGCCGTGGCCTCCAGCGGCCTGACGTGACCGACAGTCACGTTGTCGACGGTATCGTCGCCAGCACCATCGAGCAAGGCTGCGACCATGGCACGAATATTGGGTGACGGGTCATGGGCGATGAGTAGAAGTCTTTTCATCTCGCACCCCCTGCGGGTCCGTGGCAGCTGCCTGGCAGGATACACCAGCGTTTCGAACCACCGAAGTAGCCAAAACGCCGGCCTTGCACGCGCGCAACGCGCGGTCTAGACTCGAATTCCAGCCACGATTCCGTGTCGCCCCCATGAACCGTCGACTGATATCGCTCCTCGCCTGCTGCCTGCCGCTTCTGCTGGCCGGCGGTTGCGCGCTGACGCCCCTGTCCGTCGGCCCCGACCATGATTCACCGCCGCCATTGAACCGGGCTCTCTTCGGTGACCCCGTCGACATCCCCGATGTCGACGACATCTTTTCGCTGTCCGAACAACAACTGGAAGCCCTGGACGAACACCTCGCCCGCCACGATGACGACTCGGAGCTTTACTGGCAGCTCGCCCGCTTCATCGACGGGCACCTGTCGAACTTCGATTACTGGGGCCACACTCTGACCGCTTCAGAGGCGCTGCAGGATCAGAAGGGCAACTGCATGTCGCTGGCCGTCGTGACCACCGCTTTTACCCGCCACCTCGGGCTGGAACACGATTTCCAGCTCATGCGCACACCCCCCACGTTCGAACAACACGGCGACCTGGTGCTGGTCAGCGACCATGTACGAACCCGGATCTACCCATCGACAGACAAGTCGGCGAAGAATCGATCCAGTCGTACAGTGCAGCGGGTCACCATCGATTATTTTCCAAGCCGCGAACGCCAGCCCTCACGCCTGGTCACCCATCATGAATTCCTGGCCATGTTCTATCGCAACCTGGCAGCGGAAAGAATGCTGGATGACGAACTGGCAACGGCTTTCTGGTTTGCCGAACGGGCCAACCGGATTGATCCGGATAATGCATCGGTACTCAACCTGCTGGCCGTCATGCATCGACGGGCGGGAGATCCCGACACGGCCGAAGCCCTCTTTGTTTACGCCACCGGGCGCCATCCCGATGACGTCAACCTGCTCTACAACCTGCATGCCCTGCTTTCGGACCAGGGGCGCCACGAAGAAGCTCGAGCAGTTCACCTGCGGCTGACCCGACTGCCCGACCATGACCCCTACCCGCGCCTGGCGCTGGCCGGTGAACTGGCCGAACAAGGCCATCTGCGCCGCGCGCTGGACATCTACGAGGCCGTGACCGAACAGCTGCCCCACATGCACGAGGCTCACTGGGGTATTGCGATGGTGCGCCACAAGCAGGGCGATCACACCAGGGCCAGGCAAGCCATGGAAAAGGCGCTCGAACTGGCGCGCGCCCCGCGGCACGAACGCCTCTACAGCGCCAAGCTGGAATCAATGGCGGCGGAACACTCGCTGGATCACCGCGCTCACTGAACGGACCGCTCGCACCGGTCAGCACCCGGCATGAACTGACGGATTCGCACTCAAAGCCCCCGCGCCCAGTCCGGGCGCAGTGCGGCCCGTTCGGGCTGGTTGATGGCCAGTTCGAGTTGTTCGAGCAGGCGGGACTTGTCGGCATTGAGCTCGCCCTTGAGGACCAGCCAGTTGGAGGCGTGATCGGAACGAAACACCGTGCGTTCGAGCTCCAGCCCGGCGATAAAACGGTGCATTTCCCGGAACAGTCCGGCCTGATCCAGTGGCTCCCACTCCGGAAAACCAGCGCGAAAGCGCTGCTCGCCCTGAGGAAAGCTGACCACCAGAGTGGCCAGGAACTCCGGCTGTGTGGCATTGACCAGACGGGCGGAGTTTTCCGCATGCTGAACTGACAGCGCCTCTCCACCCAGGCCATTGAGGATCATCACCGAACGGGTGATGCCGGCTTCACCAAGCTTGTCCAGAGCCGCACGGGTCGACTCGAAGGATTCTCCCTTGTTGACCTTTTCCAGCACCTCGTCGTCGCCGGACTCGGCACCGATGTAGGCCATCTGCAACCCCGCCTGTCGCAGCGCTGCGAGATCGGCCACTGACTTGCGCTTGAGATTGCGTGGCAGGCAGTAGCTGGATACGCGCTCGACCGAAGGCATGTGCTCGGCAATGGCCTCGAGAATGCGCATCAGGCGATGGGTCGGCAGTACCAGGGCATCGCCGTCGGCCAGGAACACGCGCCGAACACGATCGCCGAACAGCTTGCCGCTGTTGCGGATCATTTCCAGAACCTCGCCCTCGTCGCGCGCGCGGAATTTCTTCTGCGGTGCGGTGTACATCTCGCAGTAGGTGCACTTGTTCCACGAGCAGCCGTCGGTCACCGGCAGGATCAGCGAATGCGCCTCGCTGGGCGGGCGGAACACCGGCTCGACGTAGCGGATGGGTTGGGTAGGGTCAGTTT
>PWNH01000015.1 GCA_003557905.1 Methanomassiliicoccaceae archaeon | reverse complement strand
CTCGCCGACGTTCCCGGCGAGCTGCGGAGGAGATGCCTCGACCTGCTCCGCGACGGCAGGGTGGATGATGCGGATGCCATCCTGCAGAGGATGGAGGATGTCCACGAAGCGCTGATGCGCTTCGACCATCCCGACGCCGTCCTGCCGGTCAGGAGGAAGCAGGACGTTTCCCGTTCTGTCGTGGAGCGGACGCGTGGCGACGTCGCCAACGCGCTGGTGTCACGACGTTAACGCCTTCCGCGGGGACGGCCGTAGTTCCTCTTCGGCTTGCGGACCACCCATATCAGACCGAAGGTCATTATCACCAGGGTCAGTCCCATTATCCAATGCGACAGCGAGTAGTCCGCCTGTCCGATGTAGAAGACGGTGGTCATGCTCGTGGTGCCTGTGGATAGCGTCACAAGGTCGTTCTCAGCGTCGAGGACCACGGTTATGGTGTTCCTTCCGCTGCTCAATCCCTCGATGTGCCGGTACTGCACGGTCTTCTCCTCACCGGCGGCGAGGTCCACCGTGGTCACGTTCACCGTCTCACCGTTGAGGATGAACTTCACCGGCAGGCCGTTGACGTCTATGTCGCCGTTGTTGACCAGGCGGGCAGTGAACACGTAGGGTTCGATGACATCGATCAACCACTCACGTACGACCTCGCTCCCATCGGCGAAGGTGAAGTTCACGGTGAGCCAATGCCTACCGGCGGTGTTGGGGACGGTGACCTCTATCTCCGCCTCCTCATCGACTATGCCGAAATCGGGTTCGACCGAACCACCGGGTATGTCTGCGGTGTAGGATGCGGTGCCATCCACCGTAAGGGTGAATGTCACTGTGTCCCCGGTACCGGCCCTCACCGGCCCGTCGACGGAGGTGCCCGCGTCCAGGGGCACGGCGACCATGAGGGTCGCCGCCATCAGCATGATGACCGCCAATGATATCAGCGCTTTCTTCGTGTGAACACCCCCCTGTTCATTCCAATGACTATGAAAAGGGTTATGGAAGTGATGCTGAGGATCAGAAGGATCCAGGTGGTGGTCCCTATGGAACCGGCATCGGCGAACACGTTCGTACCTTCCACGCTGACCTCATCGGCCGCTATGACCACATCGGGCAGGGAGCCCGTGAATGTGTTCGATGCGCTGGCGGATGGGGACGTTGCCGTCAGGGTCATGGTCGGGGCCACCTGTGGGACGCCCGCAATCGGCGTCAGCCTCACCGTCACCTCGGTGTCGGCGAAGGCCGCCAGCTCCTTGCTGGTGAAGGTGTTGCCGGAGGCATCGAGCAAGGCCACGTTCCAACCCTGCTGGTTCAGTGTGGCAGTGTTCACGTTGAGCGTGAAGGTGTCGCGCACGTTACCGGAGTTCAGCAGGGTGACCTGATAATCGTATTGGCTGCCGCTGGCGGACTTGCCGCCATCGTAGCGTATCGTAACGTCAGGCTGGGCGGTCACGGCGGTGTTCAGGGTCACCGTACTCAGTTGAGTGCCGTCGGCGCCCTTGGCGATCACGTTGACCGCACTGTGCTCCACCGCGGCGTTGGCAGGGGCGGTCACCGTGACGGTGACGGCCTTGCTGTTGGATAGCCCGTAGGGCAGGACGAAGTCGTTGCTGGAGAAGCTCATCGGCCAGCCGTTGCTGCTCAGCGTCACGGTCTCGTTGACATTGCCGGTGTTGACCACCGTCACCGTGACGGCGAAGGTCTTGGTCGGGTCGACGGTCTTCAACGTTCCGTCATGGCTCATGGTGGCCGACCGGGTGTCGGCGCGCACCATGTCCACCATGAGGTTGGTGTTGCTGTTCAGTGAGACGCCGACATCCGCATCGTAGTCAACGGTGACGCTCCTCTCGACACGCTGCGCCGAAGCTTCCACCTGATAGTAGCCCTGCGGGAGGTAGATGTCGAAGTTGCCGGAGGCGTCGGTCGCCAACGGCATGCTGGTGTCGCCATCGCCTATGGTGGCGGCGGCATTCACACCGACATTGGATGCTTTGAACTGGCCGACGAGGTTCATCCCTGCGGTCAGCGCCATGGTCATCTCATCGTCATCGAAGGGTATCAGCTCAAGAGTCCCGAGGAAAACGTCGCTTCCCTTCACCGCATAGACGGTGTACTCGCCGGGCGCAAGGCTAATGGAGCCGGATGCGCTGTTGGCCACGGTTGCGTCGATGGCGGATGCGCTGTTGGCCACGAACTTGATGTCCGCGGCGCTCAGGACGTCGTTCTTCCTCACATCGTATGTGAGGGTGACGTTGTTGAGCGCCCTCTCCATGTCCAGGTTCTTGACGGTGGCGCCGCTGACAGTCACTGACGTCGTGTTGCTGTACACGTAATACCGGGAGTCCTCGATGGTGTTGAACTCGAAGCTCAGGTTGTAGTTGCCGTTCGGTAGCAGGACCGAGTAGCTGCCGTCGCTGACCGTGAACGTCATCTCCGCTCCGCCTATGTCGACGGTCATGTCGCCGGTGGTGGTCATCTTCACACCATCGTAACGGACCTCGCCGCTGAGCGCGGCGGCGGACTGCATGTCAACGGTTATCGTCCTAGCGGCTGCGGTGATGTTGTACAGGTCCATGTAGGCGTGGGTGTTGGACCTCTTGGCGTACACGCTGTGCTCCCCTTCCTCAAGGTAGATCGAGTACGATGTCTGACCGGTCAGGACGGTGTCGTGACCGGAAATGCGTATCACATCACCGGCCTGGGCGTTGGTGACCTCGGTCTTGATCATCGTCGTCAGAGGGACATCGTGCGTAACCGGGTCGGAACCGATGTTGATGCTCAGTTCCGAATCATGCTGATAACGGACGGTGTCATTGCCGCTGACGACATTCTGCCACACCCGGACTTCGTAATCCCCGGGTCTCAGGGAAACGCTGTACTCGGT
>PWNH01000073.1 GCA_003557905.1 Methanomassiliicoccaceae archaeon | reverse complement strand
CGCGACAGTCGCTCCGATGACGAATTCAGCCCCACCATCGGGCTGACTTACGCCATCAGCGACGTCGCCAACATCTATGCCAAATACGCCAGCGGCTTCAAGAGCGGCGGCTGGAATATCGACTTCCTCGATGTCAACCAGGTCGAGGCCGGGTTCGACTTCGACACCGAGTCGGTCGACAGCTACGAGATCGGCATCAAGGGCAGCTCGCGCGACCGCCGCGTGCACTACGACCTGGCCGTCTTCTACAACGAGTTCGACGATTTCCAGATCTTCCGTTTCGTCTCGCTTGAGGGCGGCACATCGGCCTTCCAGCTCACCAACGCGGCCAAGGTCGAAACCAGGGGCTTCGAAGGCAGCGTGCGCTACCAGGCCACCGACCAGCTCAACCTCAATGTCAACCTGGGCCATGTCGATGCCGAGTTCACCAGCTTCCCCGGCGGCGGCGCCGGCGGTGCTGACCTTTCGGGCAACGAACTACCCTCCCCCGACCTGACCGGCGCGTTCAGCTTCGACTACGCCATGCCGATCGCGGCCTGGTCGGGCTACCTGGAGTTCTATGGCGAATACAGCTACCGCTCCAACTACTTTTCCGGGCCCGAAAACGACCCCGTGCGCGAACGCATCGACAGCCGCGACATGGTCAATGCCCGCGTCACCTACGTGCACGACAGCGGCCGTTACTCGGTCAGCGCCTGGGCACGCAACCTGACCGACGAGGACTTCGTCCAGCGCCGCGCACGCGACTTCCTTGGCACCCAGACCTTCGTGCGCAGCGAGCCGAGAGCCTTCGGACTCGAACTCTCCTACTGGTTCTGAACCGCAAGCCCAACGGTTTGAGCATGAACCAGTCCCCTGCGGCCCGGTGGCGCCCCTGTCCACCGGGCCGCCTTTCTTCAGGTCATCGCCCCAGCGCCCACCCAGTCGCACAGCCGTTCCAGTGCAGTGAGGGTCGGATTGCAATGACCGCGCAGAAAGGCCTCGTCGGCCAGCTCTCCCGAGCTGAGCCGGGAGGCCGCCGCCAGCGCCCGCGCACCGTCGAAATCAACGCAGGCCAGGCGCACCGACAACTCTTCCGGGGGACGTCCGAAATCACTGCCCGGAAGACAGGCCACGCCGATCTCCTCGAGCGCACGCCGGCACAGCTGTGCACTGTTTGTCATACCGCGTCGGCGCAGGCCGTCGGCCAGCGCAGTGAAGTCCGGAAACAGGTAGAAACCGCCATCGGGCTCGGGCAGTCGGGCGCCGACATCGACCAGCAGGCGGTGACCCGCGCCCAGAATCGCACCCATGACCTGCCGCGCCGCGACCAGGTAAGCGGCCATCTCGCCGCTATCCTCGAAACCGGCAATCGCCCCATACTGGATCGGCGCGGCGGTGGAGGTATAGGTTTCACTGGCCACCGCCGCCATGGCAACGGCCAGCCAGGCCAGCTGGTCGGGAAAGGCGAATGCTCCCAGGCGCCAACCGCCGGCACCAGCCCACTTCGACAAGCCGTTGCTGACGATCGTGCCTTCCGGGTAATAGCGCGCAATGGAGACATGATCGCCGGCAAAGTCCAGTCCGGAGTAGATCTCGTCGGACAACACCACCACCCGGTAACGTCGCGCCACTTCGGCAATCGCCTGAAGCTGGTCGCGACCGTAGCTGGCACCGGTCGGGTTGCCGGGGTAGTTGAGAATCAGCAGCCGGGCCCGGTACGGATCGGACCGGCAGATGGCTTCCAGCACCTCGGGCGTGACCCGCAACCCATGTTCGATGTCTGTCGGCAGCCAGCGGCACTGTCGGCCGATGATGCGTGCCTGGGGGGCATAGGATACCCAGCTCGGTGCCGGAATGACCAGTTCGCCGTGGTAGGTGAGCTGCAGCAGAAACATCAGCTCCTTGGTCCCCGGCCCGACCAGCACATGCTCCGGATCATAGTCGAGCCCCTCGGTGCGCCGAAGCCAGTCGGCAATGGCCTGGCGCAATGCCGGCAGGCCCTTGACCGGCAGGTAGTCCTTCTCACCGGCATGTCGGGCCAGCGCATCGCGCATTACTTGCGGCACCGGGAAAGGCGACTGGCCCAGGCCCAGCCGGGCGACGGATCGTCCCTCGGCCTGCATCTGCCGGCTCAGGGCATTGATGGAGATGGTCGCCGATGGCGCCAGGCCGCGGACATTTTCATTCAACGGATACATGGGCAGTCGCTCACTCGAGGCCCAACGGCCCGGTTGCGCTGCAATCAGCTTGGAGTAGAGACATGATGAAACGATTCCTTCTTTCGATTGGCATGGGTTGGACGGCACTGCTGCTGACCGGATGCACGCCGGACGCGACGGACGTCGCCGATACCGGCCAGGACAAAGCGCCTGTCAATAAAGAGACTTTCGCCGCCACAATCCGCTATACCGATCACGGTGTGCCGCACATCGAGGCCGACGACTACCCCTCGCTGGGCTATGGCATTGGTTACGCCCAGGCCGATGAAAACCTCTGCACCCTGGCCGAACAGATGATGAAACTGCAATCCCGGCAGTCCGAGTTCTTCGGGGTGGGCGACGACAATGAATTCCTGCTCTCGGACATCGGCTACCGGGCTCTCGACCTGGTTGCCGAAGGCGAACGCGTGCTGAATAAAAAATCCGCACCGGCCCGTGAACTGCTTGCCGGCTATGCCGCCGGCTTCAATCGCCGCTTGTCGGAGTTCGAACAGGCCGACGGCTATCCCGCCCCCTGCCGCGACGCCGACTGGGTCGAGCCGGTCACGCCCAAATTGCTGGCCGCATGGCACCTGGAACTGGCCATCATCGCCAGCGGGCGCAACTTTCTGCCTGCCATCGCGGCGGCCGCGCCGCCGGACCATGATCAGGCAGCGCAACTGCACGCCGGCCTGG
>PWNH01000105.1 GCA_003557905.1 Methanomassiliicoccaceae archaeon | reverse complement strand
GTTAGGAACGTGGCGGTGGCAAGTCGTGGCGACCCTGCATGATAGGCCGCGGTGGAGTTCACGATCACGTCCACGGTGAGCGGATCCGCATCTCCGCTGTTTCCCAGCGCCAGGATATTCATGATGAGCGTAGGCGACCCGGCTGGAAAGGTGAGCTCCTGCGGCATGTCCCCTTCCGGACGGCGATAGTCGATCCATTTCACCGCGCTGCCCTCGAGGGAAAACACCACCGTCAATGCCTCCGCGGCATCCCCCGTGCGGGTGAAGGTGAAGGATGCGTAGTCCGTTGTGCTGCCGATTGTGGCGTACGGGTCGGTCGCCACCACCGTAACCGTGGGCAACTCATCCTGAGCGAAGAAATTCTTCACCGCGAACAACCGCCGTCCGTCGGGCAGGGTCGCCTCCGCCTCCACCCACTGTTGGCCGTCCGCAACCGGTTGGATGGTGTAGGTCGGCCCAAAGGCCGGTGCCCCCCCCGCCGATTCCCACACGACCGTCGCCCGGGAGAGGTCGAAACCCGAAGCGCTCAGGCCGACCGTCACGGCAGCGTCCACCGGCATGTTCTCGGGCAGTCCGGTGATCTCCATGGTCCCGCTCTTCCACGGCTGGGATTTCAGGGGAGTTGCGGCGGCGAGGAAGGCGACCACGGCCAACCCGCTCGCCTGATCGGAAACCACAAACTCCGTCGCCACGTTGAAGGTGTCGCTCCAGCGGTCGTAGAATGCGTGGGGATCGGTTCCGGCATCGTCGCGCGGAAACGAAAGCCCTGCCAACTCGGTGCCGTAGGTGGGCGTATAGACCGGTCCGGTCTGCAGGCTCCCGAGCGGGATCCCCGAGGGCGGCAGGATGCGACGGTCGTTTTGGGCGTACTGGTGCACGATCTCGTGCTGGCGTTTGTGTCCGAGTCCCGTGAGGTAAACCATGTTCACCGGATTGGTCCCCGCCTCGTGATTGATGTTCGCGATGATCGCCTCGATGTAAGCGGGATTCGGCTCGAGCTGGTGGGCCACCGTCATGTCGAAAGCCTGGGCAATCGAGAAATACCAGCCCGCGCTGCGCATCCGCTTGGTGTGATCGGGAAAACTTGTGCCGTAGGCGTTTTCCATGGACCAGCGCAGGACGTCCTCACCGGCCGCAATCAGTTCCTCGTTGCTGCGCGCGAGATAGTCCGCGTCCAGCGCGTCCGCGGGAAGGCGACCGCTTTGTACGGCAAAGGAGTATTGGCGCAGCGCCCGGCCCCAGCCCCCGTTCGCACGCCACCAGCCCCAGCGGCGGGTTCCCGTGGCCGAAGGCTCGAACCATGACTGCAGCGTCGCGTGGATGGCCGGATCGCCGGTTGCCGCGAACATCGCCGCCGCCGCCCACGCCAGTTCATCGTCGTGGGTGAAATTGTCTCCGTAGTGGGAAATCTTCTGGTAGGCGCCGGCTTTGCCGTGCCTGGCAATCGCCGCCATCAGGAAATCCCATCCGCGGTGCGCCACCTCCATATAGTGGGCGGCCTCCTGCGGATAGGCCGCCTGAAAATGCGGCGAGGAGCCCATCTCCGCCAACGCCGCGACCGCCGCCGCGGTGGCCGCGGTCGTCTTCGGCCACACCACCTGCGGGTCGCCAGCGTCCGGCAGCACGTTGCTCTCGTAGCGGCGCTCGCGAGGATAGACCAGAAAGTAGAAACCCCCGTCGTCATCCTGCATCCTGGCAAGAAAGTCCGCCTCCCATTTGGCCAACTGGAGAATGTCGGAAATCCCGTCCCCGCTCTCGGGCAATCCGAGGTTGTCCAGCCCGGCCACTCCCGGAAGCACGTCCACCGCGAACAACAGATAGTGGATCAGGGACGCGCTGTTGGTCGTGTATTTGCTGTAATCCCCGGCATCGTGGTGTCCGCCGGACACATCCACGGGGCCCTGGTTCACAAACGGGTAGAGCTGATGCTCCGGAGCGGTCAGGTGCGGCGCGATCTGCGGGGGGTTGTTCGTATTGATCTTGTTCGCCTCGCTCGCAACCGTCTCCCATGTGAACGCGAACTGGGTGGCGTTGGTCGGAACGGCCGCGGGATCCATGTGGCCGCCCCGGTGTGTGAACCGCGTGAAGGGCATCTCATTGGGAGCGCCGCTGCGCTGGTGGTAGAGTCCGAGCGCATAGGTCCGGGTAAAGTTCATCGCCACTCCTTCATCGATGCGGAAAGGCAACGAAGCGCCCAGCCCCGGAACCTGCAACAGGTATTCGCCGGGGGTGTTGAAGGACGTGAAATCCGCTTCATAGACCTCTTGATGGGGAACCGGATCGAGGACGAATCCGATGTCCGGGCGGGGTTTGAGCGCACCCGTGAAAACAACCGCCCCGGTCCCGGCGTCAACCAGCGCGAACCCGTCCGTCAACGGAATCTCCATCTCCCCGAGGCTGCCGAGGTAGTAGCCCGCCATCGCCTTCTTTGGCATTCCCGGAAGGTAGCCCACCTGGTTCACATGGATGGCCGGGCCGTACCGCAGCGGATGCTTCTCCGCCACAAACTCCATGGAGTTTGGCCAAAGCCCGGCGTCCGGGTTGACCACTTCAACGCGCGCCCCCTCGTCCAGTGCCGACGCAAGGTGCAGGTAAATCGCATTATCAATGCGCAGATCGCGGGTCTTCAGCGGCGCATAGAGCGCGCGGCGCTTGAATCCCACCGCATGCACCACAACCGGAACCCCGTCCGCCGTAACCACGAACCGGGATACCTCCGGCGCGCTCAAAACCCCATCGGAATCGACGAAGTCCCAACTGTCCACCGGAGACGACGCGTCCGGTTTGGTGTTGATGCGCCGCAGTTCGAGCACACTCGGAGAAACAATGCGCAAGGCATGGTCACCCACCTGCGGCTGCTCCAGCGTCAGCGAGTCCATCCGGGTGT
>PWNH01000128.1 GCA_003557905.1 Methanomassiliicoccaceae archaeon | reverse complement strand
GTGTTGGTCACGATGACACCGGTGGTGCCGTTCTCGGCGGTGAAGGTGGCGGTGACGGTGATGTCGACACCGGCGGTGACACCATCGACGGTGACCGCTATGTTAGCGGGGTCCGATGCTATCTCGGTCAGCTTAACGATGCGTGCGGCCTGTCCGTCGAAGACGTATTTACCCTGCGTACCGTTGTAGACGACAAGCACCTTCTGGAAGGTGTAACCGTCTTTGCTAACCTCGAGCATGTAGTTGTCATGAGCGAGGGACTTGGTGGTGCCCTTACCGGCACTGGTTGTGACACCTTCGTCCATCACTTTTCCCGAAATAACCGTAGTGACCTTCCAATCGGCGCCTTCCACTAGGGCACCGTCTTGGTCGGTCACATTGAACGTGAACGGACTGGCGGGGTCATCCCAGCTTGCCATGCTCGCAAAGGGCAGGGCGAATACTGAGAGGAGCAGAGCCAGCATCACGAAGCCAGAGACAAGTCCTTTCAATTTCATTTGATCAGTTCCCTCCTTCAACCGAAACCTTCCGGTACGGTGGATGGGTAGATTGTTTGCCTTATTGCATTTCCATTAATAAAGATTCCTTTAGGCTGTAGCCAAGCCAGATGTTTGGAGGAGGAGGGCCTATGTGACAATCTCCTCGACCCTCTCCTGCTCGATGGCACGACGGACCTCCATGGCCAAACGGCGACCGGTGCTCATCTCGCGTCTCCACAGGGAGTTGCCATAGGGATGACCTACGGCCATGTGCACGTTGGTCCCGCCGCCGATGCGGGGCGCGACGTCGTAGATGTAGAAGTTGAGGTCCTTGTCCACACAGGTCTGCAGACAGAACGGGCCTATCACGCCGGGGGCATAGTGCCTCTCCGCCGCCTTCACATACAACTCGGCGAGTTCGAAGGCCTTCTCCAACAGGGACTCGCGCAGGGTGGCGGAGTTGTGTCCGCAGACGGTGTACTCCGGCAGTATGCCGTCCTTCTCCAGGCCGGCCTGCTGACCGGCAGGGAGGCGGACGTAACCATCGAGGGAACTCTCGAACCTCCAGTCCACGCCCAGCAGCTCTATCTTCTCCCCCTTCTCCTCCAGAGGGGAGTGGAAGAAGTCCAGGTTGAACACCGGGCCGATGATGTACTGCTCCATACGGGCGCTATTGAGGAAATCCTCCTCGATGACTCCCTGGGCGATCAGTTCGCGGCTCTTCTGCTCGAACTGTTCCGGACTGGAGGCGGTGAAGAAACCCCTCTCCAGCTTCTTGACCTTGTGGTGGACCTTGATTATCGTCAGAGAGTCTATGTCCTCCGGCCTCTCCACCTTCTTGGGATAGGGCAGACCGGCCTTCTCCAGGATCCAGTAGTAATCCTTCTCATCCCCTCTCTCCTCGGAGCGCAGCATGTTGCGGCTACCGACGATGGGGACGGTGAAATCATCCTCCACGGCATCGATGCCGCAATAGGAGACGAAAGAGCGGTTGGGGATGAACAGCGTGTTCCTCTTCAACAAGGAGGCCTGCATCTCCGGCTGCAAAATCTCACGGAAGTGGTCGACCATCAACACGTCGTCGACGACCCCGCGCACCAGCTCCCCACCCTCTCTTTGGGCGCGGAAGTAGTTGGCGAACGTTCTGTCGCGTCCCTTCCGGCATATGGCGAGGGTTCTGAATCCCTCGGACACGGCGCCGTCGCAGGTGTCCAGGGCTGAATGGGAGGCGACGACGCCTATCCGTGCATCGGACAGGTCGTATCCCTCCAGGGCGGCAAGTACCTTTTCCCGGTCGATCATAGGAACATCACTGTCGCGTAATCAGGATGAATATTATAAGTTTGTTTCAAAGACCGAGCGCCAACACGACCAATACGAAGAACACCGTGCCTATGAGGTCGACCCCGGATGCGGTGAGGGGTATGCTGTGGTCATCGGGGTTGAGACCGTGACGGTAGGTCATTATCGCCACGTAGTAAGCGAAGATGTTCAGCATCGTAACGGTAAGGAACCCAGCGCCCATGGAGATGACCATCATTGCCCCCAGGCCCGGGCTGCTCATCCCCAGGAGGAGTGCCAACAGATGTGCCAGCACCGCTATCAACAGGAATATGCCCAGATAGAACACGTAGATGATGAAGAAGTTCTCCTGTGCCTTCCGGGAAGGCACCCTGTCCGGACGTACCAGACCGAGGTGGAGCATGGAGGAGAGTCGGGAAGTCAATATCCCGCCCAGGCCGTTGGCCTCGTTGAGGAATGTCGGAAGCAGTATCAACAGGGCCATCGATGCGATCAACGATTCCAGTTCCATCTCCAGTATGAGGCCGGCGAATATGTTGAGCGTGATACATATCAGAAGGACCGGTGTGGATTGCGTCAATATCCTCTGGGCCTCACCCTTGTCACTCTTCCTCTTGATATAATAATGCCTCATCATCACCAGAGTTGCGATGGTGAAGACAACGAAAAGGAGATCAATCGCAAGCACCGGTGAATTGATGACCAACCAAGCTGCCAGGAAGAGCATGGGCAGGGTGACGATGTCACCGGCGGCAGCTATCAGCGGGGCGGTGATGTTATCGACGTCCCAATCCCGCTTGTACCCCTCATGCGCAATGAGCAGGTTGAACAGTAGAAGAAGGAAACCCGCGAGTATGCCTCCGAAGACGGATATGAAAACGTATTGGGTCAGGCCGATCGCGGTGAAACCGAAAACGAATGTCGCGGCCCATGCGAGTATGCCCATCACGAATGAAAGTGCCACCGTGAGGGCCAAGGCCGCTTCCACATTGGACCTAAGAACCGTACCTTTGCGAAGGCTCATCTCGAAGGTACCGAGGTGCATGGCGGTTCCCAACCGACTTCCCATGGCGCCGAATATGTTACCCCTCATGGCCAAGGCGGCGGGGATAAGGACGATGAGTCCGGGCAAGGTCTCCAAGAATTCGGACAGGGTGCTGAGGGTCACACCGGCAAGGAGTGCGGCGAGGGCGGAGACGGTCAGGGCGCTGAAGCCCATGGACAGAACGCACCCGTATTCACCATAGAAGCACGCCTTAGTCCGACCGGCCATGTATTCACCTCATAATGCTCTGAAGACCCTAAACGTCAATCATATTTATGTATGTTCGAGTCGCCAGTGTGTATCAAAACGGTTTTAGGAAACGCTTTATAGGGAAATGGACATAAATCAGGATGGACCCGAAGGGTCAGGTATGGTGAGCCAGGGTTGACCAGTGACTGTGACGATGACTCGGACCGTAGACGCGGTTCCAGAGTTCGCCAAGCCATTCATTTCTTATCAAGGGGGCAAAAAACATGAGGGATGTAGAAGAGCCTCCATTCATCGACCTCAGTGTCAGAGAGATACTGACGGAGATGAAGGACATATCCGAGGTCATGGTGGATCTAGCCTACGCGGCCTTGATGTTCGACAGCGAGGACATAGCCCAGAAGGTCTCCGAACTGGAGGCTGAGATGGACAATCTGAACTATGCGATCAAGATCAAGACCCTGATGGCCGCCAGGACCCGCGAGGACGCCATCCAGCTTTCGGGTCTTCTGCAGATAGCCGCCGCCGCGGAATCGATATCCAACGCCGCGGGCGATCTTGTGAAACTCCAGGATGTGGACATCGAGAGACGTCCTTTCCTGTCGTTCATGCTCCGCGAGTCGGAGGAGAAAATCCGTATGGGCACACTGTCCGAGAAGTCGGACATGGTCAACCGCACCATAGGGGACCTCGGTGTGGAGGCTGAGACCGGCATGCGTGTCATCGCCATAAAGAGGCGTCAGCGCTGGATATACGACCCTGAGCCTGAGACCAAGCTCAAGGCCCGCGACACCCTCATCGTCCGAGGGACAAAGGACGGCTATGAGAGACTGGCCGAATTCATCAGCGGCCGTAAGCATTGGCCTGAATACGAGGTGGGAGCCTGATGCAGGAACTTGAGAAGATGCTTCTGGAGCTCAAGGACACATCCGAGCTCATGATCGACCTTGCCTACTCGTCGCTCCTGTACAACAACCACGACATCGCCGAGGAGGTGGTGTTCCTGGAGGGGATGATGGACGAGCTGGGTGATGAGATCCAGGAGATGGTCATCAACCAGTCGTCGCAGGGCGGTGATGTGATGAAGTCCCTGGTGGTCCTACGTCTGCAGATGGCCATGGAGGAGATAGCAGATGCCGCCGCATCCATCGCCGACGTGGTGCTGAGAGGGGTCCCGCAGCATCCGGTGGTCCAGATGTCATTGCGGGATGCCGACGTGGTCATATCGAGGGCGACGGTGGCTTCATCATCGGAATTGGCCGGGAAGACCCTGGGCGACGTCAAACTGAGCAGCATATCAGGGATGTTCGCCATCGCCATCAAGCGGGGCAAGAAATACATATTCGGACCCAACCGCACCACGCGGGTGGAGGCCGGGGACATCGTCATAGCCAGGGGGCCGGAGGACGGCGAAGAGTACTTCGTCGCATTGGCCGACGGCACTGAGAAGCTGTGAGGAGAAGGATGGTAGCCCCGGGCAGATTCGAACTGCCGTCGCAAGATCCAGAGTCTCGCATGATTGACCGCTACACTACGGGGCTGTCTGTCACCCGTAAGTGGTCATCCTTATAAAAATTTCTCTTCAGAAAGGTGTCAGGAAGGGGTTTGCTGACCTTGATTCAGAGCAATGCTTTGATCGCCTGGAATATGTCGTCGATGTCACCGATGCCGTCGATGTTGCGCAGAACCCCTCTCTTCTCATAGAATTCTATGAGCGGGAAGGTGCTCTCTCGGTACACCTTTAGACGGTTGCGGACGGTCTCCTCGGTATCATCGCTGCGCTGATAGAGCTCACCGTTGCAGCGGTCGCACACGCCCTCGGTCTTGGGCGGTTTGTAAAGGAGGTGGAACACGGCATTGCATTCCGGGCAGCTGCGGCGCTTGGTCAATCTGCTGACCAGCTCCTCATCGTCAACGTCCAGGTTGATGGCGTGGTCGATGGAGGTTATGCTCTCCAGGACATCAGCCTGCTCCACGGTGCGGGGGAATCCATCCAGGATGTAACCGCCCTCCATGTTGTCTATCCTCTCCTTCATCAACCCTATTACCAGCTCATTGGGCACGAGCTGACCCTTGTCCATGAATTCCTTGGCCTGTTTGCCAAGCTCGGTCTGTTTGCGCACCGCCTCACGGAGAAGGTCTCCGGTGGAGAGCCTCACGAAACCCAGCTCGTCCTCGAGCCGCTCCGCCTGGGTGCCTTTACCGGACCCGGGGGGGCCTAGCAGCACGATCCTTGCGTCCATGTTGTGGAGATAATCCTTCAATTAATAAACCGTTTGGTGCCCCGTCGGAAGCACAAGGTCACATTTATATCGCTCGAACCTGTCCGTCATGATACCATGTCATTCGAGATAACCTACGATGTGGCGGTAAACGCGATCTTCATATCCGCCTTCTTCCTGCTGGCGAAATCGATGCCGTTGATTGTCTGGCGTATCGCAGTGGTCAATGTGGAGCTGTTCGGCCTCGGCCTCTCCCGTCCCGGAAAGGCATCGCTTCGGGATTTGGCGGATAAGATACTCAAGGACGTCCCCGAGGACGTGGATGACACCCGTTTCCATTTCCATCTTTATGACCGGAAATGGAGGGATCTGATGCAGAACCGCGACCTGATATCCGAGGCGGGTATAGCCACGTTCCTGCTCGTGGTCTTATTGTTGAACGGCTTTTACTCTGTGGCACTGGAAGGTTTCATGACCCTCACGGTGGTGTTACTGACTATCGCCATCCTCTGGTTCTATCATCTCAACCACAAGTATTTCGAGGTCATCCGCGAGGTCCGTCATGAGCTCAGGATGAGAGAGGAGGCCCTAAGGGCGCGATGAGTCAGAATTCATGGGACCTACAAGTCCAGAAAGGTTTCACAATTTAATTGGGGATTACAATAGCTATAAATCAACGCGTAATAATCGCTGCATGGAGATACAATGGACCAGGCGATAGTGGATTTAATAAAGCTCGCGGTCGGCGACGAAGGTTACAGCATCGGTAAAGCCCGCACCTACGCCTATGGTTTCGACGCCTCCATATACCACAGCACCCCGGACATGGTGGTGCAGCCGCGCAGCACCGAGGAGGTGGCCGCGGTGATGAGGATCGCCAACGAACACCTCATACCGGTGACCGCCCGCGGGGGCGGGACGGGACTGTGCGGTTCCGCAGTACCCATCAAGGGCGGCATCGTCATGGACATGAGCCGCATGAACTCCGTCAAGGACATAAGCGTCGGCGACCTGCTCTGCGTCGTGGAGCCCGGTGTGGTGTACGACGACCTCAACCGCGCGCTTGCGCCCTATGGTTTCTTCTTCCCCCCCACCCCCGGTAGCGGCGAGGCCTGCCAGATCGGAGGCATGGTCGCTCTGAACGCCAGCGGGATGCGGGCCATCAAATACGGTGCCACCCGGGATTACGTCCTGGGCATGACCTTCGTAAAGGCTGACGGTGAGATAGTCCAGGCCGGCACGCGGACCCTCAAGGACTCATCCGGCTACCAGTTGGCTAGGATGATGGTGGCCAGCGAGGGGACGTTGGGGATAATCACCGAGGTCATCCTGAAGATAGCACCCAAACCAAAAGCTTCGGCGATGGCCCTGGCGGCATTCCCCGGTCCCGAACAGGCGGGGGAGTTCGTCGCAGCCCTCATAGCCGAACCCCTGATACCCTCATCACTGGAGCTCATGGACAGCGTGAGCATAGACGCCGTCAACCGCGCCATGGGAGGGCCGTTGCCGGAATGCAAGGCCCTGTGCATGGTCGAGGTGGACGGTGACCCGCTGACAGTGGACAAGGAGCTGGCGGTCGTGGAGGAGGTCGCCAGAAGATGTGCCGCCACAACGGTGGAGACCACCCATGACCGTACCAGGATGGCCTCGTGGTCCAAGAGCAGACAGGCGGTCATGACATCCTTGAGTTCATTGCGTCCAGGGTCCTCTTCGGTATCCCTTGCCGACGACATGGTCCTTCCTGTGAGCAAGATACCGCTGGCCGTCAAAGCGTACCAGCAGATAGCAGACCGCAACGGCGTGACCGTTGCCACCTACGGTCATGCCGCCGACGGCAATCTGCACACCAAAATGCTGATAGACCCCCTTTCCGAGGAGCAATGGAAGGCGGCCGAGCGAACGGTGAGGGAGATATTCCAGGCCACCATAGAGCTCGGCGGGTCGGTCAGCGGAGAGCACGGTGTCGGGATGTCCAAGGCCGCTGACTTCAAGATCGAGAGGTCATCGGCATTGTCCACCATGATCGCCATAAAGAAGGCCATGGACCCCAACAACATCCTCAACCCTGGAAAACTCCAGCAGTGGGAGGGGGAAGGGGTGATCGGTCCTCTGCGTTATCCCTGCGATCCTGACGGTTCACAATGAAACTCTGTGGACGGGGTTGTTGATTTATACTCTGTAAGTGAAAACACCATCCGGTGAATCCATGGGCGGAGAGATGGATTGCAGGTACCATGAGGATGTGAAAGGTACGGACCTATGCACCACATGCGGGGCCAGGGTCTGTGCCGATTGTGCCACCAAAGAGCGCCAGAAGGACGCGGATTCGGGTAAGGTGTACTACACCACGCATTGCCCGCTCTGTGAATTGGACCGGGAGATAGCCAAGGTCGGAAAGCCATTGGACAGCCTGGGGACGATTGCTGTGATACTCATAATCATCCCATTGCTGGCGTTCGCGGTCTCCGAGGTGGTGTATGAAGCATTGGCGATCGATGCCGCCAACCCGGGTCTGTTCGGCTATGGGACGGTGGCCGTAGTCTTCCTCGTGCTCGTGACCCTTCCGTTACTGGCTCTAAGGCATGAGGTGAGGAAGTACCGGGAGAGGCCGGTCAGGTTGAAAGCCCTGAAAGAGGAAAGGGAGGCCTTGCTGGCCAAGGCCCGGACTATGGACTGAACGTTGCAAGGAACATTATCAGAGCCAAACCGGCGACCAGGAAATAGACGACTGGATTCCAGGCCAGGACCTTCGAACCGTCCAAGGGCGGGAAGGGTATCAGGTTGAACAGCGCCAATATCAGATTCACGCGTGCCAGCATCAGGAGCACGAAGGCGACCATTCCCCCGTCGACAGCCCAGGCGGCCGACAGTGCCAGGAGTCCGACCACCAGGTTCACGGCGGGGCCGGCCACGCTGATGATGCCGTTCTGTCTCTTGGTGATCATGCCTTGGATGTACACCGCCCCCGGGGCGGCGAATATGAATCCGAAGAAGGCCACTATCAATGCCAGCGCCAATCCCTTGGGGTACATGCGGTATTCCGCCCATGCCCCGTAGGATTGGGCGGCGAACTTGTGACCCAGCTCGTGAAGCACGAAACCGGTGAGGACGACCACAGCGCAGACCATCAACCAGGCAACGAAGTTGTCCAGAGCGGTATCGTAGATGGCGGGGAACCACATCGAGAAGACGATGGCGAACGCCAGTGTCAGCACGACCACTGACACCCCTATCTCGAATATCTCCTGACGGCTGAAACGCATGTAGCTGAGTCCGCCGCTTCTTTTGTAGGGGCTATCGTTGGGGTCGAACATCCGACAGTCTAGCATCCTAGTCCTTTTTATCGCTAACGGTCCCACACCCTTCGAAAACCTAAATATAGGGAATGATATCGAAGCGCGATGATCGAGCACAGGTCCCATGGTAAGGAGGAGATGAGATGGTGCGACAGATGCGGCACCCTCATACTGGGAAAGCTGTGCTCTGGTTGTGACGATGAGCCGCGCACGTTCGAGGTCAACAGCCCCGGCGACATCCGTCCCGCAATGGCGGGCGGGGATGCCCTGGTCCAGTCCCTTTTCGAACGCCATTTCGGCTCCGATGAGCCGTTGCGGGGGAAGGCGATATTCCTCAACAAGGTCGCGGGGGAGGACCGGTCAGAGGAGATAGTCGTCGGCGGCGCCGTGATCGGCACATTGCGTTGGGAACTCACGACCCGCTGTTTCATACTGGAGCTGAAGGCCGAGGGGGCCGCCCTCATAGCCCCGTACGCCAAGAGCAACGTCCTGCACTGTGGGCGCTTGAGCGGACATGTGAAAGGACGCACGTTCCCCGGTGCTGCGATAAGCACAGTCATCGGGAGCTTCGTTAGCGGTGATCCTCTGGTGGTAATATGCGGAGGGTCTGTGTACGCCGCGGTGGCGAGGACATCATCCGATGACATCGCCGATGTGAAGAAGGCCTTCAAGGTCAAGGACGTGGCCAAGGGGGCGTTCACCGCCGGCCCCAACTCAGGCCGTAGGGAGTTCGTGTCATCCAACATTGGGCACATCCGACGCCTGGAGTCCAACGCGGTCAGCGACATCCGTTCCTTCGGCAAGGGGAAGAAGCAGCCTTTGACGGCCTCATTCTCAGGGGGCAAGGATTCATTGGCGACCTACCTTCTCACCGAGAAGGCATTGGGGAGGATGGACCTGCTCTTCGTGAACACCGGTCTGGAGTTCCCCGAGACCGTTGACTATGTGCGGTCTTTCGCATCAGAAAGGGACCTGACCCTTCACGAATACGATGCCGGTGAGGCGTTCTGGCAGAACGTCGATGTTTTCGGACCGCCGGCCAAGGACTTCCGCTGGTGTTGCAAGAGCTGCAAGCTGGGGCCTCTGACGGAAGGCATTTCCGAACACTATCCGCGAGGGACGATAACCGTGGAAGGGAACCGTTCCCTGGAATCATTCTCCCGTTCCGACACCCGTTTCGTGGCCCGCAACCCCTTCGTCCCCAATCAGACGGTGCTCAACCCCATACGGGCCTGGAGCGCCGCTGAGGTTTGGGCGTTCATCTGGTACAAAGGCGCCGATTACAATCCGTTGTATGACAAGGACTACGCCCGCATAGGCTGCTACCTCTGCCCCGCCTCCCTGGGGAGTGATTGGGAGAGGACCCGGTCCCTTCACCCGGAACTGTTCGAGAGATGGGACTCCCATCTGCGCGGGTGGGCAGAGGAACGGGGTCTGCCATCAGAGTTCATAGACCAGGGTTTCTGGCGTTGGAAGTCCCTGCCGCCGAAGATGCTCCGCCTGGCCGAGGACATGGACATCAGACTGAAGCCGGAAACCGCCGACAAGGTGTCGCTGAAGATGGTCAAGGGAGTCTCCCCCTGCGCCGCCGGCGGACACTCCGTGGAGGCGGTCCTGAGGATGCCCATGCGACGTGACCATGCGCTGATGCAGGACTCGTTGCGAACGATAGGCGACGTCCGTTACTCGGAGGAGTTCGACATCGCACTGATCCGATACAAGGGCGCAACGGCCAAGGTCTTCGCGGGCGGGCAGATATCGGTGGTCGCCCCCGACAGGGCGTTGGCCGAGGAGCTTTTCGACCTCACCGTGAGGGCGCTGGTGAGATATCAGATGTGCACGGAGTGCGGCATCTGCGCCAAAGGGTGTCCGCGCAAGGCGATAAAGATTGACGGCGGCCTCAAGGTGTCCGACAACTGCGACCGTTGCGGCAAATGCCTGCGTTCCTGCATGGTCGCCCACTATCATGACCGCATCGTGTCCTGAACATCAGGATTTATAAACGAAAGGGGTAATGCCCGCACATGGACCCGGTAATGGCCGCCGCGGCAGTCATGGGGATCGGACCGGCGTTGGTCCTGCTATATGTGGCGATAGGCCCATACACCTATCCGCAGACCGACAAGGCATTCTTCGAGGACCGTAAGCTGTTCCTTCTTTTCGCCGTCGGCATGGTCCTGGGGGTGATTCTGTTCTCCGCGTACACATGGTTCCCCTGGTCAACGATATTCGTGGCGGCCGGTTTCGCCATCATCCTGGAGATGGTGAAGTTCGTCATACTGAACCTGCCCCGATTCCAGCGCAGGCTGGACTCCGTCTTCTACGGCACGTCTCTAGGCATAGGCATGGGGGCCACATTCGGCTTCGGCATGGCCTTCTACACGCTGACAGTCGCCGTCGACCCGGGTATATTGGATTATGTGATAATCGCCGCTCTGACCCTGCAACAGGTCCTTCTCCATTGCTCCACCGGCACCACGATCGGCGAGGGCGTGGTCCGCGGATATCCCTGGGAGTTCCTGGCTCAAGCGATCGGCGTCAATCTCATATTCCAACTCCTGATGTTGCCCCTCTATAGCGGCATGTACCCCCTCGGATACATCACATTGCCGTCGGCACTGGCCTTCGTGGCATGGTATTGTTGGCTGATGATCAGGAAGAGGGTGCCGGCCTTGGTGTCCCAGGCGGTCAAGCAGTACCGGCTGTGATGCAAAGCGTTAATTAACCCATACTATAATCAATTCCAACATGGGCATAGGCGCCATGTTCAAGGCCATCATACTAGCGGTCATATGCATATCATTGCTGGGATTCGCGACGTCCCCCGCTGTCCATCAGGCCGCCTGGGACAATATGAGTGAACTATTGCCAATAGATGACATTCTAGATCAGTTACCGGGAGATGAGGAGGGAGATCCAGACCCCGTTTTTTTTTGTTTCCGGAATCCACAGTCCTCACACTTAACCAGACTATAACGATCAC
>PWNH01000109.1 GCA_003557905.1 Methanomassiliicoccaceae archaeon | reverse complement strand
GTCACCGCCCACAGGGAGGGGAAGAGGGTGGTGCGCGTCCATACCGGAGACCCCTCTATATTCGGTGCCCACAGGGAACAGATGGACAGGTTGAAGGAAGCGGGCATTGATTATGAGATAATCCCCGGCGTCAGTTCCTTCCTGGCGACCGCTGCCGCATTGAAGAAGGAGTACACCCTGCCTGATGTGAGCCAGACCGTGATACTGACCAGGATGGAGGGCAGGACCCCGATGCCGCCGAAGGAGAAGCTGGTCGATCTAGCCAGACACGAGTCCACAATGATCATATTCCTAAGCGTTAGCTTCATGGATAGGATGGTCGAGGAACTCATCGCCGGAGGCTATGCCCCGGACACGCCCGTTGCCGTGGTCTACAAGGCGAGCTGGCCTGACGAGATGATCGTCCATGGCGTTCTATCGGACATAGCCGGGAAGGTGAAGGAGGCGGGCATAGAGAAGACCGCGCTCACCGTCGTCGGCAGGTTCCTCGGTGACGAGTATTCACTATCGAAACTGTATGACAAGAACTTCACGACCGGATACCGGAAGGGTGCGGACGGGGTTGAATGATATGACTGGAAAATTGACCATAGTGGGATTCGGCCCTGGTAGCAAGGAGGATATGACGCTCAGGGCGGTGAAGGCGATAGAGGATGCGGACATCGTGACTGGTTACACGACCTATGTGGACATCCTCAGCGAATTCTTCCCGAACAAGAAGTACAATGCCACGGGCATGATGAAGGAGGTCGAGAGATGCCGCATGGCCGTGAGGGATGCCATGGAAGGTCTGAATGTGGCGATGGTCAGCAGCGGGGACTCAGGCATCTATGGTATGGCAGGAATCGTCTACCAGGTAGCCGATGAACTCGGCGCTGACATCGAGATAGAGGCGGTGCCAGGCGTAACCGCCGCATCAATGGCCGCCTCATTGCTGGGCGCGCCTCTGATGCATGACACGGCTTTGATAAGCCTGTCTGACCTGCTCACCCCTCTGGAACTGATAATGGAAAGGGTGAAGGCAGCATCGTCCTCCGATATGGTGATCTGTCTTTACAACCCCAAGAGCAAGGGTCGCTCAGATCATCTGGAGAAGGCTGCCGACATCATAATGTCTGAAAGGGGGCCGGATGTGCCTGTGGGTGTCGTACGCAATGCCGGACGCCGAGGCGAGTCGGTGGAGGTCACCACGCTGAAGGACATCGGTGATGTGGAGGTGGACATGCTCTCCATAGTCATCGTGGGGAATTCAGAGACCTACGTCTCAAAGGGCAGGATGGTTACCCCTCGGGGCTACAGACTCTGAATGTCCTGGAACGAATAAATATACCATAGCAGTGGCGGTAAGGCTCCATTGTGATGGTCATGGTTCCAAAAACCCCCTCCCCTTCTTCTTTGTTCGATTGAAAAAACGAATTCCATCTCCCTGCATCCTACTGTTTTCCTGGGATTCAGAGGTCATGTACTCATTGTCCCTCCAGATATCCTGAAATAACGCCTGGTAAACAAATCAAATGTAGGCTTCCATTGGAAAGGACCAACTCCTCCATCGTGAGCATGACCACTTCAGGATGATTGGATTCCATCCGGTTCTTGCAGTCTACTCAGTCAACCAGTGGTAATGGTACCCGCGGCATCATCATATCTTCCTGGTCTTGATCAGGTGTATGTCCACCAGGAAGAAGGCCACGAAGAATCCCGCCAATGCCAGCAAAGACAGCCATGGGAACTCCCAACCCAGGGACGCGGCACGTAGGATGCTGGATGAATGGGTCAATGGGAAACCATAGAGGATGGCCTGCATCAAAGGCGGGAGGTTCTCTAAAGCGAAGAAGGTCCCGCAGAGGAAGGTCATCGGCAATATGACCAGGGAACTGAAGGCGGCCATGGTCTGATGCGATTTTGCGAGCAGGGCGGCGGTGACGCCTAGAAGTGAGAAGGTGTAGCATGACAATATCAGAGAGAACACGAAGAGCGGTGTGAGCATCAGCTGCGGCGCCAGGAACAGACCCAGTATGAATATGAAGGTGCAGCTGAGCAAGCCCCTGACCACGCCCAGTGTGGTCTTTCCCAGTACGATGCCGGCGTTGCTCAGTGGACTCACCATCATATTATCGAAGCTACGGTAGTACAGACGCTGGACGTTGAAACGGGTGGCCGTGGAGGAGAATGATGCATTGAGGGACGATAGTGCGATTATCCCCGGTATTATGAATGCGATGTATGGCAGATCACTCTCGACCATGTTCGGAGCAAGCCCGTAACCGAAGGTCACCAGGTATAGTATGGGGCTCACCAGGCTCATTA
The DNA here is from genome assembly GCA_003557905.1 of Methanomassiliicoccaceae archaeon. Taxonomy (GTDB): domain Archaea; phylum Thermoplasmatota; class Thermoplasmata; order Methanomassiliicoccales; family Methanomethylophilaceae; genus PWHV01. The sequence continues at coordinate 9,331 of PWNH01000109.1, read as the reverse complement.
TCAGGACGTTAATCGCATTGTGCCTGAGGAACTTCAGATCGCCCCAGGACACGTAATAGATCTCACGCAGCAGGTTCATCATCTCAGACCACCGACCTTCTTACCGGTGATCTCAACGAAACAGTCCTCCAGGTTGGTCCTCCTGACGATCACCGTGTAATCATTCCCGAGATTGGTGGCGAAATCATTCGCCTCCTGACGGCCTGGGAAGTACCGGTATTCGGTCTTCCCATCCTCTCCATAATACTCCACTGCCATGCGTCCGATCCTGTTTCGCAGCTCCTTGGGGGAGTCGAGGGCTATGAGCCTCCCGTTGTCAATTATCCCCACCCGGTCACAGATGGCCTCCGCCTCCTCGATGTAATGTGTGGTGAGGAAGACGGTGGTGCCATCCTTGTTCATCTTCTTTATGAGGTCCCAAAGCTTCCTTCTGGCATCTATGTCCAATCCTACAGTCGGTTCGTCGAGGAACAAAATCTTAGGATTGTGGAGAAGTGAGCAGACTATGGCCACCCTTTTCTTCCAACCTCCGGAAAGGGAATTCACCATGTAGTCCCTGTATCGGTCCAGCTCCACATACTCTATGAGTTCCTCGATCCTCTTCCGCCTCTCCGCCTTGGGTATCTTCTGGAACATCGCATGGTGCATCATGTTCTCATAGACGGTGAGCTCCTTGTCCAAACTGACATTCTGCTGTATCAGTCCCAGGCATCTCTTGGCTTTGATCGGGTCCTTGGAGATGTCATGACCATCGATGACTATCCGCCCCTCATCGAGGTTGGCCAACGTGGTCATCAGCCTGACGGTGGTCGTCTTACCAGCCCCGTTCGGCCCTAGGAACCCGAATATCTCGCCCCTTCCTATATCCAAGGATAGCCCATCGACCGCTGTGTGATCTCCGAATCTCTTCACGATGTTCTCGATGACGATGATGTTATCCATTACGAATCTCCTTGAAGCACGATGAGATGCTGGGTTCGGGTTGGACTATATATCCAACAATAGGACTTAACGTTTTTGTCCCAGCTGCTTACATTAGTTAAGATTGAGGATACGACTAATCCTCTGTCTTTCTCCTTCGCCTCCTTCTGTTGTTTTTGATCCCCTCAGCTTCCTCCAACAACCTCTCCGACTCATCACCATCCTCATCGGAGATGAGTTCAGAGAGTAGCATCATGGCTTTCGTGTATCCCTGGGAGGATGACGATCTCAACAACGACAACGCCTCGATGCGGTCCGCATTCCCATAATAGGGGTCGAGCAACAACCTGGCCAGATAGTAGTTTGCCCGAGGGGTTCCCGACATCCTCAACCACTTCTCCGCTCCGACCTTATCGATCTCGACACCTCTCCCTTCCAAGAGCAGGACACCAAGATTCGTCTGTCCCCGGGAATAGCCGTTCTCTGATGACTTCAGGTACCAATGTGCTGCCTCAGCTTCGTCCTTTTCCACGCCGTTACCGTATGCGTACATGACACCGAGATTGCATTGAGCCTTGGCATTTCCACGTTCGGCTGACATCCTGTACCATCTGACGGCTTCACCCTTGTCATTTTCACAGCCTATGCCCAATGCATAGCAGTAACCGGCATTCCTCATACCAGAACTGTCGCCGGTTTCAGCCGCTTCAAGGAACCATCCCAATGCCTTCCTCTTATCCTCATAATCCCCATTGGACAATTGATTCCCCAAAAGCACCATCGAGTCCGAACAACCCGATCTGCAATTCTCGAGAAGATACCCTTCGGCCTCACTCCATCTGTCGGACTCCATCAGGCTCAGAGCCTGTGAGAATCTTGCTTTTACCTCAGGGTCCCTGTGATTCGACGCGGATGGACTGTCCATCATACTGGTCCGTATCATCTAAAATATATTTTATGATTATTTATAAAACCTACATTGTTTTTCTGTGAATGTTTTTATAACTTGTTTGTTTTACAGTGTTGGATTATACATCCAACTAAAAAAGTGATATTCTATGTCAGGGGATGCAGGGAGTAGTGAATTCTCCAGCGAGGATATGAAGGAGCAATACCACTCCTACATTCTTCGTAAGATACTGTTCATCATCCTCTGTTTCATCCTGGTCATAATACTGGGCGGATACGCTTTGACCATCGGTGGTAGGGAGATAGCCCATCTGGACGTGTACAGGATTCTCTGGGAGCACCTCAACGGGGCCGAATACCCCAGAGGTACGTCCGAATGGTGGGATGATTACATCGTATGGGAGATAAGATTGCCCCGCGTACTGATGGCGATAATCGCTGGCATCTCGCTCTCCGTGTGTGGTGTGGCGATGCAGAGCATGCTCAAGAACCCCCTTGCTGACCCTTACACCACGGGCATGGCCTCAGGAGCGGTCTTCGGCGCTGTTGTGGCAATAGTCCTCGGGATGTCGTTCACGACCGCCATGGGCATGTACGGTATCGTTGGCAACGCGTTCATCGGCGGTCTCATCCCCGCGTTGGTGATAATAACAATCTCAAAGTTCGTCAGGACCACACCTGCCACCCTGATATTGGCCGGGATAGCCCTATCATACATGTTCAATGCCTTGAAGACCCTTTTATTGATCACAACCAACGAGGAGAATATCCAGGAAGCCTATATCTGGCAGATAGGGTCGGTCCAGGATGCTGTTTGGGCCGACATCCCGTTGATGTTCGCTATGACGGTGATAGGATCGATCTTCTTACTTTCAACATCACGACAACTGAATCTGTTGACATTGGGCGACGACAGTGCCAGAAGCTTGGGGTTGGACGCATCACAGTTCCGTACTGTCTGCCTCATACTGCTGTCCTTGATGATAGCCTCCATAGTCAGTTTCACAGGCATCATAGGTTTCGTGGGACTAGTGGCTCCACACATGGTGCGGATGATACTGGGGGCTGACAACCGATTCATCACACCGGCTTCCATGGCCTTGGGTGCGACCCTGATTCTCGCTGCAGACGTTGTAGGGCGGACCATAGTGGCGCCTGGCGAGCTGCCAGTGGGCATAATCATGTCATTCATAGGGGCGCCCATCTTCCTTTACCTCATCATAAGACAGAAGAAAGGATACGGGGAGGTCTACTGAATGGAGGTCGGCCTCAGCTCGTTGAAGGAGGATTATCGGATATACATCCTGAGAAAAACGGTGTTCATGATAGCATGCATCTCCGTTGCCTTGTTGGCGTTGGGCCTCTCGGTGTCGTTCGGTAAGTATGAGATCGGCTTCTTCGAGTCCTACGGTATAATAATAGACCATCTGAGGGGAATCGAACCTGCCGATGAAATGAAACATTACATCGTCTGGGAGTTGAGGTTGCCCAGAGCCATAATGGCTATCGCTGTGGGTGCTGGTCTGGGTATCGGCGGGGCAGCGATGCAGAGCATGTTGAGGAACCCCCTCGCCGACCCATACACCACAGGGGTCGCTTCTGGGGCATCATTGGGTGCCGCGGTCGCCATAATACTCGGAATATGTCTGATACCGTCCCTGACCGGTCAATACGCCATTGTGGTGAACGCCTTCTTCTTCTCGTTGATACCGGCGACGATCATCGTGCTCATCTCGAAATACAAGAAGACCACGCCGACCATGATCATCCTGGCCGGAATAGGTGTGATGTACATCTTCAGCGCCACAACCTCCTTGTTGATGTTGATAGCCGAACCGGATTCGCTGGCCGAGGTCTACATCTGGACAGTAGGTTCCTTGGGAAGGGCGAGTTGGGAGAACATACCCTTGGTGATAACATTCGTTATCATAGGCATCATCATAATCCAGACAAATTCCCGTAATCTGAACATTCTGGCGATGGGGGACAAGAACGCCATCAGTCTCGGTGTCAACGCCTTGAGGACCCGATTGACATTGTTGGTCACCATTGCCTTTCTGACTGCAGGAATCGTGAGTTTCACAGGCACCATAGGTTTTGTGGGTCTCATCGCACCACATATAGTTCGGATTTTCCTGGGATCCGACAACCGTTATCTTGTCCCGGCATCCGCAGCCCTGGGCGCGGCACTGCTGATCGTGGCTGACTGCATAGCCAAGGAGGCAGGGGCCACGGGCCTTCCTGTGGGTGTCATCACTGCGATAATCGGTGGTCCGATATTCCTCATGATACTCCTTAAGATGAGGAGTAAGGCTTGGAATTAGATCATCGCAGACATTTTCGGTGCAATCGATTGTGTTGACAGGTTGATCGGATTTCATTACATTATGTTGGATTATACATCCAACATGATTATATATCGATTATGTGTTTTAGTTGGATAATACATCCAAATGGTGAGATAATGTTAGGATCTATGAAAATGGCTACAATTGCAATAGCATCTATTCTTGTAGTCTCTGGATTGGGGTTAGTTCTACTGTCGCAGGAATCCGATGGATACCGGTCTACGGATTTTCCCGAAAGATTGATGATCTTCGGCAACGCCAATAACGATGATTATCTGGACGAGGACGACATCACGACGTTGGAGAAGATCATTGCTGGCGAACTGGATGCTGAGGACCACCCATTAGCCGATGCCAATCAGGACGGGGTCATAGACCAGAAGGACATAGACATGGTCCGGAAGATGATAGACAGGGAGCCCATGGAGATATACTATCTGAATGCCCATGGGGATGTCAAATCTGTGCAGTATCCTGTGGGTGATGTTGCAGTGGTCGGTACTGGCATCATGGGCGCTGTCATGTCCATCGGGGCCGATGAGAAGGTAGCCGCGAGGTCATTCGGCGCTACATATGACCGAACACTGATCGGCGATCTCTACGATGTCCCGATAATCAGCGACAGCTTGTTCCGAGCTGATGTCGAGTTGGTTTCCAACATAGATGGAATCACAGCGATATTGACTCAGGAGAGTACTAGGTATGTTCAGAACGCAGATGTGTTTGAGAACGCCGGAATAGACGTCATAAGGATCGCTGCCACGGACGGACTCGACACCATCGGAGGGATATTGACGCTGGGCTATCTTCTTGGTTTCGAAGAGCAGGCGAATGAGTATGTCCGGTTCTGTGACGAGATAATCTCCTATATCAACGACCGCGTGGGTCCAGATATGATGGCGGATGATGAGAGGGTCACTAGTTTGAGTGTGGTGATGATAAACTCGGTCAGTGGTAAAGACTCCGCTTACTTCAGTGCAACCCAGATAGCCGGATCCATCAACCTTGCAGATTGGGATGATACCACACAAAGGTTCCAAGAGGGTGACGAATGGCTATTATCGTATGATCCGGATTTCATAATCCATGCACGTGGAATCGGTTATGGGGATGTCGATATCCAAGCAACATGGGATCAATATGGCCAGTATTTCACTGAAATGCGAGCGTACAAGGAAGGCAACTATCACATTCTGAACGGTAACCCTCCGGTCATTGTGAGGATAGCATACATCGCTTCCATCTTCTACCCTGATATCATCGGAGAGGATTTTGGCGACATCAAGCATCAGGAGTTTTTGGATAAATTCTCCAATGCTGATAACCTGAACGTGAAGGAGGATGTGGTGTCCACGATAAACGTTCATATGCTGGCTGCCTGAACAAACTCATCTTTTCCTCCTAAACCTTTTTCATTTTTTCAACACAATTTTTGTAAAATTATTTATAAGTTCAATAACCATCAACCATTGGAATATACATCCAACATAATGGGGATACTATGCTTATCAATATCGAAGGCCTCGAATTCGCATACAAATCAACACCCGTACTCAACAACATAACTCTGAACGTCGACGGCCCTCAGTTCATATCCATAATCGGTCCTAACGGTGTGGGGAAATCAACACTCATCCATTGTCTGAACAAGATCCTCAGCCCCACCAAGGGTGTGGTGTCAATAGATGGGAAGAATGTCAACGATTACACATTGAAAGAGTTGGCTAAGAAGGTGGGTTATGTCCCTTACACCTCAACTGACATATTCCCACTGACGGTGGTCGATACAGTCTTGATGGGAAGACATCCCCACAGTAGATGGAAATCCATAGACAACGACCTGGAGATAGTCTATGATACATTGAAACTGATGAAAATAGAGCATCTGGCCATGAGGTCATCCGATGAACTCAGTGCCGGACAGAAGCAGAAGGTGATCCTCTCCCGGGGATTGGTCCAGCAACCGAGGATACTGCTGTTGGATGAACCCACCTCCAACCTCGACATCAAACACCAGATGGAGGTCACCCGCATCCTGAAAGGCCTCTGTAAGGAGAAGGGCATCATAGTCGTGATGATCAGCCATGACTTGAACATCGCAGCCAAATATGCAGATCAGATAATCATGATGCACGAGGGTGGCATCTTCGCAGTCGGGAGTCCTGCGGACGTGATAACGGAAAAGAACATCAAAGTGGTCTACGAGGTAGAGTCGAAGATCATCATCGATGAAGGCAGACCCCACATAATACTGAGGGATGAACCTGTTGAGATCGATGGGAGCATCGATGTGGAATTCAAAGGGCGGACGGAATCAAGGACGTCCATCACCACGCCTGTTTGAAGCGGATCATCTTTCCGCCAGGTAAGTAAAGTGTTTAAACCAGGGATTGGAAAAACCAATCCCCGATATTATAAACTCATCGACCTCGGGCGTAGAGCAAGGCGTTGCATATGGTCGCTGCGACGTTGCTACCACCCTTTCTTCCTCGACTGACGATGTATGGGGCCCCTGACTCCATGATCAGCTCTTTGGACTCCACGACATTAACAAAACCCACTGGTACACCGATGATGAGGCCTGGTGAAACCCTTCCTTCGCGCATGAGTTCCTCCAACCTGATCAACGCCGTGGGCGCATTGCCTATCACGTAAACCATCTCCTTACCCATCTTGGAAGCCTTCTCCATGCAGACCATGGCCCGGGTGATGCCTCTCTCCTTGGCCTCTTTGGCCACATCCTCATCGGCCATGAAACAATGAACCTTACCGCCATATTCCGCCAGTTTCCTCTTGTTAATCCCGGAGGCGGCCATCATGGTGTCGGTGACGATATCCGCACCGCTACACAGAAGTTCCACGCCCCTTTCCGCAGCCCCCTCGGAGCAGGTGACGATATCAGCATAATCGAAGTCCGCGGTGGTATGTATGCATCTCTTGATTATGGAGTTCAACGGCTCTTCCCATGACTTCCCTCCCAACTCTTCGGAGATTATGCGCATACTCTCGTTCTCTATACCGAATGGGTCCACGATGTATCCTTCTGTCAAGTTCCATCCTCCAGGCTTGATATCTTTCCGTATAGTCGGCATCAACTATAATAAGTTGGCATATATATCCTACTTTGAACCAAGACATCGGGTTCCGAGTCAAGGACGTCCTCTTTGACCATAGGGACACTTGGTGCAGAGGTGTCTGCGTTGCAAGCTTCAAGTGATGGGTGTGCGAACAGTAAGTCCAAGGTGTTGAGGAAGGGCCACACCACCGGTGCATGTGCAGCCATCGCGGCCTCGGCGGCAACCAGGATGCTCTTTCTGAAGAAGGAACCGATCGATTCATCCATACGTCTGCCCAACGGCAGTTCCCTCACTTTACCGGTGGAGGACTGCTCTATCAACGGGGACCGAGCACGTTGCGCGGTAAGGAAGGACGCTGGCGACGACCCCGACGTCACAAACGGTCACCTGGTCTATGCTGAAGTGGAACTAATCGAGGACGAAGGCATTGAAATAGAAGGCGGTGAAGGTATAGGCAGAGTCACCCGTAAAGGCCTTGACCAGGCGGTCGGTGAATATGCGATAAACACCGTACCGCGGAGGATGATAAGCGAATCCGTCATATCCGTCCTGAACTCCAACGGACATCATGGAGGAGCCAGGGTCATCATATCCATCCCTGGAGGTGAGCAGATCGCACAAAGGACGTTCAACCCTCGCCTGGGGATAACGGGAGGGTTATCCATATTGGGGACCACGGGTATAGTGGAACCGATGAGCGAGAACGCCATCATCGAGACCGTGAAGGCGGAGATGAACATCCAGGTGGCCGAGGGCATCAAGCACCTGGTGGTCACTCCGGGTAACTACGGTGCGTCCTACGTCTCCATGATGCCCACGTTGGATAAGGAAAGGATCATCAAGTGCAGCAATTTCATCGGTGAGACCATAGACCATGCTTCCCGCCTTGATGCCGAGAGTCTTCTCATTGTCGGGAACGTTGGGAAGCTCGTGAAGATAGCAGCCGGGATAATGAACACCCACTCCCGGTATGCCGATGGGAGGATGGAGGTCATCGCCTCCCATGCCGCCATGGCCAGCGCCTCCAAGGATGATGTGAAGGCCATCATGGAATGCGTGACGACCGACGATGCCCTGGAGCTCGTCGATCGCCTGGGATTGCTGATTCCTACGACGGAATCCATACTGGATAGGATAGGTTTCCATCTATCCTATAGGGCAGGACCGGATTTGGATATCGGGGCGGTAATGCATTCATCCAAATACGGTCTACTGGGAACGACCGAAGGTGCCGATAGGATCATCGATCAGCACAGGAGGGCATGAGATGTCGGTCAGGATAATCGCCTTCACCGTGGAGGGTTGCCGTCTCGCCGCCCGCATAATGGATGGCCTATCCGCCGCGGGTATGGAATGCCAGGCTGAGCGCAAGGGCGCAAAGTCATCGACGGAACAGATATCAGAGATAGATGTGGATCTGAAGGAGTGGGTCCGCCAACGTTTCTCCGACCAGGATGATGTGATATTCATAGGTGCCACGGGCATCGCTGTGCGTTGCATTGCGCCCCATATCAAGGGAAAGACCCAGGACCCTGCGGTCCTGGTCATCGATGAGAGGGGACGTTTCATCATACCCCTCCTTTCCGGTCATATCGGTGGAGCAAATGATCTTGCATACAGGATATCGGGTTTGATCGGAGGGACCGTGGTGATAACCACGGCCACCGATATCAACCAGGTCTTCGCTGTGGATGTGTTCGCCAAGGACAACTCCCTGCTGATCGACGACATGTCTTTAGCCAAGGAGGTCTCAGCTGCCTTGTTGGCGGGGGAGTCGGTGGGTTTCAGCTCCGAACTCCCTTTCTCAGGCGAGCTTCCCCCCGGTCTCGTGCACTCAGAGGAAGGACCACTCGGCATATCCGTATCCAGGCCAGGAACTGTCTCTAAATACCAAAGGGCACTGTTCCTTAGGCCCAGGGGGTATTGTCTGGGCATCGGTTGCCGCCGTGGGACATCACAGGAGAGGATAGAGGGCGCTGTTAACGAGGTCCTGCAACGGAATGGGATGGGCATCGATGAGGTGTTCTGCATAGCCTCCATAGACCTCAAGGCGGATGAGGAGGGCCTTATACGGTT
>PWNH01000113.1 GCA_003557905.1 Methanomassiliicoccaceae archaeon | reverse complement strand
TTGTTCAAACTTAATGTCGGTGTGCCTTCAGCTTGATACTGGCGACCGGCCTGCCCCCGTATTGACGGTCGGAGATCCCTGTGTCCAGACTATGATTTGAAACCTCTAGGCCGGAGGATGTGACTGCAGATAGATAATCATCGACCGGTATCGCACCGGATACACATCCTGTGTGTAGTTCCACGTCATCCCTATCCTCCTTCGCCAATTCCCCGGTCAGGACCATATCCGACAGATACACACGGCCACCGGGTTTCAGGATCCTTCTGATCTCACGGAACACCTTCTCCTTGGCCAGAGATAAGTTGATGACACAATTGCTGATGACCACATCCGCCGTACAATCTTCCAAGGGGATGTCCTCGATGTCGCCGAGAATGAAAAACACGTTGGTGAAGCCGTGACGGATGGCATTCGATCTTGCCTTCTCAACCATCGCCTCGGTCATGTCGATGCCGATCGCCTTCCCATTCTCGCCGACCATTCTTCGGGCCAGGAAACAGTCCATACCCGCACCGCTACCGAGGTCCACGACGGTCTCGCCGTCCTTTATCTCGCCTAAAGCTAGAGGATTGCCGCATCCGAGACCGGTGACGGCGTTGGGAAACAGGGAGAGTTCTTCATCGGAATATCCCAGGGATATGTTCGTGGCCCGAGGGTCATGCTTATCGCAACTTGAGCAACAAGACTCTCCATCAACGGCGATTTTACCGTACTTGGCACGCACCGCGTCCTTGAGTGTCTCTGCTGCAGCCTTCTTATCGACCTTTACAATCTTCTCGTTATCGATCATGTTTGGTATCCTTGAAATGCATCCTGAGGTTTTATAAAGAATCCGGTTCGCAAAACGGCCTCCCCATAGTTTGGTTTAATAATCTTCAACCACTCCCTGTATCTCGGGAGGGGTGAGTATACCGGACGGAAAAATCGATTCTGTGATAGGCCTCATCAAACCGGAACTTCCGATGATCGCGGGAGTATGCGTCATCGCAGGACAGATCGTGTCCCATACGGGTCTGCCATCCCTGATGACGGTCACATATGGCTTTCTGGCCGGATTCTTCCTTTCAGCGTCAGCGATGGTCTCCAACGATTATTTCGATTTGGAGGTGGACCTTGTCGATAAACCTCACAGGCCATTTCCTTCCGGGCGAGTGAGTGGATGGGAGGTGTTGGCGATCGCGGCCGTGTTAGCGGCCTTAGGGCTTGTCATGGCGGCCTTGCTGGGCTCAACCCCGTTGGCCTTTGCGGCAGTAATCCTCATTATAGGGCTGCTTTACAACTGGAGGCTGAAGGAGAGCGGGCCGCTCGGAAATATGATGGTGGCGTTCTCGGTGGCCTCCACATTTCTGTTCGGAGGTATATCTGTAGGTGGGTTGAACGACCCTCTGATATGGGTTTTTGCCTCCATAGCCTTCCTCTTCAACCTTGCGGCCGAGATATCATCAGGGGCCATGGATATGGAGGGGGACCGTCTAAGAGGCTCCAGGTCGATAGCCATAGTCCATGGGAAGGAGTTCGCACTGCGGGTTGCCGGGGTCCTTACAGTCGCGATCGTGATCCTCACATTCATCCCCATCGGCGCCGGATGGTTGGGTTGGGCATATGTCGTACCGGTCATCGCGGCGGACTTGATGCTTCTCCTTCACTATCAACGTCTGCGGTCATCCTCCATGCCTGATGAAGGTAGGGAGGAGATACGGAAGATGTACCTTGTGATGACCGTTTTCATACTGGCCTTCATCATCGGCACATTGCTGTGATCATCTGTTAGCGGAACAACTCATGGACGCTTGCCCTCCGCTGACCGCCAAATAATCATTGATGGTGTTGGGTATCTGAGAGCAACATTTTCAGAATCATTCGCCAGTCGATTACTTTCAATTACATTCAACGAAGGATGTCATTCTGCCCGTTCAGTTGAAGAATCGGTCCGATGCCAGGTCTGAATACAACTCTGGACGTCTTTCCGCAAGGAAATAATTGTCTCCCATCGTCCCCCTTGTTCGGGCCTTGGAGGATTCTTCTGCGCTGAGATCGGTCAAGAGGAACTTCTCATCGAACGAGTAGTCCTCTGACAAAACATCCCCTTTACAACCCAGCGCCATGACTCCGCCTCCCGCTCCCCCGTCCTCATCCCTTAGCGAGTTGCATGCAACGATGTACACGGAATTGTCCCTTGCCCGCGTGGGCAGATAGCGATGCCAAATGTCCCTCCGCTGAATGCCGCCAGGGCCCGATGCATAAGGCATCAGGATCATCTCCGCCCCATTCAAAGCCAGCACACCTACGACCTCTGGGAATCGGGATTCCCAGCAGATACTGATGCCGACCTTTCCGAGCGAGGTCTCGAAAACAGGCAGTTCATTGCCAGAGTGGAAGAACTCCCGTTCATGATGGCCCAGATGGGTTTTCCTGTAGATACCGATCTTTCTTCCCGACTCTGCCAGTATTTGAGATATGAACTTCTTGCCTTCGAGAAGCTCCACGAAACCGGCGGAAACACAGATCTCATGCCTCTCACTCATACCTACGATGAACGATGCTATCCTGCCATCGGAGGATTCCGCATACTGCATGGATTGCGGTATTGAATATCCGGTTGCTGACAGTTCTGGAAAACAGATGAGTGATGCGCCTTCCTGTTTGGCAAGAGCGGTGAATTCCTCCATCCTGGACAGGTTCCCTTCCACATCACCGAGGATAGGCAGGAAATTGACCATGGCCACTTTGACATCTCTCATCGTTTGTGAAAGGCGTAGAGAGTAAATAATCGTATTCGGCCAGGCCCAGATTGGATTATCGAGGTTGTGACCTTTCGAGAATTGATTTGTGATGGTGCGGGGGGTGGGATTCGAACCCACGAACCCCTACGGGACGGGATTTCCTACAAACCCGTTGTCTTAAGTCCCGCGCCTTTGTCCAGCTCGGCTACCCCCGCTCTGAG
>PWNH01000110.1 GCA_003557905.1 Methanomassiliicoccaceae archaeon | reverse complement strand
TATGCACTCAATTAAGTCCTCCGATGTTTGTTTGGATACATTGACCATATATTAAAGGATTGGGTGGCGGCCATTCAAGCGGTCAGACACAGCCATGCACGAATGCTCAATTTATCCAATGATTCCAGATCGAATAATCTCGAGATGATATGATAACCGTTCATTCAAGCAATGTTTTCATGATTGTCGAATAAACAAAAAACAAGGAACGGCATCTGAAATTGAAAATAAAACCTAATAAACCATTAAAACCAAGTCAATGGCGTGCTAGATTCCGATAAGCCCCCTCAGGACATCCATCGGACCGGATTGGTCGTCGAGTCGGATCCGCTCAAGGCCTCAACCCTTGTGCAACTCCTACAGGAAGCCGGTCTGTCAAGCGTGGAGTCCTCCAGTTCAATCGAAGAGTCAGCGCACTTGCTGACAGATGAGGGGCTTAGGATCGTAATGGTCGGAGACGGTGCGAACCAAGAACGGGCCTTTGAGGACTTCCCCCTGCTGTTACGTAATTTTTCAGTATTCTTGGCCACGGAGAAACCGTACGAAGGACATTGTCCGGTGGGCTTCGATGGTCCGATCCATATCGACGGCCCTCTGACGGAAACATGGAACAATTCGTTAGGGGTGGTCCGTAGGGCCTTGAGGGAAAGGGATGCACTTGCGGGGATGCTTGCCCAGGAGGTTCACCTGCGGTCCATAGTCGACTCCACGAATGACGTCGTGTTCACCTTGGATGATAAGCAGAGACACACCGGCATCTAAGGCGCTTGGTTAAAAAACCTGAATGATGCCAGGGAGAGGTACATCGGTAAGACCCCACGGGAGATCATGGGGGGAGAGGCCGCCAGGATACATGAGGAGTACAACATCAAGGCCCTGAGGGGCGAGACTGTGTCATATGAATGGCAGGTCCCCACCGAGCAGGGCGTCCGACATTACATGACATCCTTGTCCCCGATAAGGTCAGAAGGCACTGTGAAGGGTATCGCCGGTATCGCTCGGGACATCACCGACCGCATCGCTGCCGAAGATGCATTGCGACGCAGCGAGGAGAGCATACGGACCCTCCTCGACCTATCCCCGTTCTCGGTAATAGTACACGACATCAATACGATGGATGTGGTCTATGCGAACACCAATGCCATAAAGCAAAGCGGTTTCTCATCGATAGAGGAGATGATGGAACAGGGCTTGGAATGGGCCGACCATCCTTATTCCGCGGCCGACGCCCGCAGGAAGGCGTTGGCATCGATCGAGGAAGGGCCGCAGATGTTCCAATGGATATCCGCCTCCAAGGACGGTTCCCGGTTCTGGGAGCAGATATCGTTGATGGTGTTGCCGTTCATGGGCGAGGACAGGCTTCTTGCGGTGTCGGTGAACATCGATGAGATCAAACGCATGGAGACGTCGCTGAGATTGACCAACAAGAAGCTGCAGCTCCTCTCCAGCCTCATACGCCATGATGTGATGAACAAGATCACCGCGTTGCGTGGATTCACCGAACTTGCGATCGATTCTTGCGACTGTGTGTCCCTGCCCCTCCTCGAGAAGGTGGAACTATCCGCCATCGCCATCCAGAAGGACATCGAATTCATGCGCGAGTATGATAGGTTGGGGGAGGACGTCCCGCAATGGCAGGGTGTCAGTTTCTCTGTGTCACCGGCGACGGTGGTGGGCGTGGAGGTCCTGAGGGATATCAACGGCCTCGAGGTTTACGCTGATATGTTGTTCAGCCGTGTCTTCGAGAACCTCATCGACAACAGCATCCGTCACGGTGGTACGGTCAGCCGCATCCGTTTGAGCGGACATCAGGACGGTGAGGATTTCATAATCGTCTGGGAGGATGACGGCATAGGGATCCCCGCTGCTGACAAGGAGAGGATATTCGATCGCGGGTTCGGCAAAAACACCGGATTCGGCCTGTTCTTGACGAGACACATCCTGTCATTGACCGACATGGAGATATGCGAAGAAGGGGTAGAGGGCCAGGGCGCCCGTTTCCTGATCCGGGTGCCGAAGGGCATATGGCGGATCAAGCAGAAAAAGGCGCATCGCTAGGCGCCGTCGGTTGAGAAATATTTATAGAGACAAGCCTTCCGGATTTCGTTATGAACCCGTCACGGACTGCGCTTTACCAGCAGCATGTGTCCGCAGGGGCCAAGATGGTGCCCTTCGCGGGCTGGGAGATGCCCATACTGTACACCGGCATCGTGGAGGAGCACCGACGCGTCCGCACCCGTGCCGGGATTTTCGACGTGTCCCACATGGGCGACCTGGTCATATCCGGCGATGGTGCCAAGGACCTTTTGGAGAGGACGCTGACCAACGACATATCCTTGGCGCGGGAGGGCAAGGGGATATACTCCCACATCCTCGACCATGACGGTCACATAATCGATGACACCATCGTCTACAACCTTGGTGACAGCTTCCTCATGGTGCCCAACGCCTCCACGAAGGACAAGGTCCTGGAATGGATGAGGGCCCAAGCCGAGGACGCCGCGGTACTCGACCTGTCCTCGGAATTGTCGTGCATAGCTCTGCAGGGTCCTTGTGCCGAGGAGGTCATGCGGCCCTTGGTGGACCTTTCAGAGTTGAAGAGATTCCATATCCTCCAGGTGCCACTGCCGCTTCCGGATTCTACACTTCCGTCCCCGTTCCCGGCCTTGGACGGGATGAACTGCCTGATCGCCAGGACCGGTTACACCGGCGAGGACGGTTTCGAGATAATCGTTTCCAACGATGCCGCTCCGGCACTTTGGAACAGACTCCTGGAGGATGAACGGGTCTCGCCCGTGGGCCTCGGCGCCCGTGACACCCTCCGTTTGGAGAAGGGCATGCTCCTGTCGGGGACGGACTTCGACGGTTCGCAGACATCGTTGCAGACCGGGCCGCACTGGGTGGTGAAGTTCGATCACGATTTCATCGGGCGCGAAGCATTGGAGGCCCAATCCCGCAACGGTGACTTCCCCGTGTTGGCGGGTATGGTGATGGATCAGAAGGGCATCCCACGCCACGGTTACGCGGTCCTCTCATCAGGGGAGGAGGTCGGAGTGGTCACATCGGGTACGATGTCCCCGATGCTGGAGAAAGGCATCGCATTGGCCTATCTGCCGCAGTCCCTGTCCGCCGCGGGGACGGAGCTGGACATAGTCATACGCGACCGCCCCCACCCCGCGACGGTTACACGACTGCCTTTCCTCTGAAGTCTGGAAAACTTTTTAAACGAAATGCATAATCAACGGGCTACGCTCCTGTAGTGTAGTCCGGCCAATCATTCCGCCCTTTCGAGGCGGTGACCCGGGTTCGAATCCCGGCAGGAGCACCATAAACCCCTATCTATTCTCTCACGGTTCTCTGCGAATCCAACACTGCTTTCAATGTTTCAGGTCAGCCTTCCCCGCTCGCCATGGATGCTGATGCGGTAGTTCTCGCTGAGCTCTATGACCTCTTCCACATTGTTGCGCGTCACTCTGACGACCTCGGGGTGTTGGTCGGTGAACACCTGCCTCAACTCCTTGAGGAGATAGGGGTCGGCATAGGGGAGGTCTATGAGGTCGAATTCTCCGATCATGATACCACAGCACATTAATCACATGCCTCCTGCCACTTGAATTTTTTCAATACGAAAAGCTCGGCGAACGGCCCGGCCGATGAAAATACACCGTCCGTTTGCCCACATTACGATTAATCGCCGTAGCACCGTCCTCATCTTCACGTCCATCATAAACCATGGCGGCGCCCCCTCGGAGGTAGCATATGGCGGCCTTGATGGATTCACGTTGGTTGAAGGAACCACCTTCACGATTTACAGAAATACGGCCTCAAGTAACCGTTATATAAAAAATAATATCCTATTATTTCTGCGTAGGAGGTAATTGGAGGAATCGATGAACATATGTCTTCATGCCCTGGCTACGGCCTTCGTTCTGGTTTTCAGCGTGGGCTTCATTCCTTCGTCGGAAATGAACTCCGCTGAGACGTTCGGCAAAGCCTTAGGGACGGACAAAGCCGATCATAGGGGATATGAACTATGATCAACGACAGGGGGCCTTCCTGTTTACTGACGCTTTTCCTGCTTTGCGGTATGCTCTTCTGCACTACGATGTTCATTACTCCGTTGAGTGCGGGAGGGCAGAGCGGCGATCTTTTGATCGTTGACGGCCTGGGACACGGAGACAATCACTCGACAATCACCGAGGCGATAATAGCGGCCGCAGAAGGCGACACCATCCATGTGATGCCTGGATTGTACATTGAGAATCTGATAGTAGACAAGAATGTGACCATAATCGGCAATGGTACGGACACCATAGTCGAGGCAGCCGATCCGTCCCTGCCAACGATCAACGTGACCTCAGACGGTGTTGGATTGAACTCATTCAAGGTGACGGGGAGCAACTCAGCCGGCATCTTGCTGCATGGGATAAGCGACTCCAACATCAGCGGCTTAAGCGTAACCGGCAACGACGGCAACGGCATCGTACTGCTGCCCGGTTCCAGCGGCATCACCATCACCGATAGCAACATATCAGACAACGGCGGGGACGGGGTAAGGTTACTGGAATCGGGAAACAACACACTGATGTATAACAAGGTCAACGGCAACGGCGGCAACGGCATCGTGGCGGTCAATACCGTAGACCCGGGCTCAAACGACAACGTGTTCGCGCGCAACAACATAATCGGAAACGATGCAGGCATCTGTATATTGGAAGGAAGCGGCAATTCAGTCTACAACAACAATCTTATCGGCAACCGGGTCCAGGCCGTGGACAACGGCAGCAATAGCTGGAATCTGACTTATCCCGGCGGAGGCAACTATTGGGACGATCATGAGGGTGTGGACTCCGATAAGGATGGTTATGCTGACGAACCCCGGCCAATCAACGGCTCATCAGCGGCCAAGGACAACTATCCACTCATGCAAGCATGGTTCCAAGATGATGAACCGCCCCAGGCGAAGGCCTCATACGGCCTGAGCAATCTGATCGTGCCAGCACACGGCTCGCAGATGGTCTCCACTGAGAGCAGCGGTGGATCATGGGACCCGTCCATAGCCGTGGACGCCCTCGGAAACGCACACATTGTCTGGGCGGACAATACCGATTACCTGGGTTCAGGGATCGACAGGGACATCTTCTACAAGGTGAGATGGGCGAACGGCACGATGGGAGTCACCGAGATCGTTTCCACCGACAGCAGCTACACCTCTGACCGTCCATCGCTGGCTATAGACTCCCAGGGAATGATACATGTCGTTTACGAGAACCACGATGGCACCAGAAGGCATGTAGCTTACAACAGCAAGGCGCTCGATGGAGGGTGGGGGGCCTCCGAGACGGTATCGACTGAGAGCAGTCATTTTGAAGGGTCCTGGAACCCGCAGATAGCATTGGATGGAGAGGACAATGTCCATGTGGTCTGGAGGGACAAGATAGAGGATCTGGGCGGAACAGGGTCCTGGAACATATATTACAAGAACAAGTCGGGTGGAGCTTCTTGGTCCAGCACCGAACTGGTATCCTCTGAGAGCACTGGGGTCCTTTCGGAGGATTCGTCATTGGCAGTCGAGGATGATGGGACCGTCCATGTGGTTTGGAACGATAGGGATACCCAACTCAGTTACAAATTCAGGTGGATCAACGGCACATGGGGAGAGACTGAGGAGGCCTCTCCGCCGGAGTTCTCGTCCAAACGGTATCCATCATTGGCCCTGGACGATCAAGGGACGCCCCACATAGTTTGGAGAGGGCAGATCCATATCCATACCGAACCGACAAACATCTTCTACAACCACCGAACAGAGGATGGTCAATGGTCAGACGCTATTCTAGTATCATCCGAGAGCGTGAACAGAAGCGACAGGGCGTCTGCAGCTTTCGATCGGAGCGGCAATCTGCATGTGGTTTGGCATGACAACACTGACTTCGAGGGCTCTGGCCCTGATTATGATATCCTATACAAGGTCAGATGGAAGGACGGCGTCTGGAGCGATACCCGATTGATATCCATCGATGCGGACAATCACTCCTGGCCCAGAAGCTACCAGAAGATCGACGTCGATGACAACGGCGTCGTTCATATCGTCTGGGATGAGTCGGAGGGGGAGATTAGGGACGAAACATGCCGAATCGTCTACACCAGCTTCCCGCTCATGGGACAAGGCGCTGGCGTGATATTTAACGGCTCAAGCTCCACGGACAATGTCGGCATCGTCAACTACACTTGGCGATTCAGCTACGGAGGGGCGGATGTCGAGCTCCACGGCGTCTCACCACAGTTCACCTTCGACAACGCAGACGACCACCACGTCACTTTGACAGTGGCGGACGCGGCGGGCAACCACGATGAGGACACGGTCACGGTCATCATAGCTGACACGGTGCCCCCGGTTGCAGACGCTGGAGATGATTTGATTGTGGGGCAGGGCACGGCCGTGAATTTTGATGGAACGGGGTCGAATGATGAGGTGGGAGGAATCGGCTCAGGGATCGTCAATTACACATGGAAGTTCAGCTATGAGGATGAGCCCGTTGAGCTCTACGGCGTCTCACCGCAGTTCACTTTCAATGATGTTGGAAACTACTCTGTGCTGCTAATCGTTATGGATGCCGCCGAATTTTCCGATAGTGATGTGACATGGGTCAACGTCACTGACTCCGTGCCTCCAAAGGCTTTGGCCGCATATTCAGTTCAAAAGCCGCTGGTGACATTGGACACTACGGTGGTGCTTACACCTGATAGTGATTTCGATATCAATCACCATTCGTCAACGGTTGATGCTCATGGAATAATTCACTTGGTTTGGGAGGAACATACCGACTATGGCGGCTCCGGTGATGACCGTGACATATTCTATCGGTTTATTGATGAGGATGGTACGATAGGCGATATCGCCGTCATCTCCTTGAGTGGATGGCATGCTAGCGAGCCTAAGATAGTGGTCGACGCAGATGGAAACTTACATGTGGTCTGGTACGAGTACGTCAACTATGGATCTGGATGGGTCAGGGAGGTGTTCCACCGGGGCAAACCCTCAGAGGGTCCCTGGGGCGGCGTGGAGCTGGTCTCGACGGACACAGCATCGGTGTCCGAAAACCCATCGATAGCGGTCGGGACCGACGGTAAAGTCCATGTCATATGGGAGGACAACTCGCCCTATGGCGGTTCTGGGACGGATTATGACATATTCTATCGCTCGAGGACAACGGAGGGTATATGGGGCTCAGTGGAGGTCGTCTCCTCTCAAAGTACTCATAATTCAAGATACCCATCAATAGCCATTGACAACGATGGCGTGGCCCATGTCGCCTGGCATGATCAGACTAACTATGCCGGTTCCGGGACGGATTGGGACATCTTCTACAAGTACCGAGCGGACGGAGCCTGGAGCGTCACCGAGGTGGTGTCGACAGAGAGCACTGCGGGTTCATACATACCCACTGTCAAGGTTGACAACCTGGGCTCGATACATGTGGTCTGGCAGGATCAAACGAACTACGATGGTTCCGGGACGGATTTGGACATCTTCTACAAGTACAGAGCGGACGGCGCCTGGAGCGTCACCGAGGTGGTGTCGACAGAGAGCACCCTGGCATCCAGCATGGCAGCGCTCCAGATCGATGATGATAGGAATGTCCATGTCGTCTGGCGGGACCTAACCGATCTTGATGGTTCTGATAGAGATGCCGACATCTTCTACAAGGTCATGAGCAGTTCGGGCATATGGAGCGGCGCAGCTGTGGTCTCCACGGAGAGCACATCAACCTCGACCGGCCCTTCCATCTCCTTGGCCGGGGGGTACACGCACGTAACATGGGTGGACAGTACAGACATCAAAGGCGCGGAAGGCGACAACGACATCTTCCACAAGAAGATATCTCCCCTGGGCCAGGGCATCGTGGTCATCCTGGATGCGACACAGTCACATGACAACGTGACCGGTGCAGGCTCCGGGATCGTCAACTACACCTGGTCCTTCAATTATGGTGGGGAGGATGTGAACATCTATGGCGTCTTGGCCGGGTTCACCTTCAACGATGTGGGTAATTACAAAGTCATACTCACCGTAACGGACGCTGAAGGCTTTTCGGGCACAGATGATTTATGGATTGATGTTAAGGACACGGTCGCTCCACTGGCGGTTACTGGTCCTGATAAGACAATCCTCCAGGGTGACAACGTGCTTTTCAACGGCTCGAATTCCAACGATAATGTGGTGGGGGTCGGCTCGGGCATAGTAAACTACACTTGGTCTTTCTTCTACTCCGGGGAGTTGGTCGAGTTATATGGGGCGGGGCCCGATTTCACCTTCGACGACGCCGGCAACTTCACGGTCACACTCACCGTGACCGATGCCGTCGGTCTCAAATGCAGCGACACCATGTGGGTCAACGTCACCGACACCACCCCTCCCATAGCTGATGCCGGTGATGACTTCACTGTCTACCATGGCAGGTCAACGACTTTCGACGGAGGAGCTTCCACCGACAACGTAGGCATCGAGAACTACACATGGACATTCACCTATGTCGGAGAAGAAATCGCCCTTTATGGGGCGCAGCCCTCGTTCGTGTTCGATGACCCTGGAGAATATCAGGTCATACTTAGGGTCACAGATGCGGCCGGCAATTGGGACGAGGACACTGTCACATTGACGGTTATATTCGCCTGGTATCCTGAGATTGAGAGCGCGCCCATCGTCAACGGTCAGGAGACCCAACCGTACACGTACATGGCTAGTGCAAATGAGAGCGTGTCTTGGCATTTCCAAAGCGATGCCGCCTTCCTCAACCATGAAGTTTTGGAAGGTGAACTAAAAATTTCCGGCATCCCGGCAATAGGGGAGGTGGGCCTTTACCATGTGAACATATCCGCCACGTCAATCGAGGGAAAACTGACAAGCTGGCAGAACTTCACTTTATCCATCCAAGATGCCTGGGCTCCTGAATTAGGGCCTCCCCCGGAGGACGGCCAAGAGGCATGGTTCTACGAGCATGTGGTGACGGCCAACGAGTCCGTGTCCTGGGAGATAATCCATAATCTGCCGGCCTCATTGACCATCACAAGCAACGAGACATCGTTCACGGTGGAGGGCGATACCGAGCTGGGAGACCGGGGGAGTTATTGGATCAATGTCACCGCCACATCGGAGGCGGGGAAACTGTCCACCACTCACAACTGGACGCTTGACCTCGGAATGGCCTGGGCACCAACGCTCGGTCCGGCCCCGCCAGATGCGCGGGAAACCTTCTACTATGAACAAATCATAACCGTCAATGAGAGCATAATGGGCTACATCGTCCACTGGAGTCTGCCCCAATCGCTTGTAATGGACATAGATTTCGATAACGCCACGTTCACCATATCCGGAACCCCTCAGGCGGGGGACGCGGGAATCTACTCGATGAACTTCACCGTCTGGTCAGAGGCAGGGAAGCTTGAAGTCTTTGAGGAATGGGAACTGACAATCCTATCGGCATGGGCTCCTGAATTAGGGCCTCCCCCGGAGGACGGCCAAGAGGCATGGTTCTACGAGCATGAGGTGACGGCCAACGAGTCCGTGTCCTGGGACATCGCCCATAACCTTCCCCCTTCGTTGACCATCACAAGCAACGAGACATCGTTCACGGTGGAGGGCGATACCGAGCTGGGAGACCGGGGGAGCTATTGGATCAATGTCACCGCCACATCGGAGGCGGGGAAACTGTCCACCACACACAACTGGACCCTGAACTTCGGAGCCGCATGGGCGCCGACCCTCGGACCACCACCGCCGGACGCTTTGGAGGTAGTCCATTACGAGCATGTGATAACCGTCAACGAGAGCATAATGGGCTACATCGTCCACTGGAGTTTGCCCCAATCGCTTGTAATGGACATAGATTTCGATAACGCCACGTTCACCATATCCGGAACCCCTCAGGCGGGGGACGCGGGAATCTACTCGATGAACTTCACCGTATGGTCGCTGGAAGGGAAGCTTCACGCCTATGAGGAGTGGAATCTGACCATCCATCACACCTGGGCCCCGGAGTTCATATCGGAACCGCCTCCGGCCCCGCACGGGGGGTTCCTCGACGGGCAGACCTACATCTACATACTGGAGCTGAATGAGACCGTCGATATAAGCATGGACACCGACGCCGGATTCCTGGTTCTCCTTGACGAAGGGGTGGTGATAGGCAACATGGAGGGCGGTGTTTACTATGTCAACATCACCGCCCATTCACCTACAGGGAGGCTGGTATCCTGGCAGAACTATACGCTCCCGGTGGTCTCCTATGTGCTGGTAAACGGCACTGTGCTGGATGGGGAAGGCGACCCCGTCGGCGGCGTGGGAATATGGGTCGGCGGGGTGTTGATGTGCAATACCGATGAGGACGGGTGCTTCGAATTCTCAGTGAGGGAGGGCGATCACTCGGTATTGGTGACGAGGGAAGGTTTCGAGCCCAAGACAATAGAATTGTCCGCACACGGTTCCGAGCCGGTCTCATTGGAGGCCATGACGCTGACGGCCATCCCCATGGGCGATTCCTTGGATCCAGTGGACGATATCTGCATGGGAGTGCTGGTACTTATTGCGACGGGAATGCTCACGGTGCCGGTCATGCTGACGAAGGTCAGCCGCGGCGCAGCAGGAAGAAGGCCGCCGCGATGATCGCAAGGGCGACAACCGCGCCCGCCCCTATGTGCAGAGCGTACGATACACCATCCTCAGGTCAGCCTTCCCCGCTCGCCATGTATGCTGATGCGGTAGTTCTCGCTGAGCTCTATGACCTCTTCCACATTGTTGCGCGTCACTCTGACGACCTCGGGGAGTTGGTCGGGGAACACCTGCCTCAACTCCTTGAGGAGATAGGGGTCGGCGTGGGGGGAGGTCTTCAATCCTTCGTAGTCCCAATCATCGACCATGTCGTAGACCGCCTCGGCACCGCCGAGGTAGAAGGCGGTGGCCAGAAGGGAGATTGTTATGGTGTCCGGTGACATGACCGCCACGTCCGCTTCGCGGACCGCGTAGCGGTTGCCGTTGAACGACACCGCCAATCCCCCACCGTCACGTACCAGCTCCATGGCCTGGATGTCGGCTATGCCACCGCCCACGTACATGGTCTCGTCGAGGTCCACCATCGTCTTGCGTCTGATGTCCAATATGGAGTAGGCCTTCTCATTGCCGCCCAACGGATTGACTCCCGATATCAGGGAGTAGGCCTCCATGGTGAGCATGTAGTCCCAGAATATCTCGTCCATCCTGCGGATGTTGTTCTGGTCCACTGGCGAAAGGTCGTTCATCTCGATGGCGTTCTCCGGGATGCGGGGCACAGGCATGTCCGCGATCTCCCGGGCGAGGTCCATTATCTCCTTCGCCTCGGACTCGTCGACCACGATGTTGTCCAGCTGCATGCTGGTGCAGTAAACGTTGCTGTAGGGGAAATCGATCACGTCACAGAGCGCCATCATATGATGGTCGTAGGATGCGGATATGATGAAAGAAGGCATGAGGTCGGTGAGGTAGCGCATAGTCCTGTCCGCACCAGGCAGCAGTTCAAGGTTCTCGCGACTGACCTTCAGCACATCGCTGTCGGTGGCTCCCCCGGCCTTGAGGAAAGGCAGTATGAGGCGCAGGGAGTCACCGGTCTTGTAGTTCTCACGGTTGAGAACATATGATTGAACGTCATCGTAGGCTGATATCACGGCGAAGAGGCGGGCACCGTCAGGCACGTAATGGGCGCAGAGAC
>PWNH01000112.1 GCA_003557905.1 Methanomassiliicoccaceae archaeon | reverse complement strand
TATTCTTTGACTCTTGTGATCGTTGGCCTTCTGGAATCACTTTTAACCGCTTCCATAATCGATGAGATGACAGATACGGAAAGCGACAAGGATAGGGAGATCAAGGGTCAGGGACTGGCCAACTGTGTTGCCGGTTTCTTCGGAGGGATGGCAGGATGTGCAATGATCGGGCAATCCATGGTCAACATCAAATCAGGCGGGACGGGGAGGCTGTCATCGCTTGTGGCCGGATTATTCCTCATCACCCTGATAATAGTGTTCGGTGACCT
This sequence comes from Methanomassiliicoccaceae archaeon, assembly GCA_003557905.1. Classification (GTDB taxonomy): domain Archaea; phylum Thermoplasmatota; class Thermoplasmata; order Methanomassiliicoccales; family Methanomethylophilaceae; genus PWHV01. The sequence goes on along the minus strand of PWNH01000112.1, from coordinate 11,528 downwards.
TGTGTCCCAGATACCCATGGCGGCCCTGGTCGGCGTGATGATTTTGGTGGCGATCGGAACATTTGAATGGGACTCCGTGAAGACACTTCACAAGATACCCCGTGGCGATGTTGCCGTAATGGTTGTCACCATCGCAGTCACTGTATTGACCCATGATCTTGCCAAAGGAGTGATATCGGGCATAATCCTGGCATTGTTGATATTCGGATGGAATATGTCAGTGATATCGGCATCCAAAACCGTTCGTGACGATGGTGTGAAAGTGTACAGGATAAAGGGCCAACTATTCTTCGGAACCATGCCTTCGTTCGTCGACATGTTCGATTACATCGGGGACCCTGATAACGTGGAGATAGATTTCACCGATTCACATTTATGGGATCTGTCAGGAGTGGAGGCTGTGAGTAAGGTCATACACCGCTATCAGCAGCAGAACAAGTCCGTTAAAGTGGTCGGACTCAATGCGGAGAGTCAGTTGACCTACGACAACGGATCCCGTTAATCCTTTTTTTGATTACGAGTAGCCAAATCGGTTATGAGAAGAGAATCCAGATGAGATGGATGGTGGACCAAGCGGGATTTGAACCCGCGGCCTCCTGCTTGCAAAGCAGGCGATCTTCCGAGCTGATCTATTGGCCCATTCAGGCGTCCAATCGGAAGATACAATAAATATGTTTCGAACGGGCATGTCGATATTGATGCGGTATGTTGGCGAAGGGTTAATATACCGTGTCATGTGTTAGCACGTATCACGAGGGATAAGATGTTCGGTAAGCAAATCCGTATGGAGAGGATAATTGACCGTAACTCCGGCAACGCAGTGATAATACCGATGGACCATGGGATTTCCGTTGGTCCGATCGACGGGTTGACGGACATGTGTAATGCGATAGATTGCATCTCCCGCGGAGGGGCCACAGCGGTCGTCATGCACAAGGGGATCGTCCCATACGGTCACAGGAGCAGTGGTCACGACATAGGTCTGATACTGCATCTGTCCGCTTCTACTAACATGGGCACCACATCAGACTACAAGGTCCTCGTCGCTACGGTGGAAGAGGGCATCAAACTCGGTGCCGACGCTGTATCGGTTCATCTGAACATCGGTTCTGAAACCGAACCGGCGATGCTCAGTGACATAGGCGCCGTCTCCCGCAGTTGCATGGAGTGGGGCATACCGTTGCTAGCTATGGCCTACCCACGTGGCCCAGGCATAAAGAATCCCTTCGATGTCGATCTGGTCAAACACTCCGCTCGCGTGGCTGCTGAACTGGGCGCTGACCTTATCAAGACCAACTACACCGGAGACCCTGACACTTTCAAGGAGGTTGTCAAAGGGGCACTTGCTCCCGTGGTCATCGCCGGTGGCCCTAAGGTCTCCTCCGACGAGGAACTTTTGACGATGGTCAAGGATTCCCTGGAAGCAGGGGGCAGAGGGGTATCCATCGGCAGGAACGTGTTCCAGCACCGCAATGTTGAAGGAATAACAAGGGCCATATCGGCTATAGTGTTGCACGGAAACAGCGTGGAAGACGCTATGGAATTCCTGAGGTGATGATTTGGGACGCGTATGGGCGCGGGCCGACCTGCCCGATGACCAGGAGGCCAGGAAAGCACTGGCAACTAGGGCCATGGAGAGAGGTATAGACGACATTCTGGCCAGAAAGGGGGATGAGGATTTTTCTGCGTTGGGAAGGATCAACCTCCATCTGCGGGATGGTGATACGGTTGAGTCCGGGTGGGGGACTCTGCATATGGTCTCCGTGGACGGTCCTGAGGTCATGAAGGAGATAATGGACTCAGCGGGAGAGAGTTCTTTCATAGTCAGCACCAAGGATTGGAAGGTCATCCCTCTGGAGAACATGGTCGCTGCATTCCAGGGAAGCGGTTCGAGACTCGTGGCCATGGCGGATGGTCTGGAGGAGGCTAGGGTATTCCTCCACACTCTGGAATTGGGTGTGGACGCGGTCCTGCTCGAACCGAAGGATTGGGATGATGAAAGTATCGCATCATTGATATCCCATGAATCCTCGGTCGGACTGCAGGCGGTCACGGTTAAGGCGGTCAAGAAGATAGGCCAGGCAGACCGCGTTTGCGTCGACACCTGCAACATTATGGTTCCGGGAGAAGGAATGCTCATTGGTTCGCAATCGGCTTGTATGTTGCTGGTTCAATCGGAGAGTGAGGAGTCCGGTTATGTGGCATCAAGACCCTTCAGGGTCAACGCCGGGGCGGTCCACGCTTATGTTATGACGCCTGGCGGGAAGACGCGTTACCTCTCCGAGCTCAAAGGAGGGGATGAGGTGATGGTCGTGGATAAGGACGGCAGCAGCCGCAAGGCGGTGGTTGGGAGATGTAAGACGGAGAGCAGACCAATGCTCCTGATAGAGATGGAGCACGATGGTAGGAATTTCAACGCCGTCGTCCAGAACGCGGAGACCGTCAGACTCGTAGGTCCAGAGGGCTCGATATCCGTTTCACATCTTAAGCCAGGGGATCGTATCCTCGCGGCCGTTAGTGAGGGAGGTCGTCACTTCGGTATGAGTGTTGACGAGACGATAACAGAGACATGACCAGACTTTGCCTATCGATCGGTAGAATTGAGGATCTCAAATCCCCCTCAATAGAGTCGGCCGACCTTCTGGAGATAAGACTCGACCGCCTTGGAAAAGTACCCGAGGATCTCCCTGACATCCCGTTCATAGTTACTTTAGGGGACCTCAAGGGCGAAGACCGGAACATCGCTGTCATCGAAGGTGATCGGACAGGGGCATCACTGATCGACATCGGCGAGGAGATCGTTCCCGGTATCGATATGGAGAAAACGATCATGTCCCATCACGATTGGGATTTCACACCGGACGCTGAAGCTATATGCGGTATATTCAATTCCCTGAGCGGAGCGATAAGAAAGGCGGCCTTCATGGTCAACTCCTTCACCGACCTGGTGAGTATCATGGAAGCATCCCGCAAGATCAACGGCAGAAGGGTGTTGATCGGAATGGGTGAATTGGGGGCGGTGACCCGCATAAGGTCTGATATGCTCTCAAATGAGTTCACATTCGCCCACGGTGGTTCGGCCACCGCACCGGGGCAACTGCATCTTAACGACATGCAAGAGATCGGCGATGACGCCATGATATTGGGAGTGATTGGGAGACCGCTAGGCCACAGTCTATCGCCAGAACTTCATCGTGCAGCTCTCAAATCAGTCGGGATCGGAGGCAAATACCTAAGATTCGATGTGCCACAGCTGGATGACCTGGGTCCGTTCATCAGGTCTTATGATGTAAGAGGCCTTAATGTCACCATTCCTTACAAAGTGGAGGCCTTGGACCATATGGATTCCCTAGACTCCTCCGCGTCCGCGGTAGGGGCGTTGAACACTATATCTAACGAGGGAGGTAAGTTGGTCGGATACAACACCGACGTACTTGGTATCAAACAGGCCCTACTACAGAGCGGGTATGGTTTTGTAGGCGGTCATGCCCTGGTTATAGGTGCCGGCGGCGCTGCAATGGCCTGTTGTCAGGCATTGATTTCTGAAGGGAGTTCAGTCACCGTAACCGCTCGTAGCGAGGAGAAGGCGAGAATCCTATCAGACAGGTTCGGTACGGAATTCATGAAGCATGTAGATGATCTGCAGCCTTTCGACCTGATCGTAAACTGCACTCCGTTGGGGATGGAGGGATTCCCTGCCGATTCCCCCATCGATACATCGACCTTGAACGATAGTCACACCGTGTTCGACATGGTCTACCGACCAAGGGAGACTCCTTTCATCGTTGAAGCTGCCTCGAGGGGGGCTTTGACCATCGAAGGGATCGAGATGCTCGTTCATCAGGCCCGGGCGTCTTTCCGTATCTGGACCGGTCACTATGTTGAGGCGGATGTTATGCGAGAGGTGATCGTATGATAGGCAGGGCGGAATCGTACGGTGCGATAACAGTGGTGAACGCCATACCCAGCGGCAGGGGCTCAACCATTGGTATCGACCTGAGGACCACGGCGGAATTTGAACCGGTTGGAAGAGGTCTGGACGTCAAGATAGTCGGCCATGACCCCACCGACGACCGCCTGGCAAGAATCTGTGCCGAGAACATGCATATCGCTTTGGGCAGACCGTGCCATGGATTGTTGAGGATTGATTCCGAGATACCGACGTCTAGGGGATTGAAGAGTTCCAGCTCGGCGGCCAATGCCATTTGTTTGGCGATTGCCAGAGCATACAGCAGTGATATGGATGAGATGGACATCATCCGCATAGGATGCGAATCGTCGATTGAGGCCGGAGTTTCAATAACCGGAGCTTTCGATGATGCCTGCGGATGCCATTTCGGAGGGATCGTTTCAACTGACAACCTGCGGATGGTCGTGGAGGCGATGCTTCCCTATGTCGGGGACCATGGAGTGCTGATACATGTGCCGGAAAGGATGATCACAAAGAAATCACTGAATGTCGAGGATTTCCGTAGCCGTTGGCAGGAGTTCGATGAGATGGTCTTGGGCTGCATGGCCGACCCGTTCAGGACCTTGACCAAAAACGGCCGGATAGTCGCCGAGATACTCGGATTGGACGACTCTCTGGCACAGAGGGCCATTGATGCGGGGGCTCTAGCGGCAGGAGTGACAGGTACCGGGCCAGCGATAGCGATCATTGCTTCCGAGGAGGTCTGCAACAGGATCATCGATGAGGAACCGGAAGGAGAGTTCATTATCACCAGTCTGAGGTGCGCGATTTGAGAATATTTCCCGGGGAGCTCGACGGTTGTGTCACCGCTCCGCCCTCCAAGAGTCACAGCCATAGGGCGATATTCCTCTCCTCAATGGCTGACGGCGAGTCTGTCATAGACGAACCCCTGCTATCCGCTGACACCCTGTCCTCATGTGACGCCATGAGGGCCTTCGGAGCCCATATCGAGATTGGGGAGTCTAGGCTGCTTGTCAGTGGAGGCGGTCTGATGGCCAAAGGAGAGACCATAGATGCAGGCAACTCCGGCACAACATTGAGACTCCTTTCCGGGTTGGCTTCCCTTTTCCCTCGGACGACAGTGATAGATGGTGACTCCTCCCTCCGAACAAGACCGATGGGACCTCTGATCGATGCCCTGATGGAGATGGGGGCCCGGTGTTCATCCGTTCAGGGAAAGCCGCCGGTTTCGATCAGAGGCCCTCTGGTCGGAAGACGCGTATCCATCGAAGGAGGGGTCAGCTCCCAATTCATAAGTTCATTGCTACTAGCAGGCGGCCTACGTGAGGGTGAGACCGCCATCGATGTGCTCGGGCGTATGAGTTCCCGACCATATGTGGACATAACCATCGCCATGATGGGGCGTTTCGGATCCAAGGTCCAATGTGAGGATGCGGGATTCATCACCGAAGGAGGAGGTTACATACCTCACAACTACCGAGTACCGGGGGATTTCTCCTCCGCTGCATTCCCACTCGTCGCCGGCGCCATAGCCGGGGACGTCAAGGTGACCGGTCTGGATCACAACGACCTGCAGGGGGACAAGGCCATATTGGAAATACTCAGGTCTTTCAATGCAGATGTTGAGATAGGAAAAGGATGGGCCCGAGTGAGGAAAAGCGAGTTGATGGCGGCGGATGTGGACCTGGGCGATACCCCCGACCTCTTTCCGATTGTTTCAGTACTCGCCGCCAACGCCGAGGGTACAAGTCGGTTGTTCAATGCCAGGCACCTACGTTTCAAGGAGAGTGACAGGATAGCTACCTCGGTGGCAATGCTCAAGTCCATGGACGCCGATGTTACCGGGACCGATGACGGATGCATAGTCAGAGGCGGTAGGCCCCTGAAAGGCGGGACGATCGAAACCCATGCCGACCATCGGATCATGATGGCGGGTTTCATTGCGGGATTGAATGCGATAGGCCATACAGAGATTCTATCCAATGGTGAACACAGGGTTTCATACCCCTTGTTTCTGGAGCAGATGGAACACCTGGGCGTTAAGATGGAGTTCGATTGAGATGAACACAGTAGGCAATGACATCAGAATCACATTATGGGGCAGTAGCCATGGATCCCATATCGGTTGCGTCCTCGAAGGTGTCAGGGGCGGTCTGGAATTGGATACGGGGAGGATAGCCGCAGAGATGTCGCTACGTCGTCCCTCCCCGGGGATAGGAACACCGAGGCGTGAGGACGATGAGGTTCTGTTCCTCTCAGGTGTCACAGAGGGAATCACCAACGGAGACCCTATTTCCATAATGATAGCCAACAAAGACACGCGGAGCAAGGATTACGAACAGTTCCGCCATCGTCCCCGCCCCGGTCATGCCGACCTCACAGCGATTATCAGGAATCCCAATCACGATATCAGGGGTGGCGGGATGTTCTCCGGACGTATGACGGCCCCATTAGTCGCTGCAGGGGCTGTTTGCAGACTGGGTCTGGAAGAACAGGGGGTTGATGTAGGAGCATTCACACGAGGGATAGGCGATGTGTCGGATCCTCAACAACGAGTATTGGACGACTGCAGGGACTCTCGGTCTTTCGATTCCAGGGCCTGTAACAAAGAACTCGATGAGAGGATGGTCAAGGCCATAATGAGTGCATCATCGGAGGGCGATAGCCTAGGGGGCGTGGTAGAGTGCCAAGTGGAGAACCTGCCTATAGGGGTTGGAGAGCCTTGGTTCGATACTTTGGACGGTGAACTTGCCAAAAACATGTTCTCCATACCTGCCATGCGAGCTTTTGAGATAGGGGACGGGATTCTATCGTCACGGTCGAGAGGTTCGGTGATGAACGACCCTTTCAGTTTGACAGGGAATGAGGTTTTCACAACCACCAACCACCATGGAGGAGTCCTGGGAGGCCGCAGCAGCGGAATGCCCCTCGTCTTCCGTTGCTTCTTCAAGCCAACGCCTTCGATATCAAAGGTACAGTCCACTGTTGACCTGGAGAGTATGAAGAATGTGCAACTGAAGATCGAGGGTCGTCATGATCCATGCATCGTCCCCAGGGCTGTTGCCGTTGTTGAGGCCATGACATGCCATTGCATATACGATATGATGTCAAGGGGTGGATTCCTTGAGAATTGAGACCCTGAGAGAGGAGATAGCCGAACTGGACAGGCAGATAATGGATCTCATCGGAAAAAGGATCACCGTGGCTAAAAAGATAGGTGGCTGGAAAAATGAGAACGGCAGTCCCATCAGGGACGTCCAGGTTGAGGAGAGGGTGATAGAACGTTACATCGCGATCGGTGAGACGTATTCGATTAGCAAACGGACAAGCAAGGAAGTTGCCCAGGCATTGATAAGAGAAGCGGTCGATGTCCAGGCCGCATTGCCAAGAAGGGCATTCGGCAAAAGGATTCTCATTATCGGCGGCGAAGGTAAGATGGGGAGATGGTTGGAAAGCTTCCTCTCGGACAACGGTCATTTAGTGGAGTGCCTCGATGTTGATGGCCCTCCTATGGCTGATGTCATAGAGGATAAGGAAGTAGTGATAATCTCGACCCCGATATCCACCGTTCAAGGGATATTGCAAGATATTTCCACTACAGGCACAGACGCCCTTGTTTTCGATATCTCATCTTTGAAATCACCATTCATGAACACTTTGAAGGATATGGCACAGCATATGAACGTATGCTCGGTACATCCGATGTTCGGACCGACCATACCATCACTTTATGACAAGAACATCATGATCTGTGACTGTGGTGCTCCTGAAGCGGTTGAAGAAGCCAAGGGATTGTTCGATGGGCACGGAGCCAATATAATCAGGTTACCGGTTGATGAGCATGACCGTAGGATGTCATATGTACTGGGCATGAGCCACGCCATCAACATCGCTTTCTTCACGTCTTTGGCGGATAGCGGCATATCCTACGAAGACCTGAAAAAAGTTGGATCCACCACTTTCCGAAAGATGATAGAAGGCTCGGAGGAGGTCGCGCGGGAGAATCCTCTCCTTTACTACGAGATACAGAACCTCAATGACAACGCTGAGAGAACCTGGACCAGATTCATGGAAGCGGTCGATAAGGTTAAAGAGGCGTCCCTCTCCGAGACGCCGGAGATGTTTGTTGAGATAATGGAAAAAGGTAGGGTTTATTTCGAAGGTCAGTCCAGATAGGCTCCCTTCGATGCGCTGTGGACCAACTGACGGTACTTCTTGAGTACTCCTCTCGGTGCTTTGTCGATAGGCTCGACATCCATCAGCCTAGACTCGATCTCCGCGTCGGAGAGGGCGACCTCCAGCTTTCTGTCCGGAATGTCGATGGTTATCATATCGCCGTTACGGACGGCGGCTATGGGGCCTTTGTCATAGGCCTCGGGACAAACATGACCTATGCTTCCACCACGGGTTGCCCCGGAGAAACGACCGTCGGTTATCAGCGCAACACTCTCAGAGAGACCCATTCCCGCTATCAGACTGGTGGGGGAGAGCATCTCCGGCATACCGGGCGCCCCCTTCGGACCCTCATAACGGATGACAACTACCATTCCGCCTTGGATCTCACCAGCCATAATGGCATTCATGGCATCAGCCTCGGAATCGAATACGCGGGCCTCTCCGGTGAAACGCAACATGGATTCGCTGACGGCCGATTGCTTGATGACTGAGCCGCCCGGTGCCAGGTTTCCTTTGAGTATAGCAATTCCGCCCTCAGAGTGATAAGGTCTGTCGAGTGGGCGTAGGACTTCATCGTTCAACACCTTGGCAGATGATGCGATCGTCTTGAGACTGCTTCCGCTGACCGTCTCGGTGTCCTCGATGAACGGCAATAGTCTGTTGAGGACTGCAGGGATGCCGCCGGCCTCCTCGAGATTGCGCATGTGGTATGGACCTCCTGGCCTGAGGCTTGTTATATGGGGTATCTCGCGGGAGATGGTGTCGAATATGTCCAGATCTATATCCACACCGAACTCCCTAGCTATCGCAGGGATGTGGAGCACGGTGTTGGTCGAACCTCCGATGGCCATGTCGACACGGACAGCATTGCGTATGCTGGCCTCTCCGACCATGGATCGCGGGCTCTTGCCGTTGCGGACGAGTTCCACAATCTTTCTTCCTGTCTCCTTCGCCAATTCTATCTTACGCGGATCGATGGCCATCATCGTGCCGCAACCCTGGAGGCTTAACCCCAACACCTCGGTCAGACAAGCCATGGTATTGGCAGTGAACAATCCGGAGCAACTTCCCTCTCCAGGGCATGCTGCGCACTCGACGCGATGGACGGCATCCTCATCCAGTTTTCCCGCCTTGAACTGTCCCATGGCCTCGAAGACGGACTGCAGGTCCGCCGGGGCGCCGTCAAGAGTGCCAGCTTCCATCGGGCCGCCGGTCAGAATAACCGCTGGTATGTCGACACGGCCCACGGCCATCAGCATTCCCGGGGTTATCTTGTCACAGTTGGTGACGCCGACCCAGCCATCGAGAGAATGAGACTGTACCATTATCTCGCAGCAATCGGCGATCGTCTCCCGGGAAACAAGAGAATAGCGCATACCCTGGTGGCCCATGGCTATACCGTCGCAGACCCCGGGCACACCGAAGGTGAAGGCCACTCCTCCGGCCTCCTCGATACCTTCACGGACGGCGTCGGCGAGTTTGTTCAGATGGACATGCCCAGGAACGATGTCGTTCCAGGAGTTCGCTATACCGATGAACGGTTTGTTGAAGTCCTCGTCCTCGAGTCCCGCTGCCCTAAGCAGACTGCGTGATGGGGCCTTGTCCAGGCCTTTCTTTATCTTGTCGCTCCTCAATGCTTCACCTCTGCGATGAAAGCATGATAAGAAAGAAGGATTAATAATTTGGCGACAAGGGTTTGGGTTTTAAAGGAGACTCTCGGAGTCAGTTTGGATTATGTGCTGCGGAGGACGATCTCGATGTTCACGCCGTCCGGGACCTGGATCCTCATGAGCTGACGCAGTGCGCGCTCATCTGCGTCCAGGTCTATCAGCCTCTTGTGGATCCTCATCTCCCAGCGGTCCCAGGTCTCGGTGCCCTCACCATCTGGGCTCTTGCGGCACGGGACCTTGAGCTTCTTGGTGGGCAACGGCACAGGTCCGCGTATGGATACGCCGGTCCTCTGTGAGATCCCACGTATCTGGGTGCAGACGCTGTCGACCTTCTCGGGGTCGGTTCCGCTGAGTGATATCCTTGCTCTTTGTGACATGTTCTACCCCTAATTTATAAAAAAGGGAAGGGAGAGGTTATTACCTCTTTTCGATATCGACGCACATACCGGCGGCGACGGTCTGTCCCATATCCCTGATGGCGAACCTGCCGAGCTGCGGGTACTCCTTGGCGTTCTCGATCACCATGGGCCTGGTGGGCTCAACCCTGACCAGAGCGATGTCACCAGTCTTCAGGAACTGCGGGTTGTTCTCCTTGGCCTGACCGGTCTTGGGGTCGATGGTCTTGATGAGTTCTGTGAACCTGCAAGCGACCTGAGCGGTGTGGCAGTGGAACACCGGAGTGTAACCGATGGTGATGACCGAGGGGTGGTTCAAGACAGCGATCTGCGCTGTGAACGACTTGGCGACAGTCGGGGGGTTGTCAACCGGACCGGCGACGTCTCCCCTGCGCACATCGTTCTTGGCTATTCCCCTGACGTTGAATCCGACGTTGTCGCCGGGCACAGCCTGGGGAAGGATCTCGTGGTGCATCTCGATGCTCTTGACCTCGCCCACCTTGTTGGAGGGCTGGAAGGAGATCTTCATGTTGGGCTTCAACACACCGGTCTCGACACGACCCACGGGGACGGTTCCGATACCAGTGATGGTGTAGACATCCTGTATGGGCATCCTCAGGGGCATATCGGTCGGCTTGTCGATTATCTTGAAGTCGTCAAGGGCGGCGATCAGTGTCTTGCCCTTGTACCAGGGTGTGTTGCTGGAAGCTACCTTCACGTTGTCGCCGGTGATGGCGGACAGCGGGATGAAGGGAACGGTGTCAGCTTTGGTGCCGACCATGGCAAGGAGCTTCGAAGTAGCGGCCTTGCACTCATTGTACTTGTCCTCGGACCAGTCAACGGCGTCCATCTTGTTGACGGCGACGATGATCTGCTTGACTCCGAGGGTGGTGGCCAGGAACACGTGCTCCTTGGTCTGGGCCTGGGGACCTTCAATGGCGGACACGGTGATGACCGCGCAGTCCGCCTGGCTGGTTCCAGTGATCATGTTCTTGACGAAGTCACGGTGGCCAGGGGCGTCGATGACGGTGAAGAAGTACTTGTCTGTGTAGAACTTCTTGTGAGCGACGTCGATTGTGACACCGCGCTCTCTCTCCTCTGTCAGGCCGTCCATGACCCAGGCGAAATAGAAAGATCCTTTTCCTTTCTCAGCGGCCTGTTTCTTGAACTTCTCGATTATGTGGGGCTCGATAGCTCCGGTCTCGAGGAGCAGCCGTCCCACTAGGGTCGACTTTCCGTGGTCAACGTGACCGATAACTACCATGTTGATGTGGGGCTTCTCTGCTGCCATTTGTATTTCCTCCTACTAGTATACCTCAAATGGGTTCCTTGGATTCTTTTTCACCATAATATCTT
>PWNH01000021.1 GCA_003557905.1 Methanomassiliicoccaceae archaeon | reverse complement strand
GGCTGCTTGCATCTACAGTTCTCCGGCAAAGGCGCGTGCCTGCAGGGAGGCGAACAGGGTGTCGAGTTCATCCAGGTGGGTGCGCAGGCGGGATTTTTGTTGTTCGACGGATTGGACGATGGTGGCGAATCTGTGTTGTAACTTTATCGGTGGAGCTGGCACCTCAATCTTTTCGAATAGGCTTTTCTTTAAAATGGGTAATGTTGTAGATGCACCGTCATTTGCGATCTTCGCCTTAAAAAAGCGCATCATCTCGAATCCGAAGTCAGGGTCGATGAGAGGGCCCCACGTTACCGCATTTATTTGTTGATTAAACGCAGACCGTGCTGCCGCCTTGCCCATCTTCCCGATGGTGGCGCCTATACAGCATATAAGTGAGGCGCCTCCTTCCACCGTCCTAGACTTGCTTGCGCCAGCTTCAGTCACTGTTCTAGCTGACTCGACCCAGCTATCTTTAAGGTCACCTGGTGTGATGAAGGGAATATCTCCATCAAACATGTTTGGTTCTTTTGATGGAGGGGTGCTTCCAGTCACGACCCTGCCAAGTCTTTCTAAAGTTCCAACATTCCACCCCTTCGGATTGATCACAGGATCCCCGAACATCTCCAGGAAGGTGGATTGCAGCAGGGTGTCGAGCTGGGCGAGGGCTTCGCGGCGTTTGGCCCGCAAGGCATCGGCCGCATCCAGGATGGCGGCGATGCGTTTTTGTTCATCCAATGGTGGAAACGGCACCCGGACCTGCTTGACCAATGACGTATTTAAATTCTTGACTACTGCGCCTGCAGCCCGCTTTGTGAATTCTCGATAGAGTGTTTCCGATCCGAGCAGGTAGTAGAAGAAGTCGGGAAAGACACTGTCAGACTTCGGGCTGAGAACTAGCCAGCCATCATGAATACAGCCTGACGTCTTAAGAATGAATGGCCGACCAAAACTCATGGAGTTGGTGAGCAGAAAATCACCCTCTTGCACCATCCGGGTCTTTGCCAAGCCTTCTGGCTTGATCCTTTTCTTGGTTGACGCAATATATTTCGAGCCAGACGTTGCGTCACCAATCATTATCCAGTTGAGGCCGTCTGGAGAATCGGTGATAAACTTTTGGATCGGCCGAGGTGAACCGCCTCTTGCTACCTCAAAGAGGTCGGCAAGTTGTAATGACTCCCATTTCATTTCAACAGCTGCTCTAGCTCACTTCTTCCCCGTGCAATCTCCTCCTCCAACTCCACCAACCGCTCCAGAATCACCTCCGGCGGATCGTATTCAACCGCCTCATATTCCACTTCCTTGTAACGATTGATCGACAGGTCGTAGTCGTTGCCGGCGATTTCGTCTTTGGGCACCAGGAAGCTCTGGTCGGTGCGCTGCCGTTTGGTTTCGGCTTTGAGGTTCTGCCAGCGCTTGAGGATGTCGGGCAGGTCGGTTTTGTCGGGTTGCGGGGTGCGTTTGTCGTCGAGTGAAAAGCCGTCGGCGCGCATGTCGTAGAACCAGACATTATCCGTACCGCCGGAGTTGGTCTTGGTAAACAGCAGGATGGCGGTGCTGACGCCGGCGTAGGGTTTGAATACGCCCGAGGGCATGGAGATTACGGCGTCGAGTTTCTGGTCTTCGACCAGGATGCGGCGGATGGTCTTGTGGGCCTTGCTGGAGCCGAACAGCACGCCGTCGGGGACGATGACGGCGGCGCGGCCGCCGGTCTTGAGCAGGCGCAGGAACAGGGCAAGGAACAGCAGCTCGGTCTTCTTGGTCTTGACGATCTGCAGCAGGTCGCGGGCGGTGGTCTCGTAGTCCAGGCTGCCGGCAAAGGGCGGGTTGGCCAGGATCAGGGTGTAGCTTCCGGCGTCGTCTTCGGGCGATTCGGCCAGCGAGTCCTTGTAGCGGATATCGGGGTTTTCGACGCCGTGGAGCAGCATGTTCATCGAGCCGATACGCAACATGGTGGTGTCGAAGTCGAAGCCGTGGAAGGTGGACTCGTTGTAGCGGCGCCTGCTTTTCTCGGAGCGGTAGATTTCGTCGCCGTGGTGGTCATGCAGGTATTCGGCGGCGGCCACAAGGTAGCCGGCCGTGCCGCAGGCCGGGTCGCAAATGGTGTCGGCCGGTGTCGGTGCGGTCATTTCGACCATTAATCTGATGATATGGCGCGGGGTGCGGAACTGGCCGTTCTGGCCGGCGCTGGCGATCTTGCCGAGCATGTATTCGTACAGGTCGCCCTTGGTATCGCGGTCGGCCATGTCGATCTCGTCGAGCTGGTCGACCACGTTGGCCAGCACCCTCGGGGTGGGCATCATGAACAGGGCATCTTTCATGTGGTGGCTGTAGGTGCTGCCGCCCTCGCAATCCTCGGCAACCTGCTCACCGAGGGATTTCATGAATGGAAAGACCTCATCGCGCACGACCTCGAATAGCTGCTCCGGCTGGATTTTGTTGAAGCGCGACCATCGCAAATGCTGCTGGTTTTCCCCGAAAATCCTTGCGCGCGCATACTGGCCGGTACGATTGGCCTTGTTTTCCTCACGCTGCTCGATCTCGTCCAGGCGCTTGATGAACAGCAGGTAGGTGAGCTGTTCGACCACCGACAGCGGGTTGGAAATACCGCCGGCCCACATGGTGTCCCAGATCCTGTCGACCCTGGATTTGATCTCGCCGGTAATCATGGATTCTCCTGGCAGCCTGGCCGAAAAGGGTCGATGATTTTAGCGCGTGGGATTGGGGAAATCACTCAAACAGCCCCAACCGGAAACCGCCCGCGCGTGTGGCCGACGTTCGAGGTATCCGAGATGGACGAGAATTCGATGGGTGTTGGTGCCGGGGTTTGGGTGCACGGGTTGGAAGGAACCGGTGCGGGCGGGTTCAACGTTGTCCGTCGGGGATGTGACCCCGACCTACGATTCTCCGGCAAACGGCGGAGTTGGGTGGTGGGCGATGCTGGGTTCGAACCAGCGACCCCTGCCGTGTGAAGACAGTGCTCTCCCGCTGAGCTAATCGCCCGCCGTGTGGACGCGATATGATAGTGGGAATT
>PWNH01000108.1 GCA_003557905.1 Methanomassiliicoccaceae archaeon | reverse complement strand
CGGGACAGAAGACCACCACCTCGCCCTACGGAAGGGACGTGGTTAAGACCGGTGAACCGTTGAAGGTCTGTGAGATATTCAACCAGCTGGACCGTCCGGTTTACATCGAAAGGGTGTCAGTGGCGGACACCAAGCGGATAATGAAGGCCCGCAAGGCCATACGCAAGGCCTTGCAGATACAGAAGGAGGGCAAGGGCTATGCATTCGTGGAGATACTCTCCCCCTGCCCCACCAACATGCGGGCCGACTCCGTGAAGGCGGCACAGTTCGTGACCGACGAGATGGAGAAGGCATTCCCGCTGGGTTGCCTCCGTGACCGATCCGCTGAGGAGGCACCCTGTTGCATGGACATCGCCCCCCGCAGCGTGGATGATATCGTCTCCGCCGATTATGAGGGGGATGACATAACAGATATGCCGGCGATCGAGGAGAGGAAATACAAGTTCTCGGGGTTCGGCGGCCAGGGGATACTCAGTCTAGGATTGGTGATAGCGGATGCGGCCAGCGAACTCGGCAGACATGTGTCATGGTTCCCCAGTTATGGACCGGAGCAGCGCGGCGGGTCCGCATCATGCTCGGTGGTGGTAAGCGGTCGCGAGATAGGTTCCCCGGCCATCGACCATCCCGATGTCCTCGTGGCCATGAACCAGCCCTCCCTGGAACGTTTCCTCCCCACCATGGAGAGCGGTTCAGTGTTGATATACGAGTCGGCCGTGCCTTTGGACATACCGGTTCCGGAGGGAGTGACCGTCTATCCGTTCCCCGCCTCCGAGATCGCCAGCGGAAACGGCGTGGCCAAAGCGGCCAACACCGCCCTGCTGGGATGCATGGTGGAACTGGGCCTTTTGGACATGCCCGATGAGGATGTGGCCGCCGCTTTGGCACGCAGTTTCGCCGCCAAACCGAAACTGGTGGAGAGCAACAAGAAGGTATTCGATGCGGCCAGGGCATACGCCCGGGAGAAACTGGTCTGAATATTTCGAAACCCTTTCCCGATACTTGCCGCCCGGCGGCCCAGGGGATGAGGAAAATGGCTAACAAGGATACGCTAGGAACGAGGATCTGCAACTACCGTGAGAGGCTGAAGCTCTCACAGGATGAACTGGCTAAGAACGCGGGCATCGACCTTGAACTGCTGAGGAACATCGAGTCCGATGTCGTGAGCCCCGCCATCAACGTGATGGTGAGGCTATCACGTTCACTGGGGCAACGACTTGGCACATTCATGGACGACCAGATGGTGGACGATCCTTTGATCGTCTCTGTCGACGAACGCTGCGAGGATTCGGCCAGTCATAAATGTCAGATATCGGGCCATTACCGCTATTTCCCATTGGGAAAGGGGAAGGGCGACCGCCACATGGAGCCGTTCTTCATCGTCATCGAGCCCAGCGAGGACAAGGCCCTGTCCTCCCACGAAGGGGAGGAGTTCATCATAGTGGCCTCCGGTCAGGTGGAGCTTATCTACGGCAACGAGACGCACCTCCTCAAGGAGGGGGATTCGATGTACTACAACTCATTGGTGCCTCACTACCTCGGTGCCAGGGACGATGTGGCGGAGATCTTCGCCACCATATACATGCCGTTCTAGGTGGTCCTATGGTAAGGGAGACCATAACCGAGGATCTGACACTGGGACAGTTGTTGGACAATGCCGTGAACTCTTGTCCCGATGGTGATGCCATCGTCTACGTTGACCGTGGATACCGTCTCAGTTGGAGGGAGTTCTCCGACACAGTGGACCGTGTGGCCAAGGGACTGATGGCGTTGGGCGTCAAGAAGGGGGAGAAGGTCGCCGTGTGGGCCACCAATGTACCGCATTGGATAACCCTGCAGTTCGCCACTGCGAAGATCGGTGCCGTGCTTTTGACCATTAACATCAACTACAAATCGGCGGAGATCGACTACATACTGAAACAATCCGATTGTGAGAACATCTTCATCATCGACGGGTTCCGCGATAGTGATTACGTCTCGATACTCTACGAGCTGATCCCTGAGCTCAGGGAGCAGCCCCGCGACCGCCTCAGCACCGAAAACTACCCCAATCTGAAACGGGTGGTGTTCATGGGGCCGGAGAAGCATCGCGGCATGTACTCCATGCCTGAGCTCATGGCCCTGGCCTCTCAGACCTCTGATGAGGACTATTCGGAGAGACAGTCCCTTCTGGACTGCGAGGACGTCGTCAACATGCAATACACCTCCGGAACCACCGGATTCCCCAAAGGCGTCCAACTGACCCACCACAACATCGGCAACAACGGTTACTGGATAGGTCTGAACCAGAACTTCGGCCCCGAGGACCGGGTTTGCATCCCTGTGCCCCTGTTCCATTGCTTCGGTTGCGTCCTCGGTGTCCTGGCATGTGTGAATCATGGCGCGACCATGGTCGTGCTCGAGAAGTACGACCCTCTGACGGTCATGATGTCGATCGAGAAGGAACGTTGCACCGCCCTCTACGGCGTACCGACTATGTTCATCGCGGTCATGGACCACCCTCTGTTCGACAAGTTCGATTTCAGCAGCCTGCGCACGGGAATAATGGCAGGGTCCCCCTGCCCGGTGAAGACCATGGAGGACTGCGTGGATAAGATGAACATGAGCGAGGTCACCATCGTCTATGGTCTCACTGAATCATCACCGGGAATGACGCAGACCCGTTTCGATGAACCGAGTCTGGAACGGAAATGCACCACCGTGGGCAAGGCCATGCCGGGGGTCGAGGTCGCCGTCATAGACCCTGAATCCGGTGAGCACCTCGGTCCGGGCCAGGCAGGGGAACTCTGTTGCCGCGGCTACAATGTGATGAAGGGGTACTACAAGATGCCCGAGGCCACCACCAAGGCCATTGATTCCGAGGGTTGGCTGCATTCCGGTGATATCGGGATAATGGATGAGGATGGTTATTTCAGCGTGACCGGCCGCCTCAAGGACATGATCATCCGCGGCGGTGAGAACATATATCCCAAGGAGGTCGAGGATTTCCTCTACCGTATGGAAGGAGTGCAGGACGTTCAGGTCGTGGGCGTTCCCAGTGAGAAATACGGGGAACAGCCGGGAGCGTTCATCATCCCCCGCAACGGCACTGAACTGAAGCCTGAGGACGTCACCGATTTCTGTCGCGGGAAGATAGCCTTCTACAAGATACCGAAATACGTGGCATTCGTTGACGAGTACCCGATGACCGCGTCGGGAAAGATACAGAAGTACCGTCTCCGTGAGATGGCCGCCGAGATGTGGCCTGACGCCTGACGCCAACCTTTTGTACCGGGATTGGATGCGGGGACCATGGACTTCGAAGAGGGTGTGTCCTTCATGGAGCAAGGGGGCCTGCGCCTCCGCTACCAACGGTGCGGTGAGGGCGATCCCCTGGTCCTCATCACCGGACTGGGAGGCGATCTGCTGTTCTGGAGGTCCGCCATGGTACGGCTCTCCGAACATTTCAGTGTCATCGCCTTTGACAACCGCGGTGCCGGTGAGACCACATATCCTCCCGGATACTTCTCGGTCGGCGACATGGCCGACGATGTAGCGGCCCTCCTGGTTCATCTCGGCATAAATAGCGCCCACGTACTGGGATGGTCGATGGGCGGCAACATCGCCCAGGAGTTCGCCCTCCGTCATCCGGAAATGGTCAGGACACTGACATTGGCATCCACATACATGCGCCGACCGTCACGCTCCAGCTTCGCCATCGGTCAGATAATAGAGGCCGGAAGGGCTCTGGGCAGTGAGGCGGTGATGTCCATGATGAATGCCCTCTGCATGTCCGAGGAATACTATCGGAAGAGGGAGGGAGGCATCAACGGCAATGGTCGCCAGGTCTATGACATCGAGGGGATGGCCTTGCAGAAGGGGGCGCTCGATGACTATGACATCAACGGCAGGATAGGGGAAATCGCCGCACCCACCCTGATCATCCATGGCGAAGACGACATAATGGTCCCCATACGTTTCGGTGAGGAGATGATGACCTCCATCCCTGGATCGGAGATGGTGAGGGTGCCCGGGGCCGGACACATCCTAAGGTCTGAGGACTACATCGGTCATTTGACGGAGTTCATTGAACGTCACTCCGAATGACGCCATGAAGCTGCGGGAACGGTGATTACGAAACGGGCACCTTGGCCGGGATCCCCGTCCTCGGTTATGGCCATTTCATTGGCCTTGAGTATCTCCTTGACCAGGAACAGTCCTTGTCCGCTGCCTTGACCGAAACCGAGGTCGAATATCCGCTTCTTATGTTCAACGGGGACTCCCTTGCCATTGTCCTCAAGGATGAGTCTCAGATTCCCGCCCTCTTCCTCTGTTCCAATCCTGAAAGTGTCCGACCCTGTTGCATGCACCATGCAGTTGTGGGCGATGTTGTAGACCGCCTTACCGAACAGTTCATCGCAATATATCCCGTACTGCCCCATACTCATCTCGACCGTCTTGTCGTTTTCTTGCAACAGAGAGAGGCTTCTTTCTATAATGTCCCGTAGTGGATTCCAGCAGGGCTCCGTGCTCCCGAGTTCCTCGTAACCCTTCTGGAGTTCGAACAGACCCCTCATCTTGGCCAGGGACATCTTGATTATTTCACCATGCTCAGGGCGCATCGGAATGTTCTCATCGAAGAACAGGTTGGCGAACCCCTCGAGGACGGTGAGATGGTTCATGACGTCATGACGTGTGACCTTGCCCATCATCTCCAACTTGCGGCGGGCCAATTCCAGTTCCCTCTTCTCCTGTAAACGCTCTGAAACGTCACGCACTATGACCACTGACATACTGCCCATGGGCCCTACACCATGGGAAACCGAGGCCTCCAGATGCATCCTCCCCTCGGCACGATCGACGGAGAACGAGCTCAGTCCCTCCTCCAATACCTTGCCTGGAACGCCCAACTCCGCAGTGAAACCCTTTCCCACTAGATCCTCTGAATCCGAGCCGAGTATCCTGCAACCCGCCTCGTTGATGAATTTTATAAGACCTTCAGAATCCAGAAGCGTTATGCAATCGAAAGCCCCTGAGGCCATACCTCTGAGGGTCTGCTCGCTCTCCTCCAGCTTGTCGATCATTCTGCTGTTGAACAAAGCCACGGCGGCCAGATTGGCGAAGCGCGTTGCCAGGGCCGCATCCTCATCGTTGAACCCACCCTCCTTGTTTGACAGTCCGAGAAGACCGACGGGTTCGTTGTCTATCATGAGGGGTGCGAATAGAACGTTCTCCAAGTTCACGTGCCCAGGGGGCATGAACTTCACGAAATCCTCCCTATCCATGAAATCGTTGACATAGGATGTCTTCCTCTGGTTATAGACATCGGAACGGAAGCCGCGTATGGGCATCGGAAGATCGGGGTCCACACTGCAGTCGTAATCCCCCTCATCCAGCAATATCACCTCATTGTTCATGCCATCATCACTGAGAAGAGCCACATATCCCGCGGTGGCGCCGAGAAGGTTCCTGCATTGTTCGAATATCTCTCTGGCTGAATCGATGAAATTGTGATGGGCTAGCAATGCATAGGCCGCCTTCAACAATGCCCGGGCCTCATCACTGCTATACGAATTTATCGGAGCCATCGTTGATAATTACCTGATTCTTCAATTTAAGGTTATCCTCAGCATATGATTCAGACGCAAATCAGATGAATTGGAAAACTATCACTATCAGAAGTACGGGCGGTACGAGATATCTCACCAATGGAAGTATGATCCGACCCCAGAAGGGATCGATCTCCAGGACCAATTGTATGTCCTCCACGTACCATGCGAAAACGAGCGCGGTGAAAAACGCTGCCACCGGTATTCCCAGCGTACCGAATGTGTAGTCCACCACATCGAGTACCCGCTCACCCCCGATACGTAGGTCAAGGGCACTGTAGCTCAGAGTTGTAAGCATCCCAATGACCAATAGGGCCAGACCCACCCCGTAGGAAGCATGGGGGCGCGATAGTCTGCTGTTGTTCAAAATCGCTGCAACCGGGACCTCCATCATGGAGACGGCAGAGGTTATGGCCGCGGCGAAGAGCAGTCCGAAGAACAGTATGGCCAACAACCATCCGATGGGGATGGCCTCGAAGGCCAACGGTAAAGTGCTGAAGGCCAGCTCCGGCCCCATCGCGGGATCCAGTCCCTGGGCGAAGACGACAGAGAATATCACCGTTCCCGATAGGATGGCCGCTCCGACATCGGCGAGCGTTATGATACCCACCGATTGGGGGATGTTGATATCGTGTCCCATATAGCTGGCATATGTCAGGATCAATCCGTATCCCACGGCAAGTGAGAAGAACGCCTGGCCGAATGCGGCCACCCAGACGTCCATCCGGGTCAACATCTCGATGTTGGGGGTGAAAAGGTATCGGAGACTGTCAGTGAATCCATCGGTGGTGACCGAGTATGCGACGAGTATGCCCAATATCAGGAACTGCAGCGGGACCAGCTTGGTCACGACCTTCTCAATTCCTTGGCGTATGCCTTTGGAGACGATGAAAACAGTTATTATCAATGACACAAGGAAAAAGGCCACGGGCATATAGGAGGAGGAGAATGTTGAGAAATCCATTTCCATCGGAGTTACGGAGAAGGTCAGGAACGCCAGTGTCCAACCGGTTATCGTCAAGTAAACGCCGGTCAGGACCACCAGCACCACACCGATGGCGAATCCTATCGGAAGGAACCTGTCACCAAGGTCGCGGAAAGCGGAGACCACATCGCTCTCCAGATGACGGCCGACGGACATCTCCAGCATCATCAGGGGCATTGCCAGGAAGACCACGGCCAAGGCGAAGGGCAGCATGAAAGCACCGCCACCGTAATCGCCGGCTATGGCTGAGAACCTCCAGATGTTGGCTATGCCTACGGCGGAACCGATGGTTGCCAGGATGAACTCCCGTTTAGATGACCACTTCTCCAAATTTCCACCTGTGTAATTTATTTATTTTTGACCACGGTCATTCAGTATAATATTTTTGGTCTGCTTGATCACTTGACGATGGCGGAGATCTCTTTGAATTCGGACGTTCCCGCCCTCCCCAGAAGCTGGAACAATGCCGTCTCAACGCTGCTTACGACCGCACCCGCCTGGCGCATGGTCTTCAAGGCAAGGCCCCTATCCTCATCTCTCCGGGAGCATACAGCATCAGCCATCACATGCACGTCGAATCCTCCCTGTAGGAGGCTCAAGCATGTCTGGAGGACGCAAATGTGGGTCTCGGAACCGCATAACACCACCTGGTGGCGCGATGTCTTTTTTAGCTCCCTGAGGAAATCCTTTTCCCCACAGCAGTCAAAACTGATCTTTTCAATCGCATTTGGGACGAGATCCTTGAGAATGGGCACCGTCGGCCCTAGGCCTTTGGGATATTGTTCAGTGACGATCGTCGGGACGTCCAAACGGGAGCATCCTTCAGCGAGCCGGGCGGCGGCGGCCACCACATCATCCTTCCTCTCCATGGCGGCCAGGAGTCTCTCCTGCAGGTCAACCATCACCAAAACGGCGTCTTCCCTCCTCAGTATGAATCCTGACTTGTCAACCATTGTTGCAACCATACATTTCACAATGGTAATGCTTTCGTTGGATGGACGCGGCAAACCTGCAGGGAACCTGAACTCGGATGGAGTCGTTAACCGCATCTGAGAACGGTTGAAACGCGAATGTTATAGTTGGTTGGTTGGATTAGTAATCCATTGAATTATTGGTGAATGACAGTTTATATTGTTAATTTGTTTATATACTGAATGGATATCAATCATTAATTACTCAAATTTTAGTTACAAAAAGAAAAAAATCGAATTTGTGTACCTCTTATAGATTATATACTTTACCGCTGTTTTTTGACAATTGTTATGTCGTAGTCCTTACAGGCGATGATATGACCAAATACTTTGTAAACAATAAATATTTTTGATAGCGAATATATACTATCGCCATACCTTTATTAATGCACCACTGACGATTTTCAATATGATGAGGAGCGGTCACAGGACGTTGGATGGTTTGTTCCATCGTATGTCGTTTGTTACAATAATCGGGTCGCCGAGGCAATCTAGTGTGTCTAATCTGACCGTGATGACTCCGTCGGATGATGTATCGTCCTTCAGGAGGATGGGACTGTGAGACGTCCCGTTTATCCATTCACAGCGATTGTTGGACAGGACGACATGAAGGAGGTCCTCTTGTTGAACGTTGTGAACCCTTCGATCGGTGGCGTTCTGATAAGAGGTGAGAAGGGGACCGCTAAATCAACTGCCGTCAGGGCATTGGCGGAACTGCTCCCTGCCCGGGAGGTCGTTAAAGGGTGTCCGTTCCACTGCTCCTGGAACGACAATGACCGCCTCTGCTCCAGTTGTCAGGATGCGCTGGCAGAAGGGAGAGTTCTGGATAGGGAGACCATCCCCATGAGGGTCGTTGAACTCCCACTCTGCGCCACGGAGGACCGCGTCGCCGGTACGCTGGATATCAGCCATGCTATCAGTACCGGTACCAAGAAGTTCGAACCGGGCATTCTGGCGGAGGCCAACGGTAACATACTCTATGTGGACGAGGTCAACCTTCTGGACGACCATATCGTCGATCTTCTCCTCGATGCCGCGGCTATGGGGATGAATTTCGTCGAACGGGAGGGAGTCTCATTCTCGCATCCTGCCAATTTCATATTGATCGGTACCATGAACCCTGAAGAAGGGGATTTGAGACCACAACTACTGGACCGGTTCGGTCTCGTCGTGGACGTACATGGCGAGCGGGATCCAGTGAACCGTGTCGATGTTGTCAAACGGAGGATTGACTTCGAATCCAGGCCCGATGACTTCCTCAAGGCGTATGATGACACGCAGAATGAATTCAGAACTACCCTGGTCGAGGCCAGGGACCGTATGCGCAGAGCGGAGGTCAACTCCGACATATTGGAGGCTGCGGTGGAGATATCCCTGCATCTAGGGGTCGACGGTCACAGGGCCGATCTGACCCTTGTGAAGGCCGCCATGGCCTGGGCTGCACTGAACGGTAAGGAGAAAGCCGGCACCGAGGACGTCCTGAAGGTTGCGAGGATGGCTCTGCCCCATCGCATGAGGAGACAGCCTTTCGAGGAGTCCAAGTTGGACATCAGGGAGTTGGACCAATGGTTACAGGAACGATTCAGCTCCTGAGGGGAGTATATCCCTTTCCAGCGGTGGTCGGGCAGGACCGTGTGAAGAGGGCTTTGCTCTGTGCCGCAATATCCGATGAGTTAAGAGGCGTACTGATAACCGGCCCCGCAGGGACCGCGAAATCGACTGTGGTCCGTTCCTTGCGTTCGGTCGTCCCCTCTTTGAGGATAAAGGACCTGCCACTCAATGTGAGTGAGGACCGCTTGATGGGCGGCATCGACGTGGACCACGCCATAAAATTCGGTGAGAAGAAATTTCAAACGGGGATACTCAAGGAGGTCGATGGCGGCCTCCTCTACATGGATGAGATAAACCTTTTCGACGACCGGATAACACAACGCGTACTGGATGTCATGGAGTGCGGTGAGAACCGGGTCGAAAGGGAGGGTGTCTCCGGATTGCACACCAGCAGCTTCGCCCTCGTGGGGACCATGGATCCTGCTGAAGGCGCCATATCACCACACCTCCTGGACAGGTTCGACATCTGCGTGGAGATGGATAACCTGCTTGATCGTGATTCCCGGATGGAGGTCCTGCGACGAAGGCTCACCCATGAGAATGACCCTCAAGGACTGGCAGCATCCCATGGACATCAGATGGCCGAGATGATTGAGGATATAAAAGAAGCGAGGGAAAGACTTCCCTTGGTTATCGTCCCCGACGCCATGTACGAAACGGTTTCCAGACTGACTATGGAATTGGGCGTGGAAGGGCACCGTGGCGACCTGGCGATGATACGTACCTCCAAGGCGCTCGCGGCTCTCGACAGAAGGGACCAGGTCTGTCTTGATGACCTGCATGAGGCTGCGGCCCTCTGCCTTCAGCACCGTCGTCGTGATCCGGATGATGAGCGGGAGGATACAGGGCAAAGCGAGTCGCCTCGGGATCGGAATGAACGCCCTGAACAGACGGAGAGCAGTGAGTGGGAGCCTCCGTCCGCACCGAGGGAGGATCTCGGTGGCGGGAGCGAGGAGGTCTTCTCCATCGGTGACCCGTTCGTGGTGATCGATTATCTGAAACCCTCCGAGAGGAGGATGGACCTTGGTAAGAGACGGGGCAAGAGAGGTAGCACCGGGGAGTCCGCACATCCCGGCCGTTGCACAACATTCAGAATACCCAGCAGAGATGTCACCGATATCGCACTGGTGCCAACGTTGAGAGCGGCCGCACCCTATCAGATACACCGCCGCCGACCTGACATGGCCATAGTCTTGGAGAGTTCCGATTTCAGGGAGAAGGTCCGTGTGAGCAAGAACGGGACCACGTTGCTGTTCCTCGTAGATGCCAGCGGCTCAATGGGGGCCAGGAGGAGGATGGTGGCAGTGAAGGGGGCCATACTCTCATTGCTGAAGGACGCCTATCAGAAGAGGGACGCCGTGGGCCTCATGGCATTCCGCAAGGACAGCGCCGAACTGATGCTGCCTCCCACCAAGAGCGTTGACCTGGCCTACAGCCGCCTGAGGGAGATGCCCACCGGGGGCAGGACACCTCTGGCACTTGGGCTCTCCAAGGCAGCGTCCTTGTTGAGTTCGGACAAAGTGGGCAAGGATGATGACCTTGTTATGGTGATAGTATCGGACGGTAAGGCGAACGTCCCCTTGGATGACGGGGATGCATTCGCGGATGCGGTGGTCATGGCGGAGAGGCTGTCATCACTGCCGATACGTTTCGTGGTGGTGGACACCGGTTCCGGATATCCCCGCATCGACCGTGCCCAAAGGCTGTCTAAGGCCCTCGGCGGAACCTACTTCCGACTTGAGGACCTGAACTCCGAACGTCTGGCCAGGTCAATTAAGATGGCCGTCCATGGATAAGAGGGCGGTAAGGTTCGTTGAGGCGGGTTGTTACTATGTCAATCAATGATGAGAAAAGTGACCTGAAAGTTGTGGACGTGTGTTCCGGTGGCAGCGGCGGGGATTCACTCTCCCGGGCTGTGGGGTCCTTGCAGGGCCTAGGCCTGCCTCTGCGATGCATGGAGTTGAGCTCCGAGGCCATGGACGGTGACGAACGTTCATTCCAGGATGCGTTGAAACACACTGTTGATGCCGACCTTGTGATCCTAAGGCTTCACGGAGGCATACCCTATTTCCGTAAGTTCCACCGTTTCATGGAATCGCTGCCATCCGATGCACAGGTCATAGTGAAGAGCGAGATTCCAGAGGAGATGGGCGATTATCGTCACCTCCTACGTTTCCCCGATGATGCGTTCCGGTTGCTCATATCCTACCTGAAGCTTGGCGGTGAGGCCAATGAGAAGGCCCTTCTGATTTGGGCGGGAAGGTATCTGAAGGGATGGGATGTGGATGTGCCGGAACCGGTGAGGCCGAGGACAGAGGGGCTGTATCATCCCGACTGGCCGGATGATCCCATCGTTGATGATTACCTGAAAACACTTTCACCCGAAAGGCCGAGCGTGGCGCTGATGTTCTACCAGGGTCACTGGTTGAGTGGAAGCCTGGAAGCCATAGACGCCATGATAAGGGCGTTGGAAGAACAAGGGCTCAATGTCATACCCGTCTATTACATCGCATCACCGGACCCCGTGTCTGGTTCATTGGGCGCCCGGGGGACCGTGGAGAGATACCTGATGAGGGATGGCCGGCCGATTGTGGACCTTGTCGTGATGACCATGGGTTTCTCACAGATACGTCTGTCCGACCCCGGTGACGGTTCGCCGGGTGACGACCTCAACTTCTTCACTTCCTTGGGCGTGCCTGTGTTACAGGCCGGTTTCACCTACGCCTCGCAACAGGAGTGGTTGGACAATCAGCAGGGCATAGGGCCATTCGAAATGTCCGGTAACGTGATATGGCCGGAGTATGACGGTCAGATAATCGCCTCCCCCGTAGGGGCCATGGAGAACGACCCCCAAAAAGGTAAGGAGCTGCGGCCTATCGGGGAAAGGGTGAACGCCATGGCCAAGGCCGCCAGGAGATGGGCCGT
>PWNH01000069.1 GCA_003557905.1 Methanomassiliicoccaceae archaeon | reverse complement strand
CATTGGGACACTCAGACCTCGGGTACGAATACCGGGATCGGTTCAGGGACCATCTCCGGCGCCAGCGGTCAGACGACGAATCAGATGCGCCAACAGTCCACATTCGCCTCATGGGATTTCCCTGCAATATGGACCATCAACGAGGGCGTAGACTACCCCAGACACGCCTGGGAGTGAACGTTAAGTCCCAGGACAGCGAAAAGTATACTAACAATTACCGTTATCGAAGGAAAAGAGGTTCATTTTGGAACTTCGGAGAGAAGCATCTAGATGTCCAATTGGCGTGACGAATTCAACCGTTCCGCAGTCATGAGCAGGCTCATAGGCCAAGATCGTTATCAGGCCGTCAGGAGCGCCCTGCGCATGCCGGAGACCTATCCTTCGATGCGTCGGTACTTCATAAACACGGTTTTTGACTCCACCTTCGTTGTTCTGGGAGTCATAATCGGTACCGCGCTGGTGACCGACCCCGTCGACCGCATGGTGGTGCTGACGATAATAACCAGCTGTCTGGCGTTGACGATGTCCACCGCAGTTGCGGTTTATGAGGCGGAGAGGCTGGAGCAGCGCATCCGCATAATGGAGATCGAACGCGCCATGCTCCGTAAGCTGGACAGAAGCTCGATAGAAAGGACATCGCAGATAAGCGTCATCCTCATCGCGGGCGTCAACGCATTCGCGCCATGGCTGGCGGCGACGGTCACCCTGCTGCCGATCATAATCATCGGTGACATGGCCATTGCCGCCTGGGTGTCCATAGGCGCAGCCATATGTCTATTATTCCTCACCGGTCTGATGATGGGGCGCCTCGGGAAGAAGAAGAGCCCGGTGCTGAACGGCTTCCGCATGGCGGCCATCGGTGTGATGGTGTTCCTTCTGGGTATGCTGATAGAACGCTCGCTGTGATTCAGCAGATCCTCGGCACCGGGTCGCCCACCGGGGGCTCAAGGACACGACGCCCACCCATCTCCGTCCTGATGACAACGCGGTCGTACTTCTTGGTGGCATGACCGATGATGGCGGCGTTGGCGCCTTCGGGGTGTCGCTTCAGCGCTGCCAGGACGTCCTCCGCCGCCTCGGGCACACAGGCTATGACCGCCTTGCCCTCGTTACCGATGCTCAGCGGGTCGATGCCCAGCAGCTCACAGGCATTGTTCACCGTATCGCTTACCGGTATGGATTGCGCTTCGAGCTCAATTCCCACGCCGGATTTGGACGACCACTCGTTCAGGCAGTTGGCCAACCCGCCGCGGGTGGGATCCTTGATAGTGACGATGCCACCGACCTCCAGGGCCGATGCGATCATCCTGTTCAGTGGAGCGATGTCACTCTCCAGTTCGGTCTCAAAACCGTACCCCTCACGGAACGAGAGGAGGGCGACGCCATGGTCCCCCATCCTACCGCTGACGATGATCACATCGCCATCGGCGACGTTGTCGTCGGTGAGCCATTCCGATTTCACCTCTCGGCTCCTCCGCGCCCTCTCCAGATTCGCATCCAGATGAGGTGAGCGCCTACCGATGCCGGAGGTCACGACGACCATCTTGTCTATACTGCCCGACTCCATCACCTTGGTGTCGCCAGTGACCACCGGGACGCCGCAGGCGCGGCTGGTGGCGGCGAGGCTGGCCATCACATGGTCGACGGTCTCGATGTCCAAACCCTCCTCGATTATGATGGCGCAGGACAGGGCGATGGGCTCACCGCCCATCACCGAGATGTCGTTGACGGTGCCAGCGACGGAGAGGGAGCCGATGTCGCCCCCCGGGAATATCAACGGCTTGACGGTATGCCCGTCGGTGGTGAACACGATGCCGTCCACTACCGCGGAGTCGTCCAAGGCCTCCAGTGGAACTTCGGAGTGGCTTCCCCTCAGATGGGAGATCACGTGCTGGGACAGGAACTCCTGCATGAGCTCTCCGCCGGCACCGTGGTTCATGATCACCTTCTTCATGCCCCCTGCAACGAGGATGTGCAAGATAACCCTTGCCTTTCATCCCCGCGGTCGAAGGTCAAGAGATAAGCAATTTATACGTACTCGGTGTACAGAAACACGATGCCAGGAGAGCTAGTGGAAGACACCGTGGTGTTCTATGACCAGAAAGAGGGCAGCCAGCTCTACAACCGCGGTTCGTTCGGCTATCCGCGCAGCGGCGGCGGCCTGGACCTCGACCTCATCGAGGCCACATTCCTGGTGCAGTCCGGTAAGATTGACGTTATGAAGGACGGCGAGGCCGTCCCCTTCCCCGAACTCTTCCGCTATTCAGCATCGATGATCCCGGAGTTCGACATCAAGTACCTCGTGTACAGCGAGCTCCGTGCCCGCGGTTTCATCGTGAAACCGAACGTCGGCGACTACGACCTGCGCGTCTACAGCCGCGGCGAGATGCCCTCCCGCTCCCGGGAGAGGTATTGGGTCAAGGCCGTCTCCGAGCGTTCCAAGTTCGACATCAGTGAGTTCTTCCGCCTCTTGGTGCTGTTGAAGGAGGATAAGCGGGAGCTTCTGTACGGAGTGGTGGACGAGGAGGGCGACATCACCTACTACGTGGTGTCGTACGGCGTCCCCAAGGCCAAGTGGAACATGGACGTGGCCGATGAGATGTGCCTCGGACATCTTGTCCAGGACCGCGTGTTCGTGTTCGACGAGCGGCAGGCCACCAAGCTGATGGAGGCCGGTCATTTCGGCAAGAAGATGGGTGATGTGCTGCAGCTGTCGATCATAGAGAGCGCCTACCTGATGTCCAAGGGGCTGTTGGAGGTGATGGTCTCCGAACGGATGGTGGATATCGACGAGGTCCTGGAGTTCGGCGAGACGCAGCAGGACGAGTTCACCATACGCAAGGATGCCTACTTCCACCTCCGTGACGAGGGCCTCTTGGTGAAGACCGGTTTCAAGTACGGCACCCATTTCCGGATGTACGAGGACCATCCCGACAGATGCCATGCCCGTTATCTGGTGCACGCCACATCGGCGGACAAGGGCACATCATGGCCGGAGATCTCGAGAGCAGTGCGCCTGGCGCACGGCGTCAAGAAGGAGATCCTCTTCTCCATGGTCGGCGCCAATGGCGT
>PWNH01000102.1 GCA_003557905.1 Methanomassiliicoccaceae archaeon | reverse complement strand
TACATTGCCACAACGACCTCATCCTCCACGATAAGAATTCTACCAGCCATCTGCATTCAACAGTGGTATCCATGATATTTAATATTACTATTAAGAAATCTGAATATGAAAAACAAAAAAAAGATTCTTAATATAATTCAGCCTATCGATAAGCGTGATATCCCTGGTAATCGAGAACTATATTCTGATCGGTCTCGGAGGTGCGTTAGGGGCCATGATGCGTTATGTCACGTTCCTCTCTTTCCGAGGCAGGGATTTCCCCTGGGCGACTTTGATAGTGAATGTGACCGGCAGCTTCCTACTCTCGGTCGCCTTATTCATTCCATCTCACGACCTCTGGTCGTTGTCGCCCCTGGTCACTGTCGGTGTACTCGGGTCTTTCACGACATTCTCCTCATTCAGTCTCGATACCCTGTCGCTCTATGAGGAACGAGGCTTGAGGCCGGCCGTTCGCAACGTTGCACTCAACGTTCTCCTGTGCCTATCCGCAGCCCTGCTGGGGATGTATTCGGTGCTGATTCTAACCTGACCTTCTTATCCGGACCGACATCGCGTGGACGTCCAGCCCTTCGGCTTCCGCCAAGGGTATGACGAATTCCGCTAGGTTGTCCAGCCCTTCACGGTTTATTATCTGGATGGTGCTGGTCTTGGTGAAGTGTGCGACGTTCAGTCCTGAATCGTAAGTGGCGTTCCCACCGGTCGGCAGGACGTGATTGGTGCCGGAACCGTAATCCCCCAGGGCCACAGCAGCGTACGGTCCTACGAATATCGAACCGGCATTTCGGACTTTTGCAAGGATCCCCAGAGGGTCCCGGACCTGCAAGGACAGGTGCTCAGGGGCCATAAGGTCCATTATCTCGACCGCATCGTCCATGCTCTCCACGATAACGTATCCGGACCATTTCAAGGACTGCTCGGCAATCTTGGAGCGCTTGCAATCCTTCAGCATCGTTACGAGGAAGGAGTTGACGCTCTCCACGAGTTCAGGTCGGTCAGTCACCAAAACACATGCGCTCTGCGGGTCGTGCTCGGATTGGGCCAGGATATCAGCGGCGATATACTCCGGCACAGCCGAGTCATCAGCGATTATGCCGATCTCACTCGGACCCGCTAGGAAATCAATCTCCACTATGCCTCGCAGGAGGGCCTTGGCGGCAGTGACATACACGTTACCAGGGCCAACGATCTTATCCACTTGGGGAATGCTGTCTGTGCCCAGTGCCATGGCGGCGATGGCCTGAGCTCCGCCCACGGAGTATATCTCATCCACACCTGCGATGTCAGCGGCCACAAGGGTCAAGGGGTGTATGGGTGGCGGTGTGCACATGATGACCTCGTCCACACCAGCAACGCGGGCCGGTATCCCGCACATCAGGACGGATGTCGGATATGCGGCCCTTCCCCCGGGTACGTACATGCCGATCGTCCTCAGTGGTGTGGTCTTCACGCCCAGTGTTATTCCGGGTTCCATCTCCTTCAACCACAGGTCATCCTTCTTCTGGAGCTCATGGAACCTCTGGATGTTGAATGCGGCCTCCTCCAGCGCCTCCACGAGTTCCGGGTCCACGTCCTCGTATGCCTCATCGATACGCTCACGATCGACCATCAGTACTTCCAATTTCACCCTATCGAACTTCTCAGTCAGCTCGATCAGTGCCTTATCGCCCTCTTTCTCGACCATGGCGATTATATCGGAGACGTCATCGGCGACCTTCTCCACTCCGCTGTTCCTCGAGGATACCCATGACTCTATGTCAAGCCGCTTCAACATGACGATTCGATGAACGATTCCCGATTTAAACTTAATGCAACATCCATGCATTATCGTCTGGGGATGCGAGGATTTATCTATGCTTACATCCACTTAAGTCCGGGTGAAACACTGAGGTTGAGGAGCAAGATAGCCGGTGTTCTGGGATTTTCATTCCTAGGTTTGAACTCAGCCGCAGGCAATGTGGCCGCAGAAAGCACTCCTGGCCTAGGTGAATTGCAAAATTATTTCGACCCCGACATCGAGATGCTGGAGACAATGTTGATGGATGCGTTGGATTTCATCATGGCCAATCCCAACATCTACTCGTCCTTCGACTATCAGTCGATGCTCGATTACATGCTGACAAGCACGGTGGGTCTCGCCCTGGCGATGGGGGTCGGTGTCGTCTATCTGTTCTCAGTTGTTCTGGTGGTCTTCCGTTCCCGTAAGAATGACCCTTGATTGTCATGGGATGATGCCGGCACAATAAAAACACATATTTATTTCTGTCCGCAAACAAGATATATACCCAATCGCCATTTGAATGAATTCAATGGTCAGCCCCATTTTCGAAGGTGGTGTTTGAATGGAAGTCGTCATCGTAGGGGCCGGCAATGTCGGCTATACAGTCGCTAACGCCCTGTCCCGTATCCACAAGATAACAGTTGTGGAGAAGAACGAGCAGAAGGTGAACGACATCAAGGAATCTTTGGATGTCGGTACCTATCACGGTAACGGGGCCAGTCCCAAGGTCCTTGAAAAACTGATAACCCCCTCGACAGACATGATACTGGCTGTCACCGAGTTGGATGAGATAAACATGTTCGCCTGTATGGCGGCCAAGGTCATCAACCCCAACATCAAGACCGTTGCTCGGATCAGGGACCCCGAATACATCTACATCGACAAGAAATCAGATGGTTACATCGGTGCGGACCACATAATCTCGCCGGAGCTTTTGACTGCCGATAAGATGGCCCGCATCGCAATGATAGAGAATGCCGTCGACTTCGATGAGTTGAAATCATTGGGCCTACAGATCGTCAGTTTTTTGATCAAGGACAAGCACATCCATCTTATCGGTAAGTATCTTCATGAGATCAAGATCCCGAACGAAAGCTCGATAGTGTCCCTCTATCGCGGAGATGAAATCAAGATCATCGATGAGTCATTGGTCATCGAGAGCGGAGACCGTATCAACGTTATAGGGACTCCGGCGGCAATGTTGGAGTTCAACCGTTTTATCGGAATGGACCATGAGGCGCGTGACTTCGTCATCATGGGCGGCGGGATCATCGGCAGAGGCATAGCCAAGATATTGGAGAAGGAAAAGACCTACATACGTCTGTTCGAGTCAGATGAGGAAAAGTGCCGTATGCTGTCGAGGCTGTTCGATCATGTCCTGGTGATAAACGCCAATGCCGTGGATCCCCGCAACCTCAAGAATGAGAATGTGGGCAAAGCCGATGTCATGCTCTGTTGCACCAACAGCGATGAGAAGAATCTCTTGTCATGCCTGATAGGTATGAAACTCGGTGTTGAGAAGGTGGTTTCCCGTTATACGATGCGTGATTTCGAAGAGATCTTCGAGATGACCGGGATAACAAGCGCCATCGGGTATCACCGGGTTGTTGCAAACGAGATCATCAAGAGGATGGTGCCTGACTCCCAGGCGGTCTTATTGATGCACTCCCAAGGAGAAGAGTTCGTTAGCATCAACATCGTGGCCGGGTCAAAGATGGTAGGTGTCCCGCTCGGCGATATCAAACTGCCCGATGGATCCCACATCGCCGTCGTAGTCAAGGACAATGTGATCAGATTCCCACGTCTGGATACGGTATTGGACGTTGGAGACAAGGTGCTGCTTTACGCATACAACACCAAGATCTCGAAACTGGAGAAGCTCTTCCTGGTCCCCATACCGGTAGAGCCATGAGGCGATGAAGATGGATCGGGACAAAGGTATGATGGCGAGATTCTCGGTCTATGAGAACACCCTAGCATATCTTACAGGGGTCATCCTCCTCTATCTGGCAGCAGCCCTCGTCATACCCCTCATTGCCGCCTACATCTTTGCTGAAGACCTCACGATGTTCGTGGCGCCACTGATCATCTGCTTGATCATCGCCCTCCCGTTGATTACATTCTGCAGCCCGAGTCAGACAGTGAGACCTGTGGAGGGTATATTCCTGGTGTCCGGGGCTTGGATAATCGCGATGTTCGCCGGTTCCATACCCTATGTGATCGCCGGAATGGGGTTTCTGGACGCTTGTTTCGAGAGCATGAGCGGTTTCACAACCACCGGCGCTACAATAATGACGAACATCGAGAGTTGGCCGGCAAGCCTCCTGTTGTGGAGGAGTTTCACACAATGGTTGGGCGGTGCCGGTATAATCATGGTCTTCGTGACAATCCTCCCCATGCTCGGCATAGGGGGCAGGAACCTATTCAAGAACGAATTCCCGGGAATGGACGTTCACAATTTCACATTCAGGATACGTGAGGCGGGCAAGGAGTTCCACCACATCTACCTCCTCCTCTCTGGTTGTCTGGTGCTCTTGATACTACTGATGGGCGAGTCACTCTATGATTCATTGACCATCATGTTCTCGACA
The DNA here is from genome assembly GCA_003557905.1 of Methanomassiliicoccaceae archaeon. Taxonomy (GTDB): domain Archaea; phylum Thermoplasmatota; class Thermoplasmata; order Methanomassiliicoccales; family Methanomethylophilaceae; genus PWHV01. The sequence continues at coordinate 33,163 of PWNH01000102.1, read as the reverse complement.
ATGTCCACAGGAGGTTTCTCTCCCCACTCGGACAGCCTTGCGCATTTCAGTCCTGCGATCCAATGGATCGTGATACTGTTCATGTTCCTCGGTGCGACCAATTTCTATCTCCATTACCGCGCATTGTATCAACGCGAGCCGAAGGCGTATGTGGAGAGCACGGAGTTCAGGACATTCGCCATTGTAGTCCTGATACTGACTACATTCTCTTTCCTGGCGTTGAATTTCCACATGGACGGCTTCAATCTTCTCAACGAGGGTGAGGAGACGCTCAGGCATTCCACCTTCCACATAATGTCTGCATTCACATCGACCGGATTCGCCGTCGACGATTATACCGTATGGCCTGTCTTCATCCAGATGATCATATTGGTGATTATGTTGGTGGGGGCGAGCAGTGGTTCAACCGCCGGTGGTCTGAAGATGTCCCGTGCGGTTGTTGCCGTGAAATACCTCTATCAGGGGATGCTGCGACAGATACACCCCCGCGCCGTCATAACCATGAAGATGGATGGAAAGTCGGTAAGCGATGACGCCGTCGCCGTTACGATCGCCATGGTCTTGTTGTTCATAGCCACACTGATAGGTGCCACATTCATACTCTTGGCCACAGGGGTGCCAGTGACTGAGTCGTTCAGTGCTGTGGCGGCCTGCATATCGAACCACGGTCCCGGAATGGGTGCCGTCGGTCCGTATGGCGACTATGCCTGGATGAACCCCGTTGCGAAGGTCACATTGATATTCGCGATGTGGGCCGGACGTCTGGAGCTGATAACGGTCTTCGTGCTATTGACGCCTGCCTTCTGGAAGGAGTTCCAGAGGCATAGTCACCGGTCGAAAAAGATGCGAAAATAGTTCATCTGTTGCACAGGTCGAGGATCTCCAAGGCCAGAGGGCTTGCCGGGGAGGCTTCGTTTATAGCCCCCGCAAGAAGCTTGGCCTCGTCCTTCCTGCCCTTCTCTAAAAGACAGAGGGCCAGGTTCCAAAGGGCACCGATGTGGCAGGGTTCCTTGAGGAGTGATTGATTGGCATAGTTCATCGCCGCGGGGGTACGGCCGTTAATGCGCATGACATATGCCTTCAGCGCCAGACTGTCGGCATCCTTTGCATCTTTAACCATGGAGTTCGCCAGACGTTTGGCCTCTTTGACCAATCCCGCCCTCAACATCGACCCTAGAAGGAGTGACCCAGTCTCATAGTCCAAACCCCGGTCTTCCACAATTTTTTTCGCAAGTGCGATCGCCTCATCATGGGACCCGGTCCGAGAAAGCGCCCCGCATCTTATCAGGTCGGCCTCGATCCCCGCGATAGAATCCAGAATTTCTAGGCAGGAGTCAGCATCACCGGATGCAATCAATGTCCTCGCCCTTTCCAGATCCAGACCTGGCAGGTCGGTGCCGACTCGCTCTAGAAGTGACAGGGAATCCCCGTATCTGCCCAATCCTCTCATCGCAATCGACAGTTGTACTATCTCGTCATCATCCTTCAGAGGACACCCCAAGGCCATGGATGCGACCTCGTCGCTTCTCTCCTTTTTGTCAACCGTCAGCAGCAGAGCGGCACATTTCATCAATGTGAAAGGGAAGGGACGGGAAGAATTGATTATGCGTTCGACCTCCATATAGGCTTCCTGCAGTTCTTTCTTGCCCAAGAGGGCACCCACCTTTTGGAAACGGGTGTCATTCTCCTCCATGACCCGCTTCGACAACTTACTTGTATTTGTTCTTATCCTCATCCGGCCCTGCGGTTCCCACATCACTTGCATAAACCTTTTATCAACCTAAAGGCAAACAACTGGGGATAAGATGAAACTTAATTGGATTAAGGTCGATGGTCTGTTCACGCGGTTCAACCACATGATAGAGCTGAAGGAGGATGGTCTGACCATAGTCCACTCCCCGAACGGACTGGGAAAGAGCACCTTGGTGAAGATGGTGTGTTTGGCCTTCAACGGTGAATGGGAGGAATTGGATGCCATCCCGTTCCGGCGGTTGGAATTCGGTTTCGATGAGGGAATGGTACTTGTGTTCCTTAAGGACGAAGTGATGGAGGTCACATTGCTCGACTCCGGGAACATCATACCGATGACCAAAGATGAGGTGGGCGATCTGCATTCCGTCTACTACCTGGGCCCGCAACGGCTGTTCATAGAGGAATCGGAGGGAAGATATGTATCCGCTTTGGATGCCAATTCACAACGTATCGCTGAGACATACAAGGAGTTCATATCCATGGCGGAAACAATATGGGTCGGTTCCGAGGATGATGAGCTTGGTGATGCATCCTTCCCTGACCCCCATTCGAAACTCCATGAGGTGAGGGCCAGGATGACCATGGCGAGGGAAGCCGGACTCATACCTGAGATGATCGATGACAGCTTAGTGGGCGAACTACTCGACAATGAACCCACACAGTGGTCAGAAAAACAACTGAAAGACCTGTACAGGCTATCCAAGGTTGCTGATGCCCTATACCCTTTGGCCGAGAGCGCAGCGGCACTGCTGGATATCATCAATCCGATGTTGTTCCGGAAAACACTCAGTCTCGATTCCCATGAAGGTTTCAAAGTCACCCTCGACGAAGGTAAGGTCATCAAGGTATCCAAGCTGTCGTCCGGTGAGAAACAGCTTCTTTTACTGTTGTACGCCATGATGTTCGAGGCCACCCCTGGAGGCCTGGTGATAATCGATGAACCGGAGATATCCCTGCACATAACATGGCAGCAGTGCATAGCCTCCCTGTTCCTGAGCATCGGAAGGGCCCGGGATCTGCAGATCATCATGGCAACCCATTCGCCACAGGTTGTCCATGACCGTTGGGACCTCACTGTGGAACTGGTGGTCTGAATTGAGGCGGCACATCCAGCCTTATGAGGTCGCCAATGAGATGTCCATGCGGAGATCCAAATACCGAGGTGCATTCCTTGTGGTCGAAGGGGTGACGGATTCGCGTCTGTATGGAAAGTTCACCAACCCATCCGAGTGTCAAGTGGTCATAGCCCATTCCAAGGACAATGTGAGGATCACCGTTAAGGAGATGGTCGACAACCGCGGGGACAGACTCACCTCGGGCATCGTGGACCAGGATTACGATCTTCTCCTGGGCAAGAAATTCGATGAACACCTCTTCGTCACCGATTGTCACGATCTAGAGACGGCACTGATGCGCTCATCCGCACTGGACTCCGTCCTTTGGGAGTATGGTGACCGGGATGAGATCGCACGATTCAAGCAGAGGACAGGGGATTCCGTGAAGGAGGCGATAATCAAGTCCTCCCTTCCATTGGGGATGCTCATGTTCCTCTCCCTGAAGAAGGATTACAACCTTTCTTTCCGGGACATAAACCACCGTAGCTTCGTCGACACCGCCAAGATATCCACCGACAACAAGAGGATGGTCGACCATATCTTCTCCCTTTCGGACCATAGCACAACCAACAAAAAGAACGTCCAACAGGACCTGGAGGCGGAACTTAAGAAGAAGTACGACCCCTGGGTGATATGCAGGGGACACGACATGGTCAGCATCCTGTTGTTGGCACTACGGGAATCTGTCGGGCTTTACAATGCCCGCTCAATGAACCAGGGGATGCTCTCCGGTACTCTGAGGCTATCCTACACCCGGGAGGATTTCTATGATACCGGGCTGTACACCGCCATAAAGGAATGGGGTGAGGACAACGGCCTCCACCTTTGGGACTGATCAGTCGAAATCCTCTACCACCAGATCCTCGTCCTTCTCCATCAGTTTGCTGACCCGGCGGTCATACTCTTCCAGGCGTTTACGGCAAAGGTCCCTCAGCTCCACGGCCCTCTCATACACACTCAGGCTCTCCTCCAGACCCAATTCGCCATCATCAAGCTTCTGAACCAATGCCTCGAGCTCGGCCAAGGCCTCCTCGAACGCCATCTCCTTCCGCTCCTCTTCCATCATAACATCTCCTTGTCCTTGATCTCCGCACTCAGATAACCGTCTTGAAGCCTCATTCTCACCATTTCGTTCACGCCCGCGTCCTCTATGCTGGAGATCGGTTTCCCGTCGGTTCCGATGACGATGCAGTATCCGCGGTCGAGTACTTTGAGAGGATCGAGGGCGTTCATCGATCCTTCCAGATTCTGAAGCCTTGACAACGCCTCGTTCAATCTGGAGCTCACAAGGGCATCCGACCTCTCACACAACTGAACCAACTCCTTCCCGGCCCCATCGACCATGAGTTTGGCATGGACCGGTGAGAGACGGTATCTCAGACCATCTATCCGGGTGACTAGCCGCTCCCCTCTCATCTTGACACTACGGACCATGTCATCATCGAGGTCGTCAACTCTCTGCATCAGCTGTTGCAGCTTCTCCTGGGCACGCCTCGGGGCCAACATGCGGTCCAGCGCCAAGAATTCCCGATAGGCTGTTTCAGATGAACGCATCAGAGCCCTGTCGCCTTTGGACACCAGCTGAAGCAGGTGTCTTTTCTCCAGCCCTAGATCTGGCAACGCCATCTCCGCAGCCGCTGAAGGAGTCTCAGCCCGTCTGTCGGCAACGAAGTCGGATATGGAATAGTCGGTCTCATGGCCTACCGCGGAAATAACCGGGACAGGGCAGGAGTATATGGCCCTGGCCACAGCCTCCTCGTTGAAAGGCCACAGATCCTCGAGAGAACCACCCCCCCTTCCAACTATCATAAGGTCCACACCGTACCTGACCAGTAGCGACATCGCCCTCACAATGGATTCGGATGATCCCGTTCCCTGGACCTGTGCCGGCGCGAGTATGATGCGACAGGGGTAACGCCTTGAAGCAACGTTGATTATGTCCCGGATCACAGAACCGGTCGGTGAGGTCACGACTCCTATGGTGTCCGGATACCGGGGAAGCGGACGTTTGCGACTTTCTTCGAAGAGACCCTCCTCCATCAACCTTTTCTTCAACTCCTCGAACTTGGCATGGAGGTCGCCGACTCCCACAGGACGCAGGTCGGTTATGTTGAATTGGTATGACCCTCTGGCCATGTAGAGGTCGGCTGAGCCCTTGGCGACAACCTCCTCCTTGTCCTGCGGAGGATTGCTCAGTTTTTGGGCAACACCTCGGAAAAGTGTGCAACGCAACTCACTTCCGCCGTCCTTCATGGTGAAATAATAATGACCGGATGATGCGCGTATCAGATTGGATATCTCCCCTCGGACCCAAACATCATTGAGGGAATCGCAGTTGACCAGGATCCTGCGGGCGATGGAATTGAAATCGGTGACGCTCACCGGATCGCTAACGGCCCTTCCCCTGACCAGTGTAGAATCCATCTCGAACGGTCAAGGTTTTAGAGAATGTTAAACCCTTTCATTCAAACTTTTATATGGGGATAATACATGGCATGCAACATGAACGAGGAGTGCTTCCATCCCGATCTCCCCGAGATCAGTCGTAAACGCGCCAGGAAGCTCATGTCAAGCGAGTTCGTGGTCACCACGGGGATAGAGCTTGAGAGCCTGTCCCCCGAGAGCGCAGTGGTTTCCATGCCTCTGAAGGGTAGGCGGAACAGCATCGAGACCGGACATGGAGGCGCGATATTCACCCTGGCCGATGAGGCCTTTGCATTGTCATCCAATTTGGGAAATGATGTCTGGGTGGCCCTCAGTTGTAACATCTCATATCATCGTCCTGCATTGGGGGACAGGATCACCGCCACTTCGAGGCAGATCAACTCGACCCGCAACCATGCGTTGTATGAGGTGCTCATCCATGACAACGACAGGCATGTCGCCACCTTCCAAGGATTGGCGGTCAGGTTGGACCCTGATAGAAAGAGATGATGATGAGGCTGAGACCCATGACCAAGAGATGCCGCCATTGCATGTCCCCGGTTCCCGATAACTCCATCACCTGTCCCAAATGCTACCGTGAGATCCCACGTGCACCGCCGGCGGCCAAGAAGGACGCTCCGGTGAGGGATCCCAAGATAGGGATGATCCTCGCCCTGTTCCCCGGTATCATCGGACTCTGGGGCGTCGGCCACATCTACATGGGCCTCACTGAACGTGGGATCTATCTCATGGCTATAGGCTTACTGCTGACATCGATAATGGTCGCATTGGCTTACGGCTGGTTCTTGATCCTCACCATTGTGTGTCTCGTCATGATGTCAATAATATGGCTGGCCGGATTCGCGATGCAGGCGTTGGAGATGTGGATGCTGGCAAATCTCGGCACCATCGAATGGTCATCGGGAATAAGGTTTCGTTGAGCCTTTGTCACCGATGCCGTAATGCTCTTTCACCTGAGGTCTGGTCAGATAGCTCAGCACTATAAGGATCAATACGAAACGCACCAACCCCTCCGGTACCATCAGTACAGAGTTTATCAGAGCAACAAAACAGACGGCCAAGGTCAGATACCAGAATAATATGTTGCCGTAGAATGCGGCAAGTCCGCAGATCATCAGTGCCAGACCGACCAACAGACTGAAGACCCCGAGGGAGAAAGGATCCATGCCGAGCAAGGTGGTCTCGTTCTCGATGGTCATATACCCCTCCAGGATGCTCAAGAATCCTATAACGAGCAGAAGCGTGCCCACCAAAGTCACCAAGATCGGTCTTTCGTCCACGGTGATGATTGGGTGGTGAAAGAGAAAAAGGTTTCTGAGCGATTACCTAAAAATGGAATAACCGCTAGACCTTGAAAAATTTCTTCACCTGGGGACGGAACAGGTAGTAGAGGATGACGGCGTTTATCACCAGCATGAACACGGCCTCAGGCAGGGCGAACAATGAGCCCAGGGCTCCCAGGGCGGAGAATATGACGCCAAGGTACCACATGATCGACCAACCTTTCAGGAAACCGTATGCGATTATCAGCAGTACGATCCCGAATACCAGAACCCCTCCCCCTATGACGGCTCCTGCGCCTGCCATGTCGGGGTCGAAAACAGAGAAGTCCAGGAACGCTACGCCTATCCCTGCTGCCACCATAGATAGTCCCATCAACAGGTACAAGGCACCTATCAGGGTTATGAGAAATGGTCTTTTAGCCATGACGTTAATACCGCAATTGAATATATAAATATATTATTATGATTTCCGCCAGTCTACTTGGAAACACCGAAATAACCCTTTAACTGGTTGCAGTTCAGGAAACCGAACACCACGAAGACCCCGACCGCGGTAAGTATCAGGCCCTCGTAATAGGCCAACATTCCGAGTACGGCCATCAGGGCGTAGAGGGCGATGCCGACGTAGAACATCTCAGGCCTTCCCTCAATGAATCCCATCCAGATGCCCACACCGTATATTACCATCAGAAGTCCAAGCAGCATCGGCAGCAACACCGCCAGGAAACCCAGCCCAAGACCGTGGTCCAGACTTAGGAGTCCGGGGTTGAATTGATGGATTACGCCGGTCAAAACCAGCACGCCCCCCATGAACAGACTGAGGAATCTTATCGCCACAACCCGGGAGAAACGGAACTGCGCTGCTTCCATGGACATGTATCCCTTCTGGTGCATATATAGATGTTCGCAGGTTTCAGTAAAGACCACGCTGGTGCAGCTCCAGCAGTATGGCCGATGCCCGGGCAGCGTCCTCATAGGCACCGGCCGACTCACCGATTCCGGCGGGATCGTCCGGTAGGATCGCCTTATAACTCATCCTCAACCCCTCCGGTCCCGGAGTCTGTTTGGACGGCAGCCTGTAAACGAACGAGGATCGGGACGATATTGCGGAGCTGACCTCCACCTTCCTCGCCAGTGCATAAGGCTCATTCTTGAGATGCCCCATGAAATCGCCCTTGACGTCGAAGGCGGTTATGGTCTTGTCCTGAAGCAACTCACGAAGGTCTTGGGCAACAGCATCCTCATTGCAGCCCTCCTCGACATCCTCCGGACTGATGCCATAAAGATCCTTGACGCGGTCCTTCACCTCATCCGACCAAACGGAGGTGTCCTGTTTGACCACCTTATCATAGACAGACTCCATCATATTGGCCGAAAGATCGACCTTGAAGACGGCAACCTCGACCACCTGGTCAATGGGATAACCGTTGTCCCCGGTCTTTGATACGGCCAGTACGTGAATGTTGTCCGACATCACCACAAAGTCCACGCTCTCGGATAAAAATGTTTTCATCCGTCACAGGGAAACAATTTTGTTCCCATTACACACTAGAGTATTACTGGGGGCCATCGTCCACGTGGATTTCTTCCGTTGATGAACGGGTCGCTTAGGGAGAGTTGTGATGAGGAAGGCACATTCTATCAACGATCTGTACGGTTTGCTGAAGGACTTCGACATGGCGTTGACGAGCCAGGCCCCTCTGGCAACGGCATTGAACCGTATAGCGGACCGTCCTATGGTGGGCAGGTTCTCAGTCACCCCGAGACAATTGGCCAAGAGATTGTCTTTGAGCATAATCGGGGAGGAGGCATGGTCCGATGCCAGGATAATCACCCAGATAGCAGAATCCACTGGACTGGAGTTGCGTTATGTTCATGGTGAGGTGGAGAACCTCAGGGAGATACGCAGACACACCGCTCAGGTGGAAAGGCATCTGGAGGGCAGGGACTCGGAATTGGTGTGGAAGAACCTCTCACGTCTCCCCACATTGGAGCGGGCCATGGAAAGATTCCCGCTCGATTTCTTCGAGGGCATAGATGTGGGGGTCATCGCCCTTGACCTTTTCGATGAACTCGATAAACATGTGCTTCCGCCGCCTGGTTCATTCACCGAGGTCAGCCCGTGGGCTTCAGGCTCGTTCACCATACCGAGGATTTCGGATATGGGGAACGAACGATTGATAGGCCGGCATGTGGCCGACCTCATCGACAGAGCAAACATGAATGCCACCGCAATTGTCATGGACACCGGGGGTTCAATGGCCGATTCGGTGCGAACCTCTCTTTACGCCAAAGGCTTGCCTTTTCAGAGCGTCAGGTCCATGAGGGACCTCCCTGGCATCCGTGACATGTTGAGGTTCCTGGAGTTGTGTCTAGGACTTCCGACGGCGAGGATGGGGGATATAAAAAGACTTGTGCGTTCTGTAGACCTCAAAGACCTGGACCCTGCATCTTTGCCTTTCAACATCCGGAATGATGCCCGACTTTTCACCGTCCATGCGCTCGAGTCCCAGGATGCGGCATTGATCGATCTGAAAGAGCGCATGGAATCCATATCGGCAATGAACCTGTCCCAGGCCAGCATGTCGTTGCTAAAGGGAGATGAATTGACGATGACTATCAGACTCCTGAGGGAGTTGGGATTGGCATCATCACCTCTTCGCAATGATACGCTTGAAGACCTCCGCTACGGCATCGACCAGCTCAGCGAGGAGATGTTGAGGGATGAGGATGAGAAGGAGGGTGTGGTGCTTGTGGACTGCCACTCCTCAGCCTATGTTGACCGGCCCATAGTGTTCCATCTCGGCCTCGGGAACGAGTGGGCCCGTCGTATCCAAAGACGCAAACACATAGATTCAGAAGCCGAATTGGAGAAGGACCAGTCCCGTTTCGAGATACTTTTGCAACAAGGCGAGCAACGGATATACATGACCTCGAAGGTCGCCAAGGGTCGCAAGGTCATACCCTGTGTATACTTCAACCGCGCAATGGACCGACCGGTCAGGGATTTCGACGATCTTACTGAAGAGGGGGGATTCGCCAACGGATGTTGGCTGCCCGACCCGGTGGCAATGGAGTTCTCCACTCAGAATATGGAAGAGCCGCGGATGCCCGCTTCCCTCTCCCCGTCTGCTTTGAACCAATTGCTCAAATGTCCCCGCAAGTACCACTTCGGTAGGCTCTGTGAATCGCCCGATTCAGGCCCCGCGTTCCGAGGCACCCTTGTACATCGTTACGCGGAATTCATCGCCCATCATCCATCCTATGCATCACCTGAAGGCCAGGAGAGATGTCTGGAGATCCTACAGAGGGATTACGTCTCATTGAGCCACAAAGGGCGTGACCGCTTCGAGCGGACCGCCCTCCGGGCACTGATTAGGAATGCCGCTGAATTCGCTTCCCGTTATCGGATCGAGGAGATGCCGGTCAGGGGCGGTCGGGGGAACCCCCTGTTTACCGCACTCGGTGAGAAGCCACGCATAGGCAATACGGAGATATTCCTAGAGGACCGGCAGATCCTCCTCAGAGGGCTGGTGGACCTGATGGCCGACCAGACCCTGGCCGTCGACCATAAGACAGGTGCACCCATAGCCGCTAGTACCCGAGCGAAGAGCATCGCCTCGATATGGGGGGAAGGGGATCCCGACACTCAGCCCTTGGCCTACATGGCACTGCTGCGTTCGATGGGGGAGAAGAGGCGGGAGATCTCACTGCACTACAACTATCTGAAACCAGTCCCGGCTGACAGGAAGGCTTACGACCTGTCCAACCATATCAACAAGGTCACCTACACCGGCACCGGGCGTGCCGACATGTTGAGAGGGGACGACCCGTGGATAATACGGATACTGCGTCAGGGGCCGAAGGATTTCGCCCCCTTCCTTGAGGAGGTGGGGGAGAAGGAGTTCTGCGACCACCTGGTTTCCATAAGGGCATGGGAGCTGCCGTTGGATGAAGAGCCTGAGGCTTTGGATAATTTCATCTTGTTCCTGAAGGGGAAGAGCCGCAAAAAAGCGGTCGGTAAAAAGGTTTTCACCAAGGCCCTGGAGAAGTTGAGGGACGAGGTGCCCCACACCAAGGACACCGTCCTGATCACAAGCGAGACCATGGAAAAGTTCCTGGGGAAGGTCACCGAATGCCATTCAAAAATCAAGATGTACAAGATATCAGGATTCCCGGCCGAACCCCGTAAGGAGAATTATTGTTCCAAGTGTGAGTTCCTCGACATCTGCATGGAGGCCTTGGAATGAACTGCGACGGTATGAACGATGAGCAACGCGATATCGCGGAGACCACCGAAGGGATAGTGGTAGTGGATGCCGGTCCGGGAACTGGTAAGACATTCACCATCATGAACCGCTACATCAACATCATAACCAAGGATGATGTCGATCCCCAAGAGGTCCTGCTCCTCACATTCACCCACAACGCCGCGGATGAGATGAAGGAGAGGGTGGTGAACGAACTGTACCGTCGTGGGATGAAGGATGTGGACGTCAACTCCGTGAGGGCGTCGACATTCGATTCGTTCTGTTCCAGTGTCCTCATGCGCGACACATCATCCATACACCGGTATCTCGGCATTGAGGAGAGGCTGTCCCGTCAGGTCAGACTGATAGAGAACGCCGCCATGAACCGTCGCTATTTCCAGGAGTTCTACGACCGTTTCCTGGACCGTCATGGGTCGAAGCACGGTGACATCGCACTGCTGCTCTGGGACAAGGCTGATGAGATCAGCACCATAATATCGCGCCTTCTCACATTGGGCACATGCCCCACCGTGGGAGGGTGGTTCCGCAACGGCCTGTCGATCCTGGAAGGCGAGGTGGATGCCATGTTGGTCAAGGCCAACGAGATGAATTCCGAGGGGAAGGGCGGACTGTTCAACAAGATCAACAGCAACAAGGACTACCAGCCCGGCACAGTGGATACCTGGTCAGGCCCGGTCGTTGATGACAACGCAATCAACGATGCCATCAGGCATGACAGGACTCCTCTGTTCCGGTTCATCCACCACGTGTTCCTGGAGTATCTCCGCAGAAGCATCAGCGAGAACAGACTTACCTTCCAGATGGTGGCCTTCTTCGCCTTCCTTTCCTTGTACAACGACAGGTCGGTACGGGATGCTGAAAGCTACCGTTACGTGATGATAGACGAGTTCCAGGATACCAACGAACTGCAGTTCCTGATATCCCTTTTGATACTGAAGGAACCCAACCTCTGTGTGGTCGGGGACTGGAAACAGGGCATTTACGGATTCCGTTACGCTGACATCGAGAACCTATTGGAGTTCGATACCCGAATCGATGAACTGACCGATGAGCTGGGGAGGAGGTGCAAGGTGCCTTTGGAGAGCCCCCGCCATAAGAGCCTGAAGACCAACTACCGCAGTGCGGACAGGGTCATACGCCTCTCGGAGAAGACCCTTTTCCTGAATGCAACAAAGGACGAGGTGCTCGACCCCATCTACATACGTTCCAAACTCGTCACTCTGAACTCCGCCAAATCATCCTTGGAGGACGGGGACTGCAGGGTCCGTTTCCTGAAAGCAGCCGGCCAGAAGGATGAGGTGGACCTGATACTTCATGAGGCGCAGAAGATGGTCTCGGAAGGCATCACCGTCACTGAATGGGATGGTGATGGCTATGTCCGAAGACCCCTCGGTTATGGGGACATAGCCGTGCTCAGCCGTAAGAGGAACCTGTTGCACATGTTGGAACGCAGAGCCCGGGAATTGGGCATGCCCCTGTTGATGGATGGGGATATGGAGATATTCCTCAGTAGGGAGGGAAAGATCGTCCTGGCATGGTTGCGGATGATATCCGATGCCGAGGACCAACGGGGGATCGCTGCGATCATGGACCACGAGGGCCATCCACACGATGCCATCGCGGCGGTGAAGGAGGGTCTGGCGCCTCTCCCTGAGGAAATCAGGATCCAGAGGGAACTCCTGTTGACCAAGCAACGGACGCCCAACCAACTGATGACCGCGATATTCCAACGCTATGGGATCGACAACGACATCTCACAGGCCATAATCTCCCAGGTCTCCGGTCTTCACGAAGGGAGTCTCACCGGCACAGCGGAGATGATCGCACTCATAGAGGAGAATATCCGCAAGGCGGACAGTTATCCCGCCGATATGATATCCAGCCGTGACTCAGTCCATCTTCACACCATGCATGGCGCCAAAGGGCTGGAGTACCCCGCCGTGATCGTCGCCGGTCTGAACTCCAACGACATGCCATCGAAGAAAGGGGAGGCGGGCACCCTGCGTTTCGACCGCCTTTACGGACTTAGGGCCGCTTATGAACTGGTTGATGAGGACGGTATGCTGGAGAGGCATCGCGATTGGAGGACTGCGCTGGTGGCAGCCTTGTCCCAGAAGGAATATGATGAGGAAAGGAGGCTACTGTACGTTGCAGTTTCAAGGTCGATGCAGCATCTGGTGTTCACCTGCCATGACCCTTCTCCCTTCATCTCCGGGATGAGCGACCATCATGTGCATGAGGTCGAGTTCACCGCCCCCGATTCCCTGTTGGAAACCGATGTCAGGAAGCTTGTGCCCAGGCCTGAACTCGAGACCGCTGAGGTCGTGAGGAGGAACATGGGCGTTCACAGCATCCTGCGACCGATACTGGAGGGAGGGGGTAAGGGGACGGAGCATGGTTCAAAGGTCCATGCCGATGCGGAACGACTCGTCCATGGGATGGCACCGTGGCAGGAGCACAAGGGTCTGGATGCGGTGAGGGAGGTCCTCAGCTCCGCGGAAGGGGCCCGGGTAACGACCGAGGTCGATTGTCTCCTGCCGATGGGTGACGTTTCACTGGAAGGCAGGATAGATCTTTTGGTGGAACATGATGACAAGGTCGAGATACACGATTGGAAGACAGATATGAGTGAGACGAATCTATCCGAGTATGTGATACAACTCTCGGTCTACGCCCATGCCGCGGCCGTTCTGGGGAAGGAGGTCGAGTGTATCGTTCATTTCTTGGAATTGGGTACGAGGAGGGCATTCGAGCCAATGCCGATGAAGCAACTGATGCAGGTCGTCAGTGACCGTTTGGCGGAATCATCCTCGATAGGTTCTTGAATAAGCTGAATATTATACTGATACGATGGTGGAGAATATTCCCGCGGGTCTGACTGCCGAAGAGGTGCAGGAACGCACCGACAAAGGCCTGCGTAACAGCTACGAGGTCAAGGTATCCAGAACCTATAAGGAGATTGTCAAGACGAACTTCTTCAACCTGTTCAACCTCATACTGTTCTCACTGGGCGGGATACTGTTCACACTAGGCAATGAATTGGAGGCCCTGGCAGCAACCAGTATAATATTCTTCAACGTCATCGTCGGAACCACGCAAGAGGTGAGGGCGAAGAGACGTCTGGATAAGATAGCTTTGCTCCACCGTCCCGAAGCAACTGTTTACCGCAACGGTCAACAGATGACCGTCCTTCCCGATGGGATCGTGATGGACGATATTGTGATCCTGTCCGTCGGCGACCAGGCCCTGGTGGACGGTGCGGTGTTGACCAGTCAGTCCCTTGAGATGGATGAATCCCTGATCACCGGGGAGTCAAGTCCCCGCCGCAAGAAGAGGGGCGATACGGTGTATTCCGGGTCCTATTGTGTCGCTGGTTCAGGATGCTTCCGCGTCAATGCCGTTGCTGATGACACATATGTGAACCGCCTCCTCTCCGAGGCCAAGAAGTTCGACCGTAAATCGACCCCTCTCCAATACCAGACCAGCAGGGTGATGTCACTGCTCATCGGTATAGCGGTCATCTACTCCACCTTGATACTCATCGCCGCCATCGTGATGGGGATAAACCCTCTGATGACCACCCAGATGATAGTCATCACCCTGGACATCATACCTATCGCACTTTTCCTTCTGATAATCATCGCCTATGGTCTGGGCGCGGTACGTATGGCGGGTTCCGGAGCATTGATGCAGAGAGCCAACGCCGTCGAGTCCATGAGCCATGTGGATACCGTGTGCATGGATAAGACAGGCACAATCACCACCAACAATCTCATATTGGAGGAGGTCAGGCCGCTGAGTGACGAGGACCCATCAGCAGCATTGGCCAACTTCGCCGCGCTCACCGGTTCGAAGAACCGCACCATCCGTTCCATATCGCAGAAGATACCCGCTGGAAGGGGTTGGCTCATAGAGGAGATACCTTTCACCTCCGGCAGGAAATACAGTGCCATACGTTACCGTGACGGTGAGGAGAGCCGCGTCCTTTTCTTCGGCGCCTATGATGCGTTGAGGAAGCACTGCGACTGGAAGGTCGACATAAGCGACCAGGTAACCGAACTCGCGGAACAGGGCCTTCGCGTAATGATTCTAACCGGGGCCCCCGACACCGAGCTTTGGGAGGGTGACAACGAGGTCGTGCCCAGATTGAAACCATTGGCCCTCATATCCGTGCGTGACGAGATACGGGCCGATTGTGCGGAGACCATCCAGGCCTTCCTCGACAACAACATGGACATCAAGGTGATCTCCGGTGACGACCCGGTCACCGTGGATGCACTCTTCAGCCTGGCTGGCATTCCAGGTACCCGCAAAAAGATCTCCGGTGAAGAACTCGATAACCTGGACCCTTCCGAACTGGCACGGGTGGCTGCGGAGACCAACATTTTCGGTCGAATGCGTCCCGACCATAAGGAACGCATCGTTGAATCCCTGAAGGCCCAGGGGCGATATGTTGCCATGATAGGGGACGGTGTGAACGATGTACGTTCCCTCAAGGCCGCCAATGTGGGAGTTGCCCTGCAGAGCGGTTCCGGCGCCGCCCGCGGTGTCGCTGACATGGTCCTACTTGATGACAAGTTCTCCGCCCTCCCCAATGCGTTGTTGGAAGGTAGGCGCATAACCACCGGCATGCGCAGCATACTGCGTATTTACCTGGCTAGGAACTTCGTTGTGGCATTCATAATCCTGTTCACCCTGATATTCTTCCAGACACTGCCGGTCCTCCCTCAGAACAACGCTTTCTACGCACTGGTGTCACTGTCTATACCGGCATTCCTGATGACCGTCTGGGCAAAGCCTCGTGAGCATAAGGGGGACATACTGCCGATAGTTCTCCGCTTTGCCATCCCGGCCTCGATCACGATAGCGATATTCGCATGCATCGTCTACTCCATCTATTATCTCGGCGTTGTCGGTAGCATCATACACATAACGTTCACACCCGAGCAGCTCGCCGGTTCCTGGAACCTTGAGTATCGCGGCTCCTCACCACCGACCGTACTTGAACAGACTGCCGAACTGGCAGCCCGCATGGCGTTGACCTACTTCGTCACACTGGCAGGCATAACCCTGGTGCTTCTCGTTGCGCCATTGAACAAGTGGTTCTCCGTCGACGGCTCCATCCACAAGGACATAAGGCCCTTCATCCTCGTTATTTTGTTGTATGCGATAGTCGGCTCGGTGTTCATGGTGGATGAGATAATGTACCTCGCCAATCTGACACCGTTGCGTTTCATCGACATGTTCTTCATAACCGGGATGGTGTCACTGTGGTTCCTCTTCACCCGCAAGGTGCTGAGAGAGGATATCTTCAGCCGTTTCACTGGGGCGGTCATATTACGTTTGGACAAGAACAGTCCGTTCATCCATGAGCGTTTCATGAAGATGCGCGATCAGTAAACTCCGCGCCTGATGAGTTCCAAAAGAACATGTGATGCCATCAAGGCATCCTCCATGGCCCGGTGCTTCTGCTCGTCACCGATGTCGGCGGGGTCACCGTCCACGAGCATATCGTATGCCTGCTGTAATCGGGGCCATTTGTAAACGTCATAGGTGCCGGGCAGCTTGCAGACCGGCATAGCCTTCAACATGATGCACGGAGTGGTATGGACTGCTTCCCGCAGTCTCCACGGATCATGATAGAGGAACTTGTCGAAATCGAAACCGACGTTGAAACTGGTGACCATCCTTCCCCGCAACAGTGAGTGCAGTTCGGCGGCGACGAATGTCACCGGGGTCGCCCTGGAGACCTGTTCCACCGTCAAATCAGTGTTCTGGAATATCCAGGCTTCGCGTTGGGTCTTGGACCAGGATTTGACATCATGGCCGACGACTGTTGAAAGAAGGGGCTCGACCGTATCACGATGCGGCCGTACACGGCAGACCGCGACATCCACAACATGGTCGTTGGGAAATCCGTCTAGCCCGGTGGTCTCAGTGTCAAGGACGTAAATCTCGAGGTCCTTGTCGAACATGTTCACCTTCGGAAATCATCCATCGTGGTCAAATAGCTATCGTGTCCAAGCAACACACGCTGTAAGGCAGTAACGGTAATTAACAAGATGAATTATGTCAGGGCGATGAGTTCCAGCGTGACCAGGATGGACTATCTAGGAAGATTCCTGGATGCCGTGGATTCCGCACAGGCCGGAAAGGCGGGCGCCATAGCGGACGACAAGTGGTTGCAATGGAATCACCGCCCAGAGTTCACAGACATACTCGCCCGGCATCTGGACCACGGCTCATCCCGTGTAAGAACCGAGGTGATTGTGCTGTTGACAAGGATAGCCGACCCATCTCATGTTGAGAAGATAGCATCCATGCGTCGAGAAGACATCGACACCGTGGCCGCTGCCTGCGTCGGTTATCTCGCCGGTTTCGAATCCCGCAGGAGATTGATTGACGAGCTGATGGAAGAGCTACGTACGGGCTATGGGGAAGAGTTCAAACAAGCCGCCAAGGCCATGGTCCCCGTTGCCGCCAAGGAGGATCTGTCTGAACTGAGGAGGATCATGGGTGAGCTGGACAGCGGTCGTCGCGAGATGATAAGGGAAATTTTGGACGGCATCATATGCCGAAACCCTGAATTGGAGGATGTGAGAGAGGGGATAATGTCACTTCCCATCGAACCGGATGCCGATTCTTACAATTCCTTCCTGGACAAGGCGTTCGATTACCTTGATGTCCGCTATAGGAAAAACATCCATCCCAGTAGGACGATAGACGGAAAGACCCGTTCCAACGTGAACAAGGCCTTGCGAGCCATTGCAGCACGTCATTATCTCGAGGCGGCGAACATGGAGGAATACTCTGATGACCTGCGCTACGAACATCAGGCCCTCGGAGCCCTCATCCAATGGTGCTCGGATGACCTGTGGAGCAAGGAAAGGACAGGAGTTGTGAAGAGGTCCGACCCGCTCTGTCCCGGTTGCGAATCCCCCATGAGGATGTACAAATCACAATGGTACTGCCCCGGTTGCGGTACGCGCAAGGAGTGAGGACACATGAATGTAAAGGACTGGTACTCTGCAGCAATATCCCGTCTGATGCGTCACGATGGTGAAGCGATGATAATCCTCAGGCATGCTCACCGTCATCCGATAACCGACACGTTCCAACATGAGTTGGCGATGTTGACCGAAGAGGGGAAGGATTGCAGCTTGACCTTGGGCTCATGGCTAGCGGCAAACGGGTTCAACATAACTTCCTGCATGGCCAGTCCGGTCCGTCGTTGTGAGGAGACGGCAGAGCTAATCCTGCAAGGATATGGTACGGAGATGGACATACGCACCGTAAACCTCCTCGGAAAGATCGATCCCTTCATCGATGACGAGGAGGCGGCGGAGATCACGTTCCGTTTGATGCATATGAGGGACATTTGCAACGGCCTCCTCGATGGTGATTTGGTCCCCGGGTTCAAGGATATAATGACTGGCCTCAAGCCTCTTGTTGATGACCTCCACTCCCATGAATGGGGTGAACTCACACTCGTCGTCACGCATGATTTTTTCGTGGCGTCATTGGCTGGGTATGCTTTGGGCATGTGCTTCAGAGGTGAGGACTGGATAGGATTCGTGGAACCTATGCTCCTTCTGCGTGAGGGTGAAAGGACGAAGGCCTGGTTCCGCGGTAGGGAAGACTTCCTTTTTTGATGTTACAATCCTCGAGGTAAGGGCATTGATATGCTCAGGAACGGTTATCGTTGCAGGTGCCCGTCCGTACTCCAAAGGATATGATGAACCCTCATCAATACGGATAGAATATGAAGAACAGCAAGCTCATGGCCATCAGAACCCACATCAGGGGAGTGACCTCCTCACCCTTTCCGCTGAACACCTTCCCTACGACATAGACGATGAAGCCAGCACATATCCCGATCCCTATGTTGTATGTGAACACCATCAGGGAGACCGTCACCACGGCAGGGAAGAAATCGGTCGGTTCATGGAAGTCCAACATCCGTGTGGAGGCGAACATCATCATACCTATCACCATCATGGCCGGACCGGTGACTGCAGACGGGATCATCGTGACAATCGGTGTGAAGAGAAGGGACGCTCCGAACAGAAGCCCAACGAAAATAGAGGATATGCCGGTGCGGGCTCCGCTCTTGATACCGGAAGCGGATTCCACGAAAACACCGCTGGATGTCGTCCCCACAATACCTGCGAACATTATCGTGAGAGAGTCGGCAGTGAATGGCCTCTGAATGTCGATAAGTCGTCCTTCTTCGTCAATCTGACCCGTCTCACTGCCAAGGGCCACTAGGGTGCCCATGGTGTCCACGACGTCAAGAATGAAGACCGTCATCAATACGGATAGGATGCCGAATGTGAGTGAGACCTCCCATTGCAGGAACACAGGCGACAGCGGGGGCGGACTGGATATCAATGCGGCTGGAGCTTCCACAACACCGACGAAAAGTCCGATGGCGGTGCATACCAGCATTCCAACGAGTATGGAGCCTCTGAAACCACGAACTGTGAGTGCGGATATGGTCAACAGGCAAAGTATGGCCAACATGCTTTCGGTCTGGGTCAGGTCACCGATGGCCAGTGGCGTCTCGGTACCGCTTACAATTATGCCGGAGGACACCGCCCCCACAAAGGCTATGAAAAGGCCGATACCCACTGAGAAACTGATCTTGAGGGTCATCGGCACTGCATCCCCCAATGCCTTTCGCCCTCCGGACAATGTCAACAACAACAGCAGTACACCGGATATGAATATGGTGAACAGCGCCGTCTCCCAGGAGTAGCCCATGGTGCCGGTGACGGTGTAGGCCACAAATGCATTCTGACCCATATAGGGGGCGATGGCATATGGTCGGTTCGCAAGCACCCCCATCAACAAGCAGCCGAACATGGCCGTCAATGCCGTGGCGACCATGGCAGGTCCGAAAGGCATACCCGCATCCTGTAGGATTGTAGGGTTGACCACAACTATGTAAGCCATAGTCATGAACGTGACGGCCCCGCCTAGAGTCTCTTGCTTTAAAGTGGAGCCTCTTTCACTGACCAAGAAACGTCTGTCCAACCATTCGGCAATGGGGTTCAACAAAAATCATTAGTGACTAACGATTATTTTAAAGGGGAACACCATTGAATTAATCGATATCATGTGCGGAAGATTCAGCTTAGCACCTTACGAGGACCTTGCTGGAAGGTATTCCATTCCGGGGCTGCCGCAACCTGAACCAAGGTACAACATATCCCCCGCTCAGGATGTCCTATGCATACTGCCCGATGGACGATTCGAGAATATGTTCTGGGGCGTGAGGCCGTACGGGCGGTCACTCATCAATGCCCGTATCGAGACGGTCAAGGAAAAGGCGATGTTCTCCCGTCTGGTGGAGGACAGGCGCTGTCTCGTGCCTGCAACCGGATTCTATGAATGGGATAGTAAGAAGCATCCACATCTTTTCCATGTCAATGACGGCGAGGTGTTCTCCATGGCCGCGCTATACACGGACAGGAAGGAGGTCATCATACTGACCCGAGAGTCTGAGGATCCTGTGAAGGACATCCATCCCAGGATGCCATGCATAATTGAGAGGGAAAGGGAATCGGAATGGTTCAACTCCTCCGTGGACGATGCGCTTTCATCGATTGGATCGAGCCCTCCATTGGAGAGGTTGGCGGTAGGTAAAGCGGTGAACGACGTCAAGAATGAAGGTCCGGATCTCATCAGGCCGGTGAACACTCTGGATTCGTTCTGATCCATTGAAAAACAGGTCAATGAATTCCCCCTAGGGGTAATTTCAATCTGTTATCAACATCATTTTATAATCGGCATTGACACATCATATATTGCACGAACGGACCGAAAAGGCGCGGTGGTATAGACCTCCCTGCGAAATAAAATTTGTAGGAGTTGCCGCTAATGGACCTCAAACTGTCCCCCAAAGGTCAGAATTTGTTGTCTAAGGTCGCTATGCCCACCCTGCTTCGGCAATCCTTCGGAGCCAAACCTCTTCCATTATGGTTTTTTATTTCATGGGGATCCCGTTCTTATTTTGATTGACGATCCTTTCCTCACTTTCAACGGTCATGGGAAATTATTAAATAATCCACACGAGAAATACATAATTTGCACGAAAGGACCGAAAAGGCACGGTGGCGTAGACCTACCTGCGAGACAAAATTCGTAGGAGTTGCCGCTGATGGATCAAGGATGATCTTTCGGGATTAAACTACCTCGATCTAAGGTCGATAAAACCACCCTGCTTCGGCAATCCTTCGGAGCCAACCCTCTTCCATCCATTTCTCATTCCTTATCTCTATGCATTTTCAAGAGTCCCGAAGCGATACACAAGGTCGCTGCTGAGTGAGGAATGGTATGATTCAAACTGGCGGAAGTAAGGAAGGAGGCTGTCTCCCTTGCGATTGATGTTCTCCATCCTCTCCAGCAGTTCGCTTTCCAATGAGTCGAGTATGTAATTGAATCGATTGTACGGTATCTGGGAGTAGTAATCGTGATTTCCCATGGAATGGTTCAATATTATCCGGGCCCTCTCATGCGTTTGTATATCGACAAACTCCTTGATGACCGCACGTTCATCTTCGGCTATGTTCTCATCCATGAGCTTGTCGCCCAGAAAGGACTCCAGACGGGAGTTGAACTCCTTGATCTGAAATGAGAGGGAAACCATCGAGTCACGGAAACTCTCATAGGCCGATTCGAACTGCAGCATGGAACGGAATATGTTCGGATGCCGGTATTCCATGTCCTCCACCCGCATGGGTCCGAACATGCCCCTGACATTGATGGTCATAGCCTCACGGGCGTAACGGTTGGGATCTATATCCTCGATCTTCGATGGCAGGGCGGCCATCGCCTGATGATAGGTGACGAAGGACGATATGAGGAACTTCTGACGGAAGTCCATCCCCTCCTTAATCTTGTCAAGTTCGAATTGTGTGAGTGTTATGGTGTCATCGAACCTATTCACGAATATGTACAGCAGGACCATAAGAATGATGATGAAGCTCAACACCACAAGTGGGACGAAGAACATCTCCGGTGCATAGAGTGATAGCGTGACAGAGATGGTTATCAAGGATATCAGGAAATATGGTGCAGCCTTCATCACAGCCATGGCGAAATCATACTTCGATTCCAGTTTCTTGAGGACTATCCTCTGCTCACGGTAGATCTCCTCCAGTTCCGCTAGGCTGTATTGCTGCATCTCACTCTCAGTCCTTCAGATAATGATATCGCCCATCCATGTGCCTGATGAAAACACTTTGTGACAGATCGAGGTCTGAACAGACAAGGTCATCACGAGAAAGCTGATGGACATCACGCCTTCCTGTGAGACGTGCGAAGTCCTTCAATTCCGACGCCATCGTATTGAGGAAATTGGCCAACCTCTTAGTTGAGTAGTCAGCTACCAATCTCAATCTCAATTCTGGATCCTGAGTGGTGACTCCTGTAGGACATTTGCCGGTGTTACACAACCTATATTGCTGACAACCTATGGCCATCAGACAGGCTGTTCCGAGGGCGACCGCATCCGCGCCCAAGGCCAAAGCCTTGGCGACATCGGCACTGGAACGCAATCCTCCAGTTATGACAAGGCTAAGCTCGGAACCCGCATCGTCAAGGTGTCTCCTTGCCCTGTCAAGGGCGACAATGGTTGGTACGCTGGTACTGTCCTTCACATAATTCAGTGTGGATGCGGTGCCGCCCGGTCTTCCGTCGATCGTAACGTAATCAGCCCCGGTCTCCATTATCACATCCAAATCGTCTTCGATGTGTCCGGCTGCGATCTTCAGTCCGATGGGTACTCCCTTCCCGACAGATCTCAATTCGTCCACTAGATCCCGGAAACCATCGACACCTTGTATCCCCGGGAATCTGGCTGGTGAGATTATATCCGTCTTTTCCGGAAAACCCCTCAATGCCGCCACTTCAGCTGTCACCTTCTCCCGTGGGAGGTGACCTCCCATGCCCGGTTTGGTGGATTGACCTATCTTCACTTCGATTGCTTGCACCTTTGCCATATTCTCGGCAGAGTAGGAGTAGCGGTTTGGAACATATTCGTATATGTAATTGCCAGATGCTTCCAACTCCTCCTCAAGCACACCGCCCTCACCTGAACCTATGGCGGTACCCACCTTGGCGCTTCCCCGGGCCAAAGACAGCTTCGCCTCCTTTGATAGGGCACCGAAACTCATATGACTGACGTATACTGGCATCGAGAGTTCCAGAGGTTTTTCCGCATTGGGGCCGATGATCGTCTTGAGATTGACATCCTCATCCTCGTTGAGAGGGAGGGTGGCCATCTGAGCTCCGAGTAGAAGGAGGGAATTCCAGGACGGTGTACCGATCTTTGTGCGCATGGATGAGAACACGCTCTCGGCATGTATGGCCATGCTGTGGATGGTCTCCATGTCCTTTTCCATATCGTCCCTGTGTCGCGTCCATTTAGACAGATATTCGGCAAAGTGAGGAAGGTCCTCGGTCTTGATGGGCGCTTCAGCCTCCTCCGGCATGAGGCGATCGGCAGATGATCCGCAGAACGGACACTCCCAGTCCTTAGGAAAATCCTTTGGATGAGTGCCAGGGGGGATGTTTGTACCCTTATCCCCGTGGGCCGGTTCATATTGGTATACGTAACAGATCTCACATACAAAGGTGGTCATGGATTTCGCCTCGGTGGGTTTCCTTTAGGATCATGAGCAGACAACAGATTTATGACGACATCCATTTCTTACATTATAGATATATCATTTCAATTTCATAGAAAGGTGAGTGATTGAACCAAAACGTTGTAACATATCCTAAAGAACATGTTTGTCGATATATCCTCAAACTTATTTCAATCGGGATCGTCATTAATTTTCAACGCGGGGAACCAGGAGGCTGCAGATGTTGATTTGGAGATGCGGAGGCTGTCCTTACAGATATGTAGAAAGGGTAGGTGACTCCGAGAACCATATCCCACCCGGGACGCCTTTCGGTCAGATACCTCCTGGTTGGCGTTGTCCCCGGTGCGGTTCAAAAAAGGAGTATTTCACAATCGAGGATGATGGGATACTGCGTTTCTGATAAAGATTTATCAAATAAACGTTGTCAAAAATGAATGAAACGTTTCAACGGATATCACTTTGAAGTCCATCAAAAAATTCTATATAATTCAGACCCATAAACGTTAGTTACATGGTTCACAGTGGAAGGGAATCCGTGCTTGCCGCAATTGAAGGGCGGAATGGGGGACGGGTCCCGATAATACCGCCTTTTCAAGGAACCTGGGCTCTGGAGATGATGGGCGTCACGCCCCAAGACACGATGAAAAGCCCCGAAACAAATGCCCATATCCAATCCGTGATATCGGATATCTGTGGTTTTGACGGATTCGAAGGTATGTGGGATTGGCTCTCGATGGTCGAGGCCATGGGTTGTGCCGTTGAAATAAGGCCTGGAATGGGGGCGGTGACCGTTTCTCATGTCCTATCCGCTGAACCCGATGCAACGATTGAGGTGAGCCCTGATGAGGACCCTAGGGCGGTAGCGAACAAAAACACCATCAGCATACTGCTCGCGGGAGACAAGTTCATTTACGCCACGGTTCCGGGCGTGTTCACACTTTCCGCTGAACTCCGGGGACTGGAACAGCTCATGATGGACAGCATTCTGGAAAGGGATGTCTATCGGGACATCCTGAAGCGTACCAATCAGGTGCTGAAGGGATACATCGCATTCTACGATGACGTAGCAGACGGCATTATGGTATGTGAATCGACAGGATCACCAACATTGATGGATCCCATTTCATTAAGGAGTGACGTGGTTCCAATCAACTCCGAGCTGTTCAATGTCGTTGAAGGTTGTAGGATGCTCCACAATTGTGGTGATGTAACTCAGTTATTGCCTGATATCCGCACATATGGATTGGATTTGCTATCGATACACGATCCATCCTTGGAAGAATCAATGGAATCATTCGATTGTTGCATATCAGGCGGCATATCCACAGTTTCTTCACTATTGAACGACACTCCTGATCAAACCATTAACGACATCATTTATGCCATGGGGTCGATAGAGGGGAATCAGGAACGTTTCATACTCAGCGCCTCCTGCGACATATCCCCCAGCACCCAGCTGGGGAACGTATCGGTCTGGCATGAAATCGTCAACAACGGTAGTACTACTAATCAATATTATGAAATACTATCAAAATAAATTAACGACATCCAATGAGGTAATGATTTGAACGAAGGCGAAAAATTAGATATCATCAAGCGTAGGCGTTCGGTCAGGTCTTTTGAAAACAAACCCCTCACTCCAGAGCACGGAGGCCTTCTCGATTCCTTGGTGGAAAGGATGAACTCTACCCAAGGACCATTCAAGGCCGAAAGGAGATTGGACCACATCATCCTCACCGCCTTGGAACGGGACCGTCTCAAAGTCGGTAGTTATGGATTCATTACTGGACAACAGGGTTTTCTTATTGGGATATGCAAGAGGAAGCCGAGACCGCTCATCGACCTGGGTCATGCAATGGAACAGATAGTCCTCGATCTGACCCTGGAAGGGATAGGCACATGTTGGATGGTGTCCTCCTTCAAGCGTTCCGCATTCACCGACCGTATCGAGCTAAAAGAGGGAGAGTTAATCGCCGCGATCATAGCCTATGGATATCCGAGAAGTCGCCCATCACTGTACGACTGGGTTGCCAGCAGGATGACGAAGAGCGGGACGAGACTACCTTGGAAATCACTTTTCTTCAAAGATGATTTTTCGACTCCGCTCACCGAGGTTGAGGACATCTGCATAGACCATTGTCTGGAATCGGTCAGAATGGCACCATCGGGTGAGAACAAACAGCCATGGAGGGCATTGGTCTTCGAGAAAGGCATACATCTTTACATCGAAAGGGTAACCGCCTATGCATCAGAACGCCATGGTTTCGATATGCAGTATCTCGACATGGGGATTGCCATGGCCCACCTGGAGGCCATTTGCGGTGAAGATGGGACATGGACATTCGATGACCCCGGACTCAAAACACCGAATCAGGAGTACGAGTACATCGCCACCTTGAATATTGGAACATAAGGAAAATTTGGTAAAGGGTTTTTTTGGGACTATCAGGCAGTCCTCCTTACATGCCTGCCCCATATCACCAGTAGCGTGGGCAGCGCCACAGTGGCGCCGATGTACGCGTAGGCTATCGCCATGGCCGTTATCATCCCGAACTGTGCCATGGGCACCATGCTCGAGAACATGAGCACACCGAAACCAACCGCTGTCGTGAGCGCCGCACCTAGAACGCCCCTTCCGGTGGCGCCGGTGGTGATCATGACAGCGTCCTCGGCACTGAAGCCCCTGGCCATCTCGCTGGCGAAACGGTGGACTATATGGATGCCGTATGTGACCCCTATACCCACGGTCAAAGCCGCAATGGTGAGGGTCATCACGTTAAGCGATATGTCCATGAGGTACATCGAGCCCCACACCATGACCACCGACAACATGGTGGGCAGGGTGGCGAGAGTGCCCAACACCAATGAACGGGTCAGGTGGAACATCGCCACGGTCAATATCACCAGGGTGAATGCAAGAGTGATCAACAACGATGTCATCTGATCCCTTTGCATCTCATCCATTATCACCGCGTTGGCGATCACGTTACCGGTCGGGACGGCTTCAAAACCGGCATCCTTCAACGGTATCAAGGCAGTGTTGAGGTCATCACGCAGAGCCAGGGCCTGAGGGTCGGAAAGCCCGTCCTGTATGGGTATCTGAATGCGGGTTATGGGGTCGCCATTGGGTGCGACGCCGATTACATTGGCGAGCTTCAGACTTATGACATCATCGTCCATCATCATCAGGATCCCTACCAACTCCGTGACGTTGCCCTGTGTGGTGCCGTTGAGGATGCTGCCGTCTTCGGTGTCGAAGAACAGGGCATAGGTGTCGTTGTAGGTGGCGTTGTCACTCTCAGAATAGATACTGAACAACACTGAACCTATGTGCATCGCGTTCACATCCCCGTTGTTCAACGTCACATGCCTGGCGTCCTTCATGTTATCCACAGAACCCTCGATGCCTCTTATCACATCAGGGTCGGTGGCATTACCGTAGACCAGGACCTCAGCGGTGAACTGTCCGGTCTCAGCGAACTCATCGAACAGGAAGGTCAGCATGTCATATGCATCACTCTCCTCGGGCAGGAAGTCGAACACATCGAACTGATAGGAGACGTTCGCCGCGGCGTATCCGAAACCGCCGAGGGTCAAGGCTCCAGCGATGAGTACCACCAAGGGTTTGGTTATGGCCAGCCTGCCTCCTATCATGGCTATGCGGCCGATGGAGTCATTGCTCACAACGCTCCTCTTCGAATAACGCTTGATTCTTGCCTTGGGGATTCCCTTGTTCAATGCCCTGCGGTCCCTTATGGACTGTGCCGAAGGGATGACAAGTATCATTATGATGAAACTGCAAAGGATCCCGATGGCTGACAACAGTCCGAAATCAGCAATCATGCTCATAGATGAGCTGATATTGGACAGGAACGCGATCATTGTGGTTATGGTGGCCAGGAGCAGGGCCTCACCGACAGAGCCCACAGCATTGGAGCAGGCCTCCTCGTTATCCACCCCGTCCCCTCGCTCGTCACGGTACCTGAACACGAGATGTAGCGCGTAATCGATACCTAGGCCCAACACCAGTATGGGAACCGCGATGGAGATGGTGCTCACACCGATATCGAATATCACAGCGGCACCGAAGGTCCATATGATGGCGAATATGAGACAGAGGATGGCAACGATCATATCCACGAAATCACGGTACATCAGCAACAATAGGGCGACCATCAGGAGCAGTGCCAGCGGGAAGAGTGTGCCGAGATCGCTGTCCGCGACATCGGCCATACTCATTATGATGGTGTACTCATCGAAGGCCTGGATCTTGTTGGACCCGGTCATGAACTCAGAGGTTATGTTGGCGGCGATGGCCACTGCGTTCTCCTCGTAGACCAGCATGTCCAGTGAATCATTGTTCAATATGTTGTTCCGGTTCAGTACGATGACGATCATCGCACCCTTGGCTGTGGTCTCGTTCACATCGAGGTCTGTTGTGAAGAGTCCTTTCAAACTGGAAAACTGTGGAAGGCTGAGATAGAAGGACACATTATCCCTCAGTTCGGAAACGGACATCGATTCAAGTGTGGTCAGTTGAGCATCGTAGTCTGTGGAGTTTGCAATGACCGTCATCAACGCAGTGTAAGGGTTGACGAAGCTGACCGAGCTCACATTGGGATTCAACAGATATGTGTTGATCACGGGGTCATTGAACAGTGCCTTCTCGTACTCGACTGCGGCTATGAAAGTCTCCTTGCTCAACGCGTTGTCGGAACGTACGAGACTGAATGACTGCATCTCGAAACGGAACACGTCCCGGAGCAACTTGTCAGCATCGTAGGCGTCGGTCTGAGGCGCCATGTCGTCCTCGTCGAGGTCGAAACTTATACCGTTGGTGGAAATCGCACCGAACGCCACTACGGTGATCATCAGGACCACCATTATGCATAGCCAAGGGCGTGATGCTATGCGTCTTCCCAATCTCTCCATCGTTTTCATTTTTAATCTTCCTTTTGAATTGAATCGTCAGTGTATCGCAACAGTGCCTTACGGAAATGGGTCAATTCATGGATTGAGCCATCATCCATATGCAATGAGATTATGTTAAGGATGAGAAGGAGGATGGAGGCTGTGAATGGATATGGGGTCCTCACGGTGCCGTCTTCCATCCCCTGCTCCATTATCATCGCATATTTTGGGAGGGCCTCCTCGAAACTCTGTCGGAGCACATTGAAAAGAAGCGCCGGTTCCACATCCCCTTGGTGCAGCTCACGGTGTATCCAATGTGTCTCCTCAACATCGGCTATGCCCTTCCCGATCAAAGCGAACTTCTCATCGGCACACAATCCTGGGTCAGCTGCAACGGAATCGAGGATGCTCATGAATTTCTCCTTGATCCTGTCGGCCACCTCGGAGAGGAGGTCCTCCTTGGAGGAGAAATGATGATAGAACGTTCCTTTTGCGATGTCCGATGCCAGGAGTATCTCGTTAACGGTCGTTGCACCGTACCCCTTCTCCATGAATAGTTCGGTCGCCCGCGCCAGGATGTGTTCCTTAGTCGCTGAGAATCTTTCCGTCATTTCCGATCACATGATTACTAGACCGATGGTCTAATAGATTTCCGCCGAATAATAATGTACATAAATAGTTTTTGGTGATGACCGGCTTAGATTGCCCGATCACCATACCTTGTCATCAAGATATTTGCTCAGGACCGCTTCCACCGTGTCGTCGGATTTCCTCATTGGGATGACGAGTGAATATGTGCATCCCCTGCCGGTGTTCCGGAAGAGCATGGATATGTCTTCGGATATCTGCCGCAGTCTGAGTTCCATCTCATGGACATCGTCACCGGGGTGACCGTGATAACATACCAGCTGCACCACCTTGACATTCTCTGCAATTGGTATCTCATCGTCTCCGCGCACCATCTTCTTGGATATTATGGGCATGATCGCTTTGCCAACATAGGCTTCAGGTTTCAGATGAATGGAGTCGATCTCAATGACGGTGCGTACCTCTCCATCCCTTATGAGAACGATGTCCGGTTCGGAGTATCGATAACCTATGCGGTTGCCAACATCACTGTAGAAGGCGAAAGGACCGGAGTCGCCGATGGACCCCATCCCTTTTACCTTGACGACGAGGCGGTCCTTCCCGTGGTACTTGTCGTAAACAAAGCGACCAACGATATCATGAACCTCTTCGATAGTCCTGTCACACACAGGGGACATACGAACACCTATACCAACTTGGTTAACAAGGCTTAAAACACTTTTGCTAAACAGGGTTGGGATGATCAGATGGTTGGCATGATCGCGATAGACAAAGGGGATTTGAAACGACAACGTCGATCGAAATCATCTGTTCAGCCGTATATGCTGATGAGACCGGATATCCCACTGGCGAGAATCTGGATCGCTATGGCGACGATGATTATGCCTGATACACGCGTAAGAATGTCTATACTGCCCCCCAATCTTTTTGCCAGGGATGAGGCTGCCATCGTTATCAGATAAATGATGAAGGCCATTAACAGTACGATCCCTCCTAAGACCACATAATCAAGAAGGGCGTTGGTCTGACTGGATGTGGATATGGCGATGGCAACGGTAGCACCCCCCACCGCCATCGGGAAGGTCATCGGAACTGAAACAACCTGCTCCCACTCGGAACGCGGAACAGATTGATAATCATCCTCTTTGACGACAACGTTCAATTTCTGTCCATATGTCATCATGGGGATTCCGGCGATGAATACTGCGATGCCACCGGTTATCATGAGGGCAGGGGTGGTGATACCCAACAATAAGAGGATGTATTCACCGATGGTTATGGATATGAACATGACGATTATGTAATTGCGGGCCACCCGTTTAGCGACCTTCCTCTGGATATCCTGTGGGAACCTCTCCGTTATGGTGGCGAAAGCTGCTATCGCGGCAGGCGGACTGAACAGAGTCAATAGTGTTATGAAGAACAGCATGTACTCTGCTGGTCCCATCGTAGGCATAATCGCCATATCAAACATGTTCAAAGCCACTTAATCGACGATGAGGGCATCTTAATAAAAGGTTTCGTCCGTTGGCGACAGTATTGACAACCATCGTGGTATGACATTGATATGATGGTAAGGCCCTCTATAACACGTTATGCAATATTGGTGCCATGTCCGTTCATATTCTGAATCTGTAGGACTCGAACGGCACGGTGATCTCGAACCTGGCTCCGTTACCGTATTCACCCACCTCTTCTATCGTCATGCCGGTTATGGAAAGGATCTGGCGTATCAGGAACAACCCCATTCCGTGGTTCCTACCATATCCCTTCAGGAATATCCTTTCCTTATCCTCCGGAAGTATTCCGATGCCATCGTCCTCGATGCCTATTATCAGTGAGCCTTCATCAGTCATCCTTTGGTCGAATACCACCCTGGTGGCCTCCACCCCATGTCTCATGGCGTTGTCGATGAGGTTGTGAACTGCCCTATGCAACAACGGGTCTCCGAGGATCTCCAACCCTTGCATATCATCGACAGCCTCAACAGCAATTTTTCCAGAGGTTTCGATCATTGCACAGAATGGTTGCCACTCCGCTTCCCTTTCCCCCAACGCCTCATAGTCACGCGTGAATTCTATCAGATTCTGAATGGCGTTAACAGCCTTCTCCATCATGTTCAGATTGTAAAGAACATCATCGCTGCATACCGAATCACGGGAGAGTTCTATGAAACCGGATAACACCACCAGCTGGTTCAGAATGTCATGGCGTGTAACGCTGGACATCAGTTTCAGTTTCTCATTCATCAGATTGAGGGTTTTTTCCAAACCGATGATGTCATCGACATCCATGCAATGTCCGATGTAACCTATGTAACCCCCATCAGAGTCAAAGCGGGGTACGCCCTCGTCGATCATCCAGCGATAAGAGCCGTCGAACCTCTTCAACCGGTATTTTATTGTGTAAGGATCCCGGGAGGAGATACCGGACTCAAATCGTACCCGCATTATTTCGCGTTCCTCAGGATGTATCAGCTCCATCCACCCTTCTTGAAGGCGTTGTTTGAGGGATATACCAGTGAAATCGTTCACAACATCATTGACGAATGTGAGATTCCCCTCAGGGTCAGTGGTGTAAACGAGGGCCTTACCTATGTTGGCCAGAGTACGGTACCTATGGTTACTTTCCTTGAGTTTTTCCTCCATTTCCCTCAAAGGCGTGATGTCTATATGGGTTCCAACGACAATACCGGTGTAATCGCCGGCGTTGTCTTTCAGGGCCTTGCCGCGTGACAATATCCAAGACCAGGACCCGTCCTTTCGTTGCAGACGGAACACGTTCTCATAAGTCCTGTCGCCCGGATCATTGAAATAATCGCGGAATACACTGTCCGCGGAACCACGTTCCTCCGGATGGATGAGGTCCAACCAACGAGCGTTCCTGCCGCCATCCTCACAGAAATCCTTGGGATCATGGCCCAGCATGGTGAAATACTCGTCACTCGTCCACAGCACATCGTTCAAATTGTCGTATTCCCAAGCGCCGGTGTTGGAGGAGGATATCAATGCCCGGTACCGCTCCTGAGACCTGAACAACTCATCGAAAGACTCCTTGGTCGCCGTGATGTCAGAGGAGAAGTTCAACAGCCTCATCCTACCCTCATACGGCAGAACAACGAGGTTGATACGTTCCCAGAATGTACTCCCATCCTTTCTGGCCGTCAACCAGTCGAATTCGATGTTTTTCTTCACAAGGAGTTCTAGGACCTTCTCCATGGCCTCCTCCTTTGAGAACGGTGAGGGCGCCCAGGGCATTCCATCCGCCACAAGGTCTGATGGTTTTTCAAAACCAAGGTACTCCAAAGCTTGGGGGTTCGCATAGACGACGTCGAGATTATGGAGCTCATGGACCTTTACCGCGACAGGGGAGTTATCGAAGAGGGCGCGATGCAGATTCTCGCTTTCTTTCAGTTTTTCAATCGTTCGTCTCATTGCTGTGACATCGCTGATGACGGCCAACACCTCATCATCATCCAACCGGGTCAGTCTCGCAGTATAATGTACCGGCCCGCTTTCGTCCTCTGAACTGTAGTGGCAGGTCTCAACCATTCCCGAATCGAATGCCTTCTGCATGGTTTTTAGGATGATGGAGGAATGCTCAGCACCCAACAATCTTCTGATATCCGATCCCTTAGCATCCTCCCTGGTCAAGGTACCGACACTTGCAGACCGAGGTTTGAAATCGGTAATTATGCCATCCCTGTCGATGGTGAACAGCGTATCTGGGATCGTATTCAGAATGGCCTTGAACCTTCTTCCCGTTTCCTCGGCCTTCATTTCAGCGATCTTCATATCAGTTATGTCAAAGGTCATCTCGAAACGGACATCGCGCCCGTCAGGCCATTTGACGACATTGTCGATGACCCGGTAATAATGGTCGAGATTCGTGTTGTGGTGTTCCCATATGTGAGGTCTGTTGGACTCTTCACGGATGATCGGATTGGTACAGAAGTCACAGGGCGACTCCTTCCCTTGAAGGACCTCATAACACTTCCTGCCAGTTATGTCTTGGTCGAATAGATTCAGCAACGCCTTGTTGGCATAGAGTATCTCATGGTCATCCATATCAGAGACATATATCGGATCCGTAATTGAATCGAACATGGATACCATTTTACCATGGGCATCGGCCAGACTCTGTTC
>PWNH01000061.1 GCA_003557905.1 Methanomassiliicoccaceae archaeon | reverse complement strand
TGCTACGTCGGTAAGGATGAGTTCGAACCCATCGACGCGTAGTGGGGCAATTCCTCTCGGATGAACGGGAGGGACGGATGACCAAACACTTTCAATCAAACCATTCTTTTTCATCACGTGGTAGGTGGATGTCGTCATCCATCGTCACTTGTTCTTCATCAATGTGCCGAGCAGGTTGATCAGGGTCCTGAAACTCCTGGTCATCATCCTGTCCGAGCCGAAGTTCATTACGAATGAGGTGTCGCTCTCCGCGTCATACCACGCGTGTGTCGATAGTATGCCGAGATGTCCCCGCAGACGCGGTCATCTGTTCGATAACCTCTCTGATGGTTATCGTGTCCCAGTTCCAAAGAGGGTTTGAGTAATGTTTCAAAGAAAACAGGACAAACTCAACCCAACTCGAACGATGTGACTCCGAAGACACCGTCCAAACGGAAATCGGGAGGGTCGGAAGAGTACATCCTTGCGGTACGGAACACCTCGCTCAGACCCATGTCGTGCACCACCCTCATCGCCGGGAGGTTGACGTCAGGAACGTCTATGAAGTAACTCCGGCCCTCAATGGTCGAAAGGAGGGTCTGCAGTATCGACAATGCCGTCTCAGCATCCGAGGCGAACAGCGGACCCACCTTGAACCCTTCACGGCAAGGCCTCAGCACCCCCAACCCGCTCACGTCACCTTTCCCATCCACGGTGGCCACGCTGACACCTCCCGGTTGCGATATCCAGGAGTGGATGAAGTCGTCCCGTCTCGCAGGGAAGTGCGACCGGTCGAAATCACCGATCTCCCGTCGACCGATGTCGGTGGCCGCCACCGTGTCGGGTGAAGCGTTGTGCCCTGACGATACGCCGTGGAATCTGACGCCATGATATCCCATACGCATCCCCATCACCTTCTCGTAACGCGGCGCCATATTCATGACGCCATCGAGTCCGATACAACGGTCGCCGGCATGCTCCATGGCCATCCTGGTCAGCGTTGTGCCGATGTCCTTGCCGCGGTATGCAGGGGAGACGATGTAGAAACCGGCGAATGAGAAGGCATCGTCATAGTTCGTGACCACCGCAGACCCGCACAGGCGGCCGTCATGATAGGCCCCGAACCATCCTTTCCGGTCGACTGCATGGAAAATACCGCCGTCGTTGAGGCCGGGGTTCCAACCCTCAGCGGCGGCCCAATCCATAACGATGGGAACATCATCTGCCTCCAAAATCCGATA
This sequence comes from Methanomassiliicoccaceae archaeon, assembly GCA_003557905.1. Taxonomy (GTDB): domain Archaea; phylum Thermoplasmatota; class Thermoplasmata; order Methanomassiliicoccales; family Methanomethylophilaceae; genus PWHV01. Next base: position 1,921 of record PWNH01000061.1, on the reverse strand, counting down.
TTCTGTCTCCGTGTGGTAATTCATCGACACTCATCACGATAACCAATCACGAATTGATAAAACAGACATATCCGATTAGAAAACCCTAAGTCAAGGATCTTCATTTCCGATTCACCACATGAATAACTATGGCTTCACCGGTTTCAAAAATTCTTCGGATTGATACCTCCCTACATGGATAACCAGGGACATAATATTTTAACCCTCAAAAGAAATGTACACACCAATCATCGTAAGATTGCTGGATGTGTTTGTTCTTGGATTTGGATGAAGCAGTCGAAAGAATGAAGGAATGTCTATTGGCCGTCGACAGGACCGGTGCCTTCGACATTGTATCCGAATTCCTCATTAATCTGGATGGGTCCCTCCTTGTAGACGACCTGATCATGCCCGCACTCGAGGACATCGGTGAGTCCTGGGAGAGGGGAGAGGTCTCACTGTCCCAGGTCTACATGTCCGGAAAGATCTCTGAGGAGATAGTCGACAGGTACGTCGTCAAGGTCGGTCATATTGTCATTGATGGTATGAGGGTCGCTGTCGCGGTTCTACATGACCATCACAATCTGGGAAAGAAGATCCTTGCAACCGTTCTACGTACCAGCGGTTTCGAGGTCATCGATTACGGCCATGCGTTGACTGTTGAAGAACTAGTTTCGAATGTCGAGAGGGATTCGATCGATTATCTCATGATTTCCACACTGATGTTGCCTGCCGCATTGCATATCAAGGAGGCTGTAAAAGGCATAAAGGAACGATCGCCGGCCACAAAGGTGTTGGTCGGTGGAGCTCCTTTCATCTTCGATGATGAACTATGGAAGGAGGTGGGTGCCGATGCATATGGCCGCACCGCCACTGAGAGCATAGTCAAACTTAAACATATGATCAAGGAGGCGGAATGATGGACAGGATGACATCCATGGACCGGGTTGTTAAGACCCTCAGTCATGAAGAACCGGACCGTGTACCAGTGTTCTTACTTTTCACTCTCCATGGCGCAAAAGAGTTGGGAATGTCCATTGAGGATTACTTCTCCTCCGCAGAGAACGTCATCAAAGGCCAAAAGATACTGCATGAGAAGTTCAATGGCGATTGTCTTAACCCCTTCTTCTACGCATGCAGCGAGACGGAGGCTTGGGGTGGCGATGTGATTTTCATCGATGACGGCCCTCCGAACGCCGGGGCACCCATCATACGTAGTGTCGATGACATCGATGACATAACCCCTCCTGACATGGATCATCCCGTACTTCAGAAAGGATTGCGGGCGATTCAAGGCTTGGTTGATTATGCGGAAGGTCAGACACCGGTTCTCGGAACCGTCCTGTCGCCATTCTCAGTTCCAGTCATGCAGATGGGCTTTGAAGCCTACATAAACCTGATGTTCGAGGATGAGGATGCATTCTGGAGATTGATGAGGAAGAACGAGGAATTCTGCGTCAAGTGGGGTAATGAACAGGTCAAGGCGGGAGTTACCGCATTGGCATACTTCGATCCACTGTCATCAGTCACTATGACCTCTCCGGAACAGTTCCGTAACACAGGGCATAAAATCGCGACGAGGGTCATATCACGACTCGACGCACCCGCCGCAACCCACATGGCCTCCGGAAGATGTCTTCCTATAATCGAGGACTTGGTGGCCACCGGTACCGGTGCCATCGGTGTTTCATCCATGGAGGATCTCCGCGATCTAAAGGAGGCATGCCGTGGAAGACTATCCCTCATCGGTAACCTCAACGGCATCGAGATGAGACGCTGGTCTGAGGGAGAGGCCAATCAAAAGGTCAAGGACTGCATAGCAAAGGCCGCGGAGGGAGGAGGTTTCATCCTATCCGACAACCATGGTGAGATACCGTTACAGGTACCTTACAATGTGATCAAGGCCGTACGGGATGCAGTCGATGAATGGGGGATGTACCCT
>PWNH01000049.1 GCA_003557905.1 Methanomassiliicoccaceae archaeon | reverse complement strand
TCGAGTGCGGCCACCATGGCGGTGATCCAGCCATGGTCGGCAATATCATCGGCATCACAAAAGAGCAGACGGTCGGCGCTCGCATGGGAAACGCCAACGTTACGGGCATACCCGGCGCCGAATTTCTCCGTTGCATCAAGGATCGTGAAATGCGGGAATTGTTTTTGGAATTTCCGCGCAATGGCAACGGATTCATCGGTGCTGCCATTGTTTACGAGGATGACCTCAAAGCTCCCCGCGAAGGTTTGACGGAGGATTGCTTCCAATGTCTGCGCAAGCGTTAATGCTGCATTGTGACATGGAATGACGACGGATACGACCGGCGGTTCGGAGGTGGTACTTCCCGTGACGATTATTTGTTCGCGCATGCCGTTTTTTTCATGCTGATGTTCGGCGAATATGAATCCCCACCCCTTGCGAATGACGCGATGGAGTCCTGATGGGGTTGCGTTTCAGAGACCGCATCTGGAATGCGATATGGATGTGGCGTCCGGAGTTTGGCCCATCGTGAAATCGCGCTGCGTGGAAGTTTCTTCCGCTCGCGGACCAGGCGGGGAGAATCACGCCGCATTTCCCGCAGGATCCAACCGAGTCCCCACTGTCTGGATTCTTCCCGGGAATTGGTTCCTCCGATCCGAATCCGGTAGACGAGAAACTGCAGGAGTCGTGCGGGAACGCTGACCATGATGCGGGGAAGTGATTCATTGAGGATGCTACTGTAGCATCCGTTGCGCCACATGTATGCGGTGATCCGCGCCATGCTGCGGCCGACTTGATTGGGACAATGCGCGACATGCCCGTCCGGTATATATACGACGTGGTAACCCGCGGCCAACATTCGTTTGCAGTATTCAGGCTCTTCCGCGTAGTAGAAGAATACTTCCCGGTAGCCGCCGAGATTGATGAAAGTAGAGCGCCGAATCAATGCCCCATAACCGTAAAACGCTCTGACGATGGCTGGTTCGGTGCTGTTTCCCGTACGGTATCGTTCGCCGTAGAATGCGCGCATGATAGGCGGGCAGAGGGTATTGCCCGGTTGGTAGCTCACCTGTCTTCCCGTGGAATCGGTCTGTGACAAGGCAACCGCTCCCGACTTCGGGTCGGAGTCGAGGACATGAACCGCTTGATCAATGGATTTATGATCCAGTAGATATGCATCGTCATTCATCGTGAACAAGTATCGGCCTGATGCTGCCCACGATAGCTCGTTGAGGCTGCGGATGATTCCACGGGAGGTTTCGTGGCGCATGACTCTGAGAGGCATCTTGAAATCATGGGGCAACACCTTGCGCAGGAGCGGTTCGATGGGGTTTACGGAACCATCATCCATGATCAGGATTTCGACTTTGTGGTGCTCCATCAGGCGGAGGGAATTGACACATCGTATCAAATCATCAATTCGATCCCGGGTCGGGATAATCACAGAGATATCGTAGGGATCACAATCTCGGGATGCGGGTTCTGGGGTTTTTCTCATGATGGATGTCCACTTCTCATTGATGCGAGCTCACACGCTGAAGATGCACTTCATTGCTCTTTTGCAACTGACCGCTGTCGAGTTTGATGACGCGGTCGGCAAGGTAAAAATAACTGTCGTCATGGGTGATGACAAAGATCGTTTTGCCACGCTGCTGTAATTCCGGAAGCAACTGATGATAGAAGATATTCTTAAAGTATGGATCCTGGTCCGCTGCCCATTCATCGAAAAGATAGAAGGGTCGGTCTTCGAGGTATGCGGTGAGCAATGCCAATCGTTTCCGTTGCCCTTGTGAGAGCGCGGTTGTGGATAAATGGCCATCGACTACCGTTACCTTGTTTTGCAGGTGTAGCTGTCTGAGGTAATCGTTTGCCCGATGGTCGATATCCGCGGCTTTCAGCCCGAGCAGATCATCGAACAGATGGAAATCGGAGAAAACCGCTGAAAACAACTGCCGGTAGTTATCCCGGTTGAAATCGGTTACGCGGGTTCCATCCAGTAGAATTTCTCCGGTTTCCGGCGCATAGAGTCCGGTGACAATCTTCGCAAGTGTGGACTTGCCGCTTCCATTCCCGCCGACAAGGTAGACGAGTTCCCCTGGTTTGAATGTCAAGTCCAGCGGACCCAGGGTGAACGTATCATCGCCTTGTTCATCGGGATAGACATGGGAGACGCCGCGAAATTCAAGAACCTTGAAATTTGGGTGAACGGTTTCCCCGGGATCTTTATTTCCCCGCTCTTGCACATGCGAACCGAGGGTAACCCCGAGGGTATCAATTTTGCGCAGGGCGACCTCGGCTCTGCCGAAGACGGAAACGCTGCCCATGACGCCGGAGAATGGCCCCATTAAGTAGAGAATCGTCAGGACGTAGCCCGTCATGGTCTTGAGATCCATGTTGTTTACAGTCGGCCCCATGAAGAGGATGAGCCCGATCAGGACAAAGAAGAGGAGATGCGTCCAGTTGTGTGCCAAAATAAACCGGATTTCGGCAGCCACACTGTGGCGCTGGAATTCTGCCGTGGTGGCATGAAGGTCTTCATCCAAAAATTGATTCCGCCGTTGGCGATGGAGTTTTAGTTCTTTCAGGCCTTCGGTCATGGAACGGAAGTGCCCGAATAGCCGGTCTCCGGAATCACGGGCGAAGCGAAGCGAGTGGAACCCCTTCAAAATGAGAAGTCGGTAGCACACCGCCCCGATGGCCATGAGGACCCCAATGGCGAGCAGCATGACCCACGATAAATATGCGAGGTAAACGGACCCGCCTATCAGGACCGCGATATTGATGACAAGCAGTGGAAAGGTGAAGAGAGCGGTGCTGAGGCGCTCAATGTCATCCGTGAGGGAAGCCATCACACGTCCCGCGCCAATCTTCTCAAACTTTGCCAAGGGAACTTTGAGCACTTTGGCGACAAGGCTTCTGCGCAAGTCCGCAATGGCCTGCTGGGAAAAGCGAATCAACCAGACCTGGGAAATCAACCCGGTGGTGATTTTACCCAAGACCAGCAATCCGAATGCGAGAAGGAGAAACGTAGATGTGTCTCCGGAAGCCGAGATAAGGTGGTTGATGAGCGCGAGCAGGCCCGCGTTGAAAGCTCCACTGAACAAGGCTGCGATTATGGTGATCACCACCATCAGCCGGCAGTGGTCTATGAGAAATTTATAAAGTAACACAAGTCTTTTGTTATTGGCGCCGGCAGCGGGTGGTGTTGTCGCGGAAACGGCTCATGAGATTCGGACGCTTCTGGAAGCGAAGGCAGGAATGTATTTGACCCTTGCAGAGTATCCTTTCCGCAGCCTCTCTTGTAGAAGGTGAACACCTGCTGAAGTGGGATGGGGGACCCCATGTAGCGCGACAGGTGGAGCGGATACACGGAATGGAAGGTAGGGGAAGTCCCCATTATGATGGAGATGAAGTACGGCTACTCTCTGGCATGAATGATGTTCATGGATCCATGCGCCGAGTTGCCAATCCACCGGTCTTTCCACCCCAAACAGGGGGCGAGACGCCCACGCTCCCATCAAACCCTCTGCAAATTCGGGATCCAAATCCGACAGAGAGGACCCGGGGGACAGAGCGCAGGATCCGCGTCGGGCTTTCAACCTCGGTGATACAGCGCGGGCGAAGCGGGATCGCTCGCTATGTATTTTCACTCCTGGAGGAGTTTCAGCAACGGAACCGCAACTGCGAACTGGTGGTATTTGTGCTCAAAGATGATCTCGCGTTATTCGACTTTCTGCCCCCTTGTGTTCAACGTGTTGTGGTTTCCGAACGATTCCGGAAGCCCGTTCTCGACATATTATGGCACCAGGTGGTGTTGCCTCGATTGGCGAAACGGCATCACTTGGATGTCATCCATGTCCCTAGCTATCGGCGGATGATGGTCCGTGCCCCGTGTGCTCTTGTGTCGACAATCCATGATCTCGCCCCCTTTCGACTTTCCGGTAAATATGATCGGGCGCGCATGTTCTATGGGCGCATTATCGCGCGTTTTTTGGCTCGCCGACAGAATCGCATCATTACGGTCAGTCGTTCGACCGCGGATGATATTCGTGAGCACTATGGTGTGGCGGAGGATCGAGTGCAGGTGATTCATAATGGAATTGACCACACCAAGTTTTTCCCAGGAGACGGAGAAGAAGCGAAAGCGTGGGTGAAGGAACAGCATGGCATTGCCAGACCGTTTTTTCTCTATGTCGCCCGCTTTGAGCACCCCGGGAAAAATCATGTGCGGCTGATTGATGCCTTTGACGCTTTCAAACAAACGACTCGGATGGAGTGGCAACTTGTTCTCGGGGGCAGTGACTGGCACGGGGCGGATATAATCCACTCCAGAATACAGAAATCTCCCTACCGGAGTGAAATCCATACCCTTGGGTTCGTTTCTGAGGAAAATCTTCCCACATGGTATCGAGCGGCAAATGTCTTTGTTTTCCCTTCCTTATTTGAGGGCTTCGGCCTACCTCCATTGGAGGCCATGGCGTGTGCTTGTCCCGTGCTCTGTTCAGCGCGGGGATCCTTGGGGGAAATTGTGGGCGATGCGGCCGTCATCGTCGACCCCGAGGATGCGCAGGATCTCAGCCGCCAGATGATGTCTCTCGCCACCGATGAATCCCGGCGCGCCAACCTCAAGGCGAAGGGGATCGAATGGGTCAAAGCATTCACATGGGAAAGTTGTGCCGCAGCGACAATGGAAGTCTATGCAAACGCTCAGGCGCCCATTCTGGCGTAGCCGGTACGTAATGTGGGCGCACTGGATATGCGCTTTGCTGTTCGCCTTGCGAGGTTGGTCTCCATTGCACAACGCCGTGCCAGGGCGCAAATCGCACTAGAGCCATTTGGCTCAGCTCGTATGCCCGGCGAGGGCGACGAGGCTGAAATAGTTCTTTTGGTCCCTCCAGAGTCTGTCACTCAGGCGTTTGGGAGGCAATACCACTTGATCAAAGGATATCGGCTGGTCCTTGGCCACATTGGAGGTAAGGGTGCAATCCTTGCTCAATCCCATCGGCAGAAGGTTTTCCTCGTGGGAGACATCGGCGTTTTCGAGGGTTCCGTAGCAGGTGAAGCCGCCGATTCCGTCGAGGATGTCCCCTTTCTTCAAGCTTCTTTTGGCGATGGTGATGACTTCACAAACCGGTTTTCCCAGGGGTGTTATCGCGGCATCTCCAAACAAGGCGGCCCTTGCCGCAGTCAAGGGAACCTCCAGATGGGGAAGATGGTAGGGGACATAGAATAAATAGAACGGCCCCGCTCCCATTTTGAAGATGGGCATGTAAGACATCAGTGTGGGATTATCATTGTAGCCGATGATAAATACGCCGGGGCCCGGTTCAGCGCCGAGGATATAGTCCACCTGACCACCGTTGAGCATCTCTTCCAGCGGGAAGAGGTCTACTGCCTCCTGCACGGTTTTACCGGAAGGTCCGGACATTCCTCGTTTGCCAACCCTGAATCCGGTTGCATTGGCCACCACGTCCATTTCCATGGCGAGTTTGGTTCCGTCGGCGAAGGAGGTCACCATATAAGGATTCTGGTCGTATTTTTTGGCGAATGCCTTCTGTGTTTTTGGTGTCAAGTGATGGTTGAGCATTCCCTTGATATTCCCCGCCAGTACCGGGCGGTAGCCAATGGTCTTGACAAATCGGAAGAGGTTCATGAGGACTCCCGGTTGATCACCGTCTGCATTTGTCAGGATCACCCCATGTCGCTCCGCATGCACTTTCAGAATTGGGCCGATGGTGGCATCAAGTTCGGCATTTAGGAGAACCACATGCTTTTTATGACGTATGGCGGCGAGGGTTACCTTGGTGCCGAACTCCACTTCACCGGTGATTTCAATAATCACATCCAATGATTTCATTCGGCAGAGTATCATGGGGTTGTCCGTGACCACACGCCTCCCCTGTTCAATGGCCAAATCGGCTTCCGTGACATTCCTCGCGGCAATATAGTTGGTGACACCAGCCTGTCGAAACGCCTCACCCCCTTTTGCGGGTCCACGGTTGTAAATGGCGCCGACCTCCATTCCGGGAATGGCGGACTCGATGGTGAGGACAGTTCCCCGCCCCATGGACCCAGCTCCAATGATTCCGATCCGGAGAGGGTTGTTATCGCGCTGGCGTTTCTCCAGCGCACGATCAATGATAATCATAATTTAATTATGGAATGGTTAGTGGTATATGGAAACGGGTTCCCGTTTTTAAATTTTCAAGTTAAGGGCCGGTTTTGTGAGTTGCATGGAGAGCCCGAATTCCTGGAAAATGGAGAGATATCCTTCGATCATATTTTGCGTTGAATATTGTTTGGCATTCTGGATCGCGGCATTTCGTGCGGCAGGTGTAATGGGAAACGCGTCGGCAATGATTTTCGCGGCACCGGGCGCATCCAGTGGATCAAAGGTTGTGGAAATGGGACCGGCCACCTGGCTCATCGGGGGGCGATCCGATGTGAAAACAGGACATCCACATGCTTGGGCTTCAATGATGGGCCATCCAAATCCCTCCTGCAGCGAGGGGAAAAGCAACCCTTCCGCAAAACTGTAGAGTGGCCGCAAGTGTTCGTGCTCAATCCCGCAAAATACGTGAACCCGGTCTCTTAATCCATATTTTTCAATGGTGTCCTGTATGTCCTTGGTCAAGGGCTGTCCGACCATAATCAGGTGCATATCCTCAAAGCCCGGGCTCGAGAGAAGATGATAAAAAATCTCAACAACGGCGCGGCGGTTTTTATACCAAATATTGACTCCCACATGCAGCATGTATCGTGAAATCTCCGGCGGAATGGTTGTGTTCCGAGAATTACTCTCTGTTGGATGGTAGGGATAATGCAGGCCATTGGGAACCGTTCGGACACGCGCGGGGGGGCAACCCTGTCAAACGCCGGACAACTTCCGCGGTGTGATCAGACACGGCGACCAGAAGCGAAGCTTTTTTCAAACCATGGAGCATCAATCGTTGGTAGATTCTCGTACACAATGGTTCTCTGCGTTCGGGAAAATCACCAATGGAAGCTTGTAGTGCCAACAAGTCATGGCAAGTGACCAGATGAGGAATGTTGTTCAGAAACATGCAATAATTTGCGTATCCTTGATCAACGATGTGGACGATGATACCCCCGAACTGCTTTGCGAGACAGTGAAGGCGCCATTTGAGAATGCACGGAAAAAGGAAGAGTTTATCAATGGCTCCCAATGCCTTTTTTAGCCATGGTGTGGAAACCTTCAAGTTTCCGAAATAGACTGTCGGGTAGATGATGTGGGTGCGGATCGACCGGGCATTCAATTCCTGTTCCATAACGCGTAGAAAGAACTCCATGCTGGATGACTTCGTATCGCGCTTGTAGGCACCAATAAGAACAATCACTGGGGTCGGTGTTTGTGGCATGAATCTGATGATTAATTTATAGACATTTGTTCCGGGTTGCAGGATAGCCCCGTTCCTCTCTCTTGATTATGGGGTAATGCCCGAAATGTCCGAGTGCAGGTGACCTTCATCCGTTGTGTTGGCGTCAACAACTGCATCCTCATGGTGGGAGGGAATAAAGGCAAAAGCGGGTCCATTGCCCATAAGCAGGACGGTGCCACAGGTGTAGTGTAAATGCACCGTCACCATGATCCGTATCAACACTCCCTCCGCTCCAGATCGTATTTACCCAATCCGTAACAGGAGCGGCGATCTGCCTCGCCCCAAGGTTTCGCGCTGGCCAATCGCCATCCTGGGGATTCCCTTCGATGCCTTGACCATCCAGGAAGCGCTCGAACGAATCGCTGAATTGGTGGAGACTCGGCAACCGCACTACGTCGTGACGCCAAACGTGGATTTTCTGGTACAATCCAAGCATGACTGGGAACTGCGCCGTATCCTGCTCGATGCCCATCTCGTCTTGTGTGACGGGATGCCATTGGTATGGGCTTCCAGATGGTTGGGCAATGCTTTACCCGAGCGAGTGGCCGGAGCCGACCTCACTCCCCTTCTGCTGGCGCAAGCGGAGCGCGAAGGACACCGGATCTATCTTCTTGGTGCCAGCGCTGAGTCGAATGCCGGCGCCGTGGCCCACTTGAATTCGACCTATCCAAGGCTTTCCATTGCAGGACATTATTCCCCTCCGTTTTGCAGCTTGGGGGAGATGGACAACGTTGACATTAAACGCCGGATACGTGCGGCGAATCCGGATATCGTGCTGGTGTCTTTTGGTTGCCCAAAGCAGGAGAAGTGGATGGCGGAACATTACCGGGATCTCGGTGCGCCTGTTTGCATTGGTGTGGGGGCAACCATTGATTTTCTGGCTGGGCAAGTCCGGCGTGCTCCCCCGTGGATGCGAAAGGTTGGCTTGGAATCGGTCTTCCGGGTGTTGCAGGAACCACGGCGACTCCTTGGGCGCTATGCTTCGGATTTCCGTTATTTTGCACCTGCGATCCTTTTGCAATATTGGCGCATGCGGCGAGGCAAACGGAGAGCGCCGAAGACCGGATCCGTGAGAGTCACAACCAATGGTTCGGATCCTTGTCGACATGTCAGGATATCCGGGGCGTTGGATCGGACTACGATTGAGTCTGACTCAGAGATCTGGAAAACCGTTCGCTACGGAGGGAATGATTATGTGCTGGACCTTTCACGGGTGCAATTCATTGACTGCACCGGTGCCGCATTGCTGTGGGAGCAACGGAAGAATACCCTCAATGGAGGACATAAACTGACACTACTTCCCCCCAGCACGGTTGCCAAGCATCACTTGACCGCAAGTGGTGTGATGGAACTGCTCTTTGCCGATCGCCCCAACAGCGCGGCCCCGGTAGCAAGGGTTTTCCTTGATGGGTGAGCGTGTTCTCCGATGAGCGTGCGCCGCCGCCGGGCTGGCAGGATGTTTTCACTATCCCCTCTCGTGCCTTGGCGATTCGGCCATGCGGAGGTGTTGACCCCAGTTGGCATGGGTTTCCCAATCCCTCTCGATACGAGACAACACCCCGTAGTTTATCCCTCGGAATTGGAACAGAATCTTGGGAGCTCAAACTTTATCCTGTCGAACGGAAGCATATCCTTGAGGGGCTTGGGCAACGATCTATGGAACACACCAAGCAGCGTCGTATAAGTCCAAAACCACCGGCCATTCTGGTTCTCCTATTTGGAGATGATGTGGACGATGCAGAAGCTATTCGCCAAATTCTGGAGAAATGCCCCTTGAATATCCATATCAAAATGACTGTCAGCTATGAAGCTTTTGAGCAGAGCCTATCGAAAGGGGTCCCCGATATCGTAATTTCCGATTCTGCGCTTTTGTATGGGGATGGGAATACCGCCCTGCGGTGTGCGCGAAGATACTCTGCCGAGGTGCCGTTCATCGTTGTGGCAGGCGTGTCCTGCGAGGATCAGGCCATCGCCATCCTGAATGAGGGCGCCACCGACTATGTGTTGAAACACCGGCTAAACTACCTCGTCCCGGCAATTTCTCGAGCGCTGCAAGAGACGGATGAACGCTTTCAGCGCAGACGTGCCGAAACCCGTTTCAGGGAACTGTCCTCGCACTTGCAACAAATCCTCGAAGAGGAACGTACGCGAATCGCCCGGGTGGTCCATGATGAAGTGGCTCAATCCCTCGCGGGGCTGAAACTGGATCTCGCCGGACTCTCGGATCAATTGCCCAAAGGGTTGTCGAAAATGAAAGGGAAAATATTCCAGATGATGCGGGGTATCGATCATGCGATCCATACGGTCCGGAGTATCATCACGGATCTGCGCCCGGGCATTCTGGACGACCTTGGTATTATCGCCGCACTGGAATGGCAGGGCGCTGATTTTCAGAAACGTACGGGAATCGAGTGCATCGTGACCACGACCTTGGAAGACGCGGTTCGACGCCCAAAGCTCGACACCGTTATTTTCCGAATCGTTCAGGGTCTCCTTGCGAATGTCCTCCAACATGCTGACTCAACAAAGGTCCGGATCCACTCCACAGAGAATAACGGAGAGTATGTTCTTGTGGTCGAGGACAATGGGCGGGGTATCTCCCCGGAAGATTTCAGTGACAAACCAACGATGGGAATTCTTGGGATGCGTGAGCTAGCAGCGAAGTTTGGTGGGACAATTGTTTTTGAACCACTACACACACGCGGGACAAGGGTCACGGTAAACATTCCATGGCAATCGACGACACCAGTCCGTGGAGGTGGCATATGAGAATTCTCATAATTGACGACCATGCCGTGGCGAGGAAGGGATTGCGTTGCATTCTGGAGGCCGGGTTTTCTCATGCGGTGTTCGGCGAAGCCGATAACGCCCGGGAAGCCTTGCAGAAGATCAAGGATCATCATTGGGACTTGGTTGTACTCGACATCTCAATGCCCGGTCGCAATGGACTAGAAGTGCTCCAAGTGGTGCGGACATCCCGCCCCGGCCTGCCGGTTCTTGTCCTGAGCATGCATCCGGAAGACCAATATGCCGTCCGTGTAATCAAGAGTGGGGCGGCGGGTTACATTACGAAAGAAAGCGCTCCGGAAGATCTGCTCAGAGCGGTTCGGAAAGTATTGTCGGGCGGTCGCTATATCAGCCGCGCTCTGGCGGAGGAAATGGCTGCATACATCATCCAGGATTATCAAAAGCCGCCGCATGAGTTGCTGTCCAATCGTGAGTTTCAAGTGTTGTTGCTCATCTCATCGGGACGAACCGTGAGTGAAATCGGTGTGGAGATTTCCCTGAGTGTAAAAACGATCTCCACCTACCGTGCAAGGATTCTGGAGAAAATGGGAATGCGAACGAATGCGCAGCTGGCCGAGTACGCGATCCGCATGAAGCTGGTGGGCCGATAGGAATGGTGGGTTCCCATGAGTCGAATAGGAGGTCAATACCCACTGCAATCGCACACTCGTTTTCGGTATCGTAACCTACCTCGAAGCCATGGGGACCCTGATGTCCAATGCTCTTCAAAATCTTACAACCGGCCCATAGAAATGAACGAAAATCAAATCCGCCAAACCCGTCGCAACGAGCAATCCCAACAGAGTGGAACGTTTGCCAACGGCAGCAACCCATCTTCCGATCCATGGTCCTTCCCCCTTGCGGTTGCGCGCCACTGGGCATGGATCATCCTCGCGACGGTGGTGGCTGGCATTCTTGGTTCCCAAGTCTGGAGTTCATACTGGAGTGATCGTTATGTTGCGACTGCACAGCTGATTCGCGCCGAGAGCCCGGAAAATTACCTCGCGCCAGTACGCCAAGTGGCGGGAACCACTCTCAATGAAATCATCAATTCGACGGAAGTCCACGCTCGTGTCGGTTCCCGCTTGCGCCCGCTGCTTTCAGCTCGGGAGGTTTCGAAGATTGTGCGAATCGAACCTTCCCGCAACAACGACTTGATTAATGTCGTTGTCTCTTTACCCGATCGCGACAAGGCGATTGAAATCACCAACACCTACGTTGAGGAAGCGGCGTCCATGACTCGACAGATGCAAGTGGATGAGGCAATGGACGCCTCGCAATACCTCGAGATGCAGTTGAGTATGGTGCGCAAGGAGATTGCTTCCGTTCAAGCCGCATTGACTTCACAACCCGAATTGGCATTCCAAGGGCAGCAGGGCGCACCCAGCCGCTCTCTTGTGCTCTTCAAGCGATTGGAGGATGCGGGTGACGAGCTGCTTTTTCTTCTGGGACGATATACCGATGCGCATCCTTTGGTGCAGGAGCAGCGGGCTCGTGTTGCCATGCTCGAACAGCAAATCTCCATCTTGGGTACGAAGGAGGTGAGTGGTGACGATGATGAGGCTCTTGGCACCACCGAGGACAGCGTTCACGGGACCGAGGGTCTCGTAGAAGGTTTGTTGGCTCTCGAGGCACAACGTGTTTTGATTACCGGGCGCATGCGGGTGACCCAAGTGATTGCGGAGAATCCACCCGGGTTATTTCGGGTTTTCGCACATGCGTCCGAGAGGGACGTTGAAGTCAGTAGCTCCCTTCCCATGGTCGCCTTTGCAACCCTGGCCAGTTCGATGCTCGGGTTGGTATTGATGGCAGGATTTTTTATGATCGTCGAACTGTTCGACCGTCGCATGAAGTCCCCAGCAGACATTCAGCGGGTGACGCAACTACCGGTCCTGGCGGTCTTGGGCACAAAACGTTGGAAGCGTCCGCAAGCCCGCAGCGAATGGGCATTTCGCACGTGGGCGGCATTGCAAAACAACGTGAGTGCAACGCCCAACGCCGGGCTGATCTGTGGGTTTACCTCATCCCGCCCGAAGGAAGGTCGAACGCTCTGGGTGACGGCTCTTGCCGATGCGGCCAACCAGTGCGGATTCCGAGTATTGACGATTACGACCCAGCACACCGCGAGAAAGAATGGGATCAAATCGGTCATCGATCCAAAGGATGGAAAGGACCGAAAGGGTAATGAAAAGGAATCCAAATCTGCCAAGGAAGAGATTGCCGTAAATTCGAGTGAGATGCATTCACCTGCGGAAATCACCCGCAAGGTTGCTGATCCGGATCACCCGCCAGTGGTTCATATTCCACTGCCCGGATGGGTCTGGAACCTCGAACGGCGCAAAGAATGGTTTGCTGCACTGGATGAATGGCGGAGCATTGAGAATTTGGTTATCCTGATC
>PWNH01000096.1 GCA_003557905.1 Methanomassiliicoccaceae archaeon | reverse complement strand
GCATCATGCCCGCCTTCTTCAACAAGACCGAGATACCCTACCTCTACGGAAGGAGCCTGAACGTCGCCAAGCAACGCTTCATGTCCCGGGAGTTGGACCTCAGACTGAAGGAGAGGGGCTCGGTGGTCTTCGACCTCTATGACGCCGAGGACTACCTTTCAATCGTGAAACGGACGCAGAAGGAGGTGGAGGACTGTCAGTTCATCCACGACCGTATCGTCGCATACATCAACACCGGTGTCAAGAACTATCAGGCCCGATCCGCCGATAAAAGACGGTGAAATATGTCACACCGGCTCAACCCGCACGCTCCAGGACATCAGTGCATTCTACACGTCGAGGTTCGAAACCATCAGTCTCCTTTCCAACTATAATGGCGATGGCTTCATTGAACGTGTACGGATGCTGAGAGTCGGGGTTTGTCATGACCCTTCATCCCTCCGAAGGCCTCCTGGACCGTAGCACCGTTCTTGATGATATCTGATATTGCGCGTGTGATGCCGCAGACGTCATGGTGCTGGAAGATGTTGCGTCCCATTGAAACGCCTCTCCCGCCGGCCTGCAGGGAATCATACACCATCTTCAGTATCCCCTTGTCCGAATCCATCTTCGGTCCTCCTGCTATCACAACAGGCACCATGGCCCCTCGGACAACATCACGGAAGCTGTCGATGTCCCCGGTGTAGTTGCATTTCACCACATCGGCACCGAGTTCGGCCGCAACTCGGACGGCATGGCTTATCGCCTCGGGGTCGAAAGGGTCTTTGATCTTCGGACCGCGGGGATAAGCCATCACCAAAAGGGGCATGCCCGAATCCTCACACTCCCCCGACACCATGCCTATCTCGTGGAGCATGTCCGCCTCTGTGTCCGCACCGACATTGAGGTGCACGGAGACCGCATCGGCACCGCGCCGCATCGCCTCGTGGACGCTGGTGACGACACGCTTCTCATTCACTGACGACCCTAGTCCCGTGGAAGCCGAAAGATGGACTATCAGACCTGTGCCGTTGTATCCTCGGTAGCAGTTGCGCACAAGACCCTTATGCATCACCACCGCCGTCGCACCGCCGCGGGCGACCTCGTCCACCGTCCTTCCCATTTCATAAAGACCTACGGCAGGACCTATGCTCATACCATGGTCCAAGGGGACGATGACGAGATTGCCGGAGTCCCTGTCTATTATCCTACCTATCCGCAGGTCCTTGCCCGAACTGTTGATACGTTCCGGTGTGTGGAGTCCCGGCTCCTTACCCGCCGAACCGGCCCTGTTGTCATGGCCGTTCTGAATTCTGGAAGTCATTTGGCCAACTCCTCACGTGTCCTTACGGAATCCTTCATACTGCGCACATAATCATGGATGTGAGGTCCCGCCCCTTCCCCGTGCTCAGCTATTATCCTCATTATGGCACTGCCGACGATGACACCATCAGCGACCTCGGACATTTCCTTGGCCTGCGCGGGGGAATTTATGCCGAAGCCGATGGCCAACGGTATATCTGTCACCGACCTGGCCGCCTCGACCATCTGGAAGATGTCCGTCCCCATGTCCTCCCTTATGCCGGTCACCCCCATCGAAGACACGATGTACAGGAATCCCTTGGCCTGCTTGGCGATCATCTCGATCCTCTCCTTTGAGGTGGGGGCCACCAGGGATATCAGGTCCACGCCGTGACCCTGCGCTATCGTCGAGACCTCCGCACTCTCCTCGAACGGGAGGTCGGGTATGATGATGGCATCGACACCGGAAAGCTGGCATCTGTGGAAGAACCGATCGTAACCGTAATGGAACACGGGGTTGAGATAGGTCATGAAGGCCAACGGTACGTCGGTCCGTTGCCGCAAGGATGTCACGAGCTCGAAGAGCAGTTCCACATTGGTTCCGGCGGAGAGCGCCCTGCTGCTGGCCTCTTGGATGACCGGGCCTTCGGCCACCGGGTCGGAGAACGGTATGCCTATCTCGATCATGTCCGCACCCGCCCTCACCATCTCCATCACGAACTCCTCGGTGCTTTCTATACTGGGATCCCCACCCGTGACGAAAGCGATGAAGGCCTTCCCATGGTCGAACACGCGCCTCAGGTCACTCATCAACGTTCACGCCCCTGTATCTGGCGATTGCCGCCACATCCTTGTCCCCGCGGCCGGAGAGATTGATCACAATGACCTTGTCCTTGTCCATGATGGGTGCGACCTTCATCGCCTGGGCCACCGCATGGGCGCTCTCAACGGCGCAGATGATGCCTTCGGTGCGGGCAAGGTATTCGAACGCCAGGACGGACTCCTCGTCCTTGATGGCCACGTATGCCACCCTGCCGACGTCATGAAGATGGGCGTGCTCCGGGCCGATGCCCGGATAGTCCAGGCCGGCTGATATCGAGTGGACCGGGGCTATCTGCCCGTACTCGTCCTGACAGAAATAGGAGCGCATGCCGTGGAATATGCCGGGAGTCCCGGTGTTGATTGTGGCAGCGGTTTTTTCGGTATCCGTACCTTTACCAGCCGCCTCGCAGGCCACCATCTCCACTCCTTCGTCATCAATGAAATCGTGGAACATGCCGATGGCGTTGCTGCCGCCACCGACACATGCTATGAGCATATCCGGCAGACGGCCCTCCATCTCCACAATCTGCTGTCTGATCTCCTTTCCGATGACGCTCTGGAAATCACGGACCATCATCGGGAAGGGATGGGGACCCATCACCGAGCCGAAGAGGTAATGGGTGTCATGCACCCGGGCGGACCATTCCCTCATGGCCGCATTCACCGCGTCCTTCAATGTCATGGTGCCGGTATCGACGAGGTGCACCTTGGCTCCCAACAAGCGCATCCTGTAGACGTTGAGAGCCTGCCGGTCCATGTCCTCGCGGCCCATGAAGATGTCGCATTCCATTCCCATCAGGGCGGCGGCGGTGGCTGTGGCGACACCATGTTGTCCCGCCCCCGTCTCCGCTATCAAACGACTCTTGCCCATCCTCTTTGCCAATAGCGCCTGTCCGAGGACGTTGTTGATCTTATGCGACCCGGTGTGGTTCAGGTCCTCCCTTTTAAAGTAGATGCGGGCACCGTTGAGGTCCTCGGTCATGTTCTTAGCGTAGTAGAGTAGGGATGGCCTTCCCGCATAGGTCCTCAGGAGATGTTCCAGCTCGGAGATGAAACCAGGGTCGTTCTTATGGTGCTCATAGGCGGTCTCCACCCCGATCACCTCGTTCATAAGCGTCTCTG
>PWNH01000050.1 GCA_003557905.1 Methanomassiliicoccaceae archaeon | reverse complement strand
GGTTCCTCTAGGAGCACCACCACTACCAGGTGCAGACGGCTCAGGCTCAGGCTCAGGTTCCACGTATTGGTAGAATAATCTTGGATAATCGTTTCCATCGTCGATAAACCACGTTTCACCATCAAAATTTTCTATTAAAGCAATATCCCACCCATTAAAAGTATTTATGTCTTGCATTTCATTTGTGGTTTTAGGTGTTCCTTTACCCGTATCATTTTGTCCACTCATATTAGTATCATAGAATGAATTATTAACTATGCCTGTATTTACTCCAATTAGTCCTCCACTATTAGTATTAACATCTACATATCCTAAACTATAAGAATTTTCAATTAATCCATCATTTAAACCTACTAATCCTCCCCCTATATTATTTCCTTTTATTGAAACATTAGAATAAGAATTTAATATAGTTCTGACAGCCGAAGTATGCCAGCCGACTAATCCACCGAATACTTCTTCGCTTTCTATTTCTCCATGTGCATTAACATTAGTAAGTAAACAATCAACACGAAGAATTCCGACTATACTTCCTGTATATGCAATGGATTTAATATAAACATTTTTCATAGAAAAATTAGATATACTAATACAAGATTCTGCAACACCAAATAATCCAACATCAGAAGCTGTGCTATTGTGAAATAAATTATAAATACTATATCCTTTCCCATCAAAATTTCCTTTAAAAGATTCAGCGCCTGTTCCTATTGGATTCCATCCAAAATTTTCATTGTAAGGACTTACATTTAAATCAATATCATTTTCTAAAATATAGTAAGCTGTTAAATTGTTTCTTACTTCGTCTAATTGTTGAGGATTAGTTATAATATATGGACTTGATTGTGTTCCCTCGCCATCCCCACTAAAAGGAGGCGGCCCATGAGCATCAGCCAAAACACTTGGCAAAGCCAACACAAACATCAAACCAACCAACAACGCAAACATCATTTTCTTCATTTTTTTCATTCCTCCTTAATCATTTTTTGCTGAATCCAAACACATAGTATCCTATTACTGCTAGTGACGCGAATATTATTATAACGTGTGTAGTTGTGAATATGCTAGTTCTTTCTTCTCTTGGTTGTGTTAAGTCTATTACTGGTTCTTCTCTAGCCACAGTTGTTTGAGCCCCCCCTCCTCCTGGTAGTTGTCCTCCTGTAGCGCTTTCTACTACTAATGTTTCTTGTACTGACGCCCCCGTGTAGTTCTGATCCCCTGTAGTATTATATGTTATTGTGTATATTCCTGGTGAAAAGGTTCCTGTGAAAGGGTTTGTTATTAAGTCTTGGTTTCTGTACAACGCACAGTTAAGGTTTTCTGGACATCCTAGTCCTGTTAGGTTTATGTTTCCTTCCATCGCCGTCCATCCCGGCGAAGCGTTTAAAGCTAGTTCCGGTGCAGCTCTTGCAACCACAACGCTAGCAGTTACCTGTATATTTGTGTAGTTTTCTCCTCCACTAGTATTATACGTTAAATTATGCGTTCCACCACCCAGATGCATTGAAATATTTAGATCATCTCCTGTACCAATTAAATCGTTGTTTAAATACAAGTTGTATTCTAAGTCGCCGCTTCCTATAAGGTTTTCTGCAGTTGCAATTATAGTCACGTTATCCGGGTAAGTGGCTCCTGTAGCTTGTAAAAATAATTGTGGTTCTGCTTTTAGTACTGTTAGTGTTTGTTCATCTATTAGTGTGGCCGTATAGTTTTGTCCTTCAGTCGAATTTAAAACATAACTATATGTTCCTGGCACTATTATTTCATCGTTTAATCCTATTAAAGTATTGTTTCTCCATAGTTCAATAGTTACGTCGTTCGCACCAGGATTAGTTGCGTCATAGCTTATTAGTGCTGGTGTACCGTCATAAGTGAACGTCCAAGACCTGTTATTAGTTATACTTCCAGCCATATTTCCTTTTTGTATTTCTAAGATTTTCTTTATGTTTCTTTTCGCGTAGAATTCCCCACCCGTAGTGTTGTATTCTATTAGATAAGTTCCTGCAGGCAAGTCCAAGTATACATCTATGTCATTTCCTGTTTCTTGTAAGCTGCCATTCACATATAAGTTGTATTCTAAAGTGCTGTTCTGGAAATCATTAAGACCTGTTGTAGCTATTATTCTTCCTTGTCCAGGATAAGTACTATTTTCTATTTCTAAATTCATTATAGGTATTAAGCCTCCGTCAGCGTGCAAGACTCTTCTGTCCAGGTTTAAGCTTATAAGTCCTCCTGATTCGTTTATTTCAGCCCCGTGGCTCCTGGAGAAAGCATGGGTTGTTCCCCCTTCATCAATTAAAACATTCGTAACATGAAGACCTGAGTATTCACTCCATAACAAAGTTTCGAATCCTGTGAACATCCAATCCATTGTGCCGAAAAATCCTTGTCTGTCCTCACCCACACCAAGTTTTGCAACCCTCATTTCACATTCATCTGCACCACAAGTCAAACCTGCTTCCCTGAACCATCCAGCGTAAACTTCTCCTGTGTGCTTATCATAAAATACACTAGTCACTCTTCTAAATGAGTGTCCGGAGTACCATTGCCATATAATACTAGCATTCTCCATATAGAGTTTTCTAACTACATTACCATAACCACCATAGTAAAAATAATCTCCATCAACAACAATTTCAGACATTGTGAAATCGTGAGATATTGAGCTGAAAAAAGTCCATAAAGTTTCATTCGTAGTATAATCAAATCTGTAAATAGTCCTTGATATAGGTGAGTAAAGTATTGTTTCAGCCATATCATCGAAAGTTATAGCGCCGGACAAAGTAACATTTACATTATAAGTTTCATCCAGAACACCGGTGGCAGCATTTCTTATCATTACCTCATTGTCAAAAGCAATAAATAATTGCTCATCATAATACTTCATAGTCCTAGAATTATTAGGCACTGAGACATTCCATTGTTCTTCTCCGAAGAAATCAAATTTGAACAAATCATGATCCTGAGTTATCAAATAAACATCTCCAAGGTATTCATCAACATACTTATGTCTAACAGTCAAATTCTTACTCCACTGAGTAACATTATAATTATCAACCTTAGAAAACATGTTTGATTCTTGTATATACAAGTAATACTGTGAAGTAGGATACTCGCAACTACCATCATCTTCAGTAGCACTTGGGTCGTAGTTAAGAGCTTCAGGATCTGTACAGCCAAATACGGGTTCTGGCGGTTCCTCATATTCACAACTACCATCATCTATTGTGGCGCTCG
>PWNH01000119.1 GCA_003557905.1 Methanomassiliicoccaceae archaeon | reverse complement strand
GTCGAATCGGGTTTGGACGGCATCGAGGTCTATTCCCGGCATCATGATGAAGAAAAGACCGACCGTTATCTCCATGTAGCTTTGGACCGTGGCCTCATGATATCCGGCGGTTCGGATTTCCACCGCGAGGAAAACGGAAAGATAGGATCCACTGGTCTGTCGGAGAAGGATTATGGCACATTGATCGCCAATGAACCTTGTTGAAGATGATAAGATGATGATCTAAGGGTTTGTGTTAAGGTGTTTCGAGAAGGAATTCACTCTTCAACACTCGGCTCTTCCATTTCGGCATATTCCTCGGGGAGGTGGATGCCCATGGATGCGAATGTCTCCTGGTGTCCGCGCACCAGGGTCTCCATGGCGAGATTCAGGGTGATGAACACTTCCATGACCGTCATCTCCTCGTTCTGGCACAGTTCGAAGATCTTCTGTGCCACTTCCTCTACCTTGTTCTCGTCTATCTGTACATCCTGTTCCATGACAATTACCTCTGTCCTTACACCTGACCTGAAAAGGTAAGGCAGGGACAAAGAATGTCGACTTATTACAAAATATTAAGGGAGGTTAAGAACCCCCGATCCGATGTCGGGGATGCCGTACAAGAAAACTAAGGACCTATCCCGGTGTTCGTAATTCTTTCGTTATTTATAATGAATGTTGATGATCGATTTGAGCAAGGGTTCACAGTCATCCGCTTCATCAACACCCTTGTAACCCGATTCCCCTGCCAGCGCAAGGCAACACATTCAAGGATTGCCCTGTGCAGAAGGTATGGATCTAATGATTTGTAACAATTTTCAGATCATTGTTCGAGTTTCTCCAGAATCAAATGGTATCAATCAATATGATTAAAAATACCGCCATTCTCAGTACGAAGGAGTGCACATCGAAGCAGTTTCCGATAAACAGATGTTTTTAATATATCAATTATCCATAATTTATCCAAATAATGAGGAATGGTAATGGTAAACGACATCTGCTGTCCGCTTTTCAACCCCGACCCATGGGATGATAGGATATTCGAATGGAATGATAGGCGATTCATAAGGGACAAGGTCATGACCCTGTTCTACATGCCTTTGAACTTCGGAAACGTGATGAGGAGGCTGGATGCCTTGATGGGGTCGGCCGGTGCCACCGCTCCTGACAATATGAATCTCTCCGACCATGTATCGAAATGGAAGACCGACCTCTATGTGGCCGTGGACAATGAGGTCCCCGGTGCGGAGAACGTTGGAATCAGTGGAAAATTCTACTCCAAGGTATACGAGGGTCCTTTCAAGGATGCAGGAAGATGGATGGAGGATTTCAACACAGTGGTCAAGGACAAGGGATTCAATGCGAAGAAGGTCTACAGTTGGTACACAACCTGTCCTAAGTGTGCCAAGGAACATGGCAAGAACCATGTGGTCCTTTTTGCTGAGATAGGATGAGTCATTTCAAAGACATCATCGGAATCAATCTCATACCCTTCAGGCAAACCAACTCTCATACCTCAATATATCATGTACAATCAGAATGATAAGGCCAAAAAACAGATAAGTCAGGTCCTGAATCCTGCTATCCACTGACCTTTATGGGAAAGTGGTGTTTCCACACATAAGGAGTTCAAGCGATTGGGGTATTGGTATGTACATGCAGGAAATGGATAAGGATGGATTACTGGAGTTGTTGAGGTATTTCCACGGCCATTTGGGTCCAAACCTGATCGCAGGGTATAGAATGGGCCTTATTGCGAGGTCCGAGAACCCTAGGAAGATTTCCGCCAAGGTCTATTGTGGCTCTGTACCGCCGGACTCATGCCTGATCGACGGCATCCAACTCAGTTCCTGCTGTACCATGGGCAAAGGGAATATCGAGGTCGTAGGGGAGGGTGAGTTCAAAGCAGAATTCATTTATCCTGACGGAGACAGACTAATCATCAGCGTCAAGGATGAGGCTCTCAGAAGGATGCGGGAAGGCCTCAATCACGATACTGAGGAACAGAAATCGGTCGATGTCCTCGATATGCCCGAGGAGGATCTCTTCGACATCGTCAGAACATCATTATAACGATATTCCAAAGTATATGACGATGGGAGTATAGATTTTTCTAAGGCGGGATTCCTCTTTTCTTCCATCGATGAGTTGTGGAACCGCCAAGCATCTTTGAAATACTTTTGAAATGAATCACAATCCCATGGGAAGATCTCCAGATATGCAGATTCCCGTCGGTCTGTATTTCGTTGCTCTGATGTTCTCCATCATCGGGATAAGCATCATGATCATGGCCGTTGCTCTATTGTTCGACCTTGGTGATGCCGTCCTTGGAGTGAATGACATATCCAATCTCGCTGAACTCTTCGCATTGTTGGCGCTGGGCATGTTGGTGGGCGGTGCTGTATTGCTTGTTTTGGGTATTGCGGTCTACAGAGGCAGAACCTATGGTTGGGTGGGTATCATGCTCCTGTCATTGTTCTTCGTTGTCGACGGTGCTTTGGAACTTGTAGGTGCAACCGATACAGGCACATGGGCTCTGGCAACACTGTTGGCGGTTTATCTCCTACTGCCCGGGGTCAGGACGTATTTCGGTATCAGATTGATCAAGGAAACGAGGGCGATATGATTAAAGAAACGCATGTGCGTATATGCCACATGGAATTCGTTGACGTCGACGGTGATGACTGCGGTGACCTGGTCCTGTATGCACTATCCACATGCCGATGGTGTAAGATGACGAAGGAATTGTTGTCGGATCTGAACATCCGCCATCGTTATGTTTTCGTGGACCAGCTCGATAAGGATGGTAAGAAACGGGCCATGATGGAGATGGAGAAACATGACCGGTCCGGTTCATTCCCTCTGATAGTCATCGATGGCAAGGAGATAATCAAGGGATTCGATGAAAAATCCATAAAGAGGTTGGCGGAGAAATGACGATTCACACACTTATCGACGAGATGACATCCCGTCTGAGGCAGGAGGCGGAGTCCAGGGGATACTACCTCAATCCAGACGCAGATGCTGTGAGGGGCCTTGTGGAAGGCTTGTTGGTGAACATAGAACGCTATGGTTATCCCTCCTGTCCCTGCAGACTCTCCTTCGGGGAGAAGGAGGACGACCTGGACATCATATGCCCCTGCGATTACCGCGATGCCGACCTTGATGATTACGACGCCTGCTATTGTGCCCTTTATGTGAGCGAGGAGGTTTTCAAGGGTGAGAGGGAAGTAGGTCCAGTGCCGGAGCGGAGGCCTCCATTGGATGAACGCGGGAAATCG
>PWNH01000029.1 GCA_003557905.1 Methanomassiliicoccaceae archaeon | reverse complement strand
GATACCTTTATTAACAAAAAGGTAATCTCCCGATTCACACGGGCCCGTAGCTCAGCTAGGTAGAGCGATCGGCTCTTAACCGATCGGCCAAGGGTTCGAATCCCTTCGGGCCCGCCAGTATTCCCTGGCCCCCTTCTCCCGTGAAATATCTGACCCCGAATCCGTTCAATTCTTCCTGACCAGTCCTCATCGAACCACCGATGCGGTATCGATCACGGTCCTGGTCATCACATCGACGTGGTGTAACGGCATGCCCCGATGCAATGAACCTGAGCACATGAAAACATATCCGTTCCAGGGTCTGAACCTTTCCAAGCATGAGACAGTCTCCTCCCTGATTCTCTCCGCGGGGCCGAGTAGGAGGGTGCTATGGACGTCGATGCCCCCCATGAGGCAAACACGGCCTCCTGCCGTATCCTTGATGGCATCCTGGTCATTCCTTTCTGCGAATTGGAACCCCGCGATCCCCGTCGATAGGGAGCATTCAAGGGCCTCCCGGTTCTCAGGGGCGGAGAAATCGCCATGCGGGTGGAAGACGCTGGGCAGGTTCCGGCCGTCCGCCGCAGACACCATCCGCTTGAGACCTGGGATGCTATGGGATTTGAAGACATCAGCCCCGAGGAGGTCAGGGTTGTCGGTGGCTGCGGCCACGAAAAGGCAGTCCGACCATTCCGCCACCGCCTCCAGGAAGTCGCATCCCATCTCCGTGGCGTATCCAATCAACTCGCGGGCATAACCCGGTTCGGATACGATATCCATCAACAAGGCCTCGAGGCCTCGGAGTATGGCCGCTTTCGTCACCGGGCCCTCGGTGTTACAGACGACCGCAGTATCGGGGAGTGCTTTGGAAACCGTCATGTAGCTGCGTATCACTTCAGGAAACTGACCGTCCCTTTTCATGTCGAGGTCGGGGAAACGGTCAAGCGATTCTCCTCCGAAGGGATGGACAGCGACGTTGGGGATCCCCTTCCTTGGATAATCCATACTGCCCCCGAGCGTCTCCACGCCGAAGCCGAGATGATGTATGCAGCCCACCACCGCATCCTGTCCCACCCTTCTCCAGTATCCCACGACCGCCTTCGAGGAAAGGTCGCCGTTGTACCTTCTGGCACAAACCTCGGTGGTGGTCAGGCCTGCCTCGTCCAAGGCGAGGGTCAAGTCGCGGAGGAATAGGGGGCACCTATCCGGCCGCTCACCGCGGAGGGATGTCAGGAAACGCGCTTTACCGCTCATCCCTCAACTCCTGGGAGGAAGCGCAGCTCGGTGCGTTCGTTGATCCGGGATGCGGTCAGGTCGATCCCGCGCATCTCCGCGGCTATCAACAGACTTTGTATGTCCGTTTCGTTGAAACCCACTTCGAAGAACTGCAACCGACTGCAGGCATCCTGTTCCATCGCATTGGCGACACCGGTGAACGGGTAGAGTGTCTGCATGGCGTCGTCCCAGTTGTCCATTATGAACTGGTTGCTCCTCACCAGGATGTCTATCATGGTCTGAACCGCATCGGGGTTGCGGTCGATTATCCTCTGTGTGGCGAACAGCGTTATGGGGAACGTCGAACCTTGCCCGGAGGAGTTCCCTATCTCGTGCACCGCGGTCCCCATGACCCTCTCGGTGTTGATAGCCCAAGGTTCGCTGCCCGCCATGGCATCTATCTGGCCACTATTCATGGCGGTGTGTAGAAGATTGGGACTCAGGGGGACGATTGTGACCTTGGAGGCGTTGTTCTCATTGGCGCCATTGACCTGCACATCATTATCCGCCAACCAACGAAGGAAGGCCCCGTGTGTGCTGGAGCCCCATTGCAAACCGACCTTCTTGCCTCCCAGGTCCGCAGGCTCCTGGATGTCCGTATGGGCTATGAAACGGTGCATCCCCTCGCCCCCGATGAATCTGGCCACTATCTTCACATTGTCATTCCTGGAGAGCGCATTCACTGCCGGGCCATCACCCGTGGCCGCCATGTCCGCCGACCCAGTATTGATGGCCTCCATGGCCCCGACCCCTCCCATCACATGCAGGTGCCTGATGCCCGCCTCCTCCAACCATCCCTTCTCCTTGGCGATTATGAGCGTCTCATAGTTCGATTTGTCAGTGAAAGCCACGGTGACGCGGTCCTCGTTCAGCAACGGTATGAGGACGGCGGCCCCTGCGACCAGAAGCATACCCACCATCACTATGCCCACCATGGTTTTCGTGTTCATGTCCCCTCCTCATCGAACCCCAGCATCGAAACCGGGGCGCCATTGGCGCAGGGGCATGCCTGAAGCCTGCTGATTATCTCCGCCTTCATCCCTACGATTTCCGGACTGGAAAGATCCCTGGGCCACGGCAGGCCAATCCGCCATTCCTTCTCGATCCTTCCCGGGGAGGGGGACATAAGCACCACCCTGGTCCCCAGCATCAAAGCCTCATCTATGTTGTGGGTTACGAAGACCACGGTCTTCCTCTCCCGCTGCCAGAGTTTAAGCACCTCATTGTCGAGCTTGCGGCGGGTCTGCTCATCCAAGCTTCCGAAGGGCTCATCCATTAGAAGCAGGCCGGGGCCCATGGCCAATGTTCGGGCTATGGCGACCCTCTGCCTCATGCCTCCGGACAGGTCGTTGGGACGCGAATTGGCAAAATCCTCAAGACCCACGAGTCTGAGCTGCTCCATCGCCCTATCCTCTTGGCGTTCCTTGCCCTGCAATGAGAACATGACGTTCTGCAGAACCGACATCCAAGGATAGAGGCTGAATTCCTGGAAGACGACCCCCCGGTCAGGTGAGGGGCCTCTCACCCTTTCCCCCTGGTATGTAACCTCTCCCTGACTAGGGGCTTCGAAACCAGCTAAAAGGTTCAGTGTTGTACTTTTACCACAGCCACTGGCACCGACTAGGCACAGGAACTCCCCTTCCTCGACCCTGAGGCTGACATCCTTGAGTGCGACCAGCCCCTTACCGCGACGCGGATCCGTGAACACTTTGGATACATTCCTGAGTTCCGCAGTCACATCAAGTCCTCCCTGTCAAGTCCGAGACGGTGGCGGACCCGGTTCTCCATGCTCACGAAAAGAAGCTTCTCTATCGCGAGGCCGATGATGCATATCACCACGATACAGACGAATGCCGATGTGAAATCCAGGTCGTAGCGGGACATGTAAATGGAGAATCCCAGGCCCAGGGCGACACCGACAATCATCTCGGCAGCTATCAGGACGCGCCATCCGTTTGCAAGTCCGATCCTCATCCCGTTTATTATCGACAATGAGGCGGCGGGCAGCAGGACACGGAAGAACATCGCGCTATCATCCTTTCCCGACATCCTCGCCACCCTAGTGAACACCGTTGGGACCTCACGGATCCCGCCCGCGGTGTTGATGACCAGCGGAGGAATGGCGGTCATAGCGATGATGAAAACCGTGGCGGTCTCCCCCAGTCCGAAAATCAGCATGGCTATCGGGATCCATGCCAGGCCCGGTATCATCTGGAACACATACACGGGTATCATGCCCACATCGTACAGGCGAGGCAGGGTGCCGAAGGCCATTCCCAGGGTCAGTCCGATTATCATCGCGATAAAGTAGCCCTGCCCCCATCTTCCCAAAGATGCCGATGTGTGGGCAAAGATGCTCTCGCCGTTGATGTCAGCGCCCATCAGGGCCTCCCAAAGGGCAATCAATGTTTCAGGCGGAGTGGGGAATGCGACTCCGCGGAGGAACATCATCAGTTCCGCAACCCCCCACCAAAGCAAGATCACCACCAGAAGGCCGATTATCGCGTTGCCCAGGTCGCGTGCGATCAATAGCCCCCTCTCGGAGCGGAAGGAGAACTGCGCCGCTCCGTCCATCAATGCAGCATCTGTCGCCTCCTTGCGACCAATCGAAGCGGAACCCTTCAAAAAGGCATCTCCTTGAGTTATGATTTCATTAATTGATTTCAATATCAAATAATGTTACTAAAACTATAAACAAATATATAATAAGTTTCAATCAGAGCCAAAGGCCTTAGGCTGGACCTCCGAAGGCTGAAAGTTCTCCTGGAAAAATATTAGTTGAACCAAGCCCGCATGGCATCGACAAGGTCCTTCCGTTCCCAGGGCAGGTCCAGGTCACCACGGCCGAAATGCCCGTAACTGGATGTCTGACAGTAAATTGGCGCCTGGAGCCCCAGTCTCTTGATTATCGCATACGGTCTCCAATCGAACACCTCGGTGACCATCCTGTTAATCTCGCCCTCATCGACCTTGGCGGTCCCGAAGCAATCAACCCAGACCGAGACGGGGTTGGCGATGCCGATAGCGTACGCCACCGCCACTTCACATTTGTCCGCCAGTCCGGCGGCGACGATGTTCTTGGCGACATAACGGGCGGCATAGGCCCCGGAACGGTCCACCTTGCTGGGGTCCTTGCCGGAGAAGCACCCTCCCCCCACCCGGCCCACGCCTCCGTAGGTGTCGACGATTATCTTCCTTCCAGTGAGGCCGACATCGGACTGCGGTCCGCCGATGACGAAACGCCCGGTCGGGTTGATGTGATAACGGGTCTCAGGACCCACCATCTCAGAGGGTATGACCGCCGAAATGACCTTTTCGAGTATGTCCTTGCGTATCTGTTCATGGGTTACACAGTCACGGTGCTGGGCGGAGACAACGACGGTCTCCACACCGACCGGGGAACCGTTCCGGTACCGGACGGTGACCTGTGCCTTACCGTCAGGGCGAAGGTAATCGATCAAACCCTCTTTGCGCACCTCGGTGAGCCTCCGGGTCAGTTTATGGGCCAACAGCACGGGCAGGGGCATCATCTCAGCGGTCTCATTGCTGGCGTAACCGTACATCATCCCCTGGTCGCCGGCGCCCATGGTGTTCGCCTCGTTCTCCCCGGGGCAGGCCCGCTCCTCCTCCGAGCAGCCCACTCCCATGGCAATATCGGGGGACTGATCCTTCAATAGAATCTGCACCTCGCAACCATCAGCGCTGAATCCCACCTCGTGGTCATCATAACCCATCTCGCGCAGGGTCTCCCTGACTATAGAATCCACATCCACATCGGCCTTGGAAGTTATCTCGCCCAGCACTATCACCCGGTCGGTGGTGACAACGGTCTCACAGGCCACGCGGGCCTGCGGATCCTGTGCCAGATGGGCATCAAGGACCGAATCCGATATCCTATCGCATACTTTGTCAGGGTGGCCCTCCGTCACCGATTCCGAGCTGATGAGATAATGGGAATCCATTTTTATCGTCCCTGAATCAGGTCCATGATATTTGATAGGAACGCCAGCTGACGAATTAATTTCTACACGAATCGTTGTGAAATCGACAATGGCATATATCGGACAGAATCATGTTAACAGCATAAAGGAGGATAAATCCATGCATCACGACAAGGAACAGAAACAGGGGATGCCCCTGATAGGGGACAAGTTCCCCGAGGTGGAAGTTAAGACCACCCATGGAATGATGAAACTGCCCGATGCCTACAAGGGAAAATGGTTCGTGCTGTTCAGCCACCCCGCTGACTTCACCCCGGTGTGCACCACCGAGTTCGTGGGATTCGCCAAGAAGGCTGATGAGTTCAAGGCCCTTGGTGCTGAACTGATCGGACTCTCGATAGACCAGGTGTTCTCACACATAAAATGGGTGGAGTGGATCGCTGACAATCTGAAAGTCGATATCAACTTCCCCATAATCGCTGACCACGGCGACTTCGCCAAGGAGATGGGGATGGTCCATCCTGGAAAGGCCAGCAATACCGTCAGGGCGGTTTTCATCATCGATCCAGAGAGTATCATCAGACTGATAATCTACTACCCACAGGAGGTCGGCAGGAACGTCGACGAGGTCCTCAGGGCACTCAATGCCCTGGTGACCGCCGACAAGAACAAGGTCGCCATGCCTGAGAACTGGCCCAACAACCAGTCACTCTCATTGGGGAGCAAGGTCATAATCCCTCCCGCCTCGACAGTCGAGGAGGCGAAGAAGCGTCGCGGCCAGGGATACGACTGGTGGTTCACCACCAAGGACCTTTAGGTCCAAACCCAAACAACTTAACCTTTTTTTGAACAAAACCATTTAATCCGATCTTCCGTTATCGGAAACCGATAACGATGTACGAGAGGAAACTGATCCTTGGTTTCATACGCGTCCACATTCTCCACCATGCATGCTCACCAGAGGGGACTTACGGTCTGTGGATGATACAGGAATTGAAGAGTCACGGATATGGTATAAGCCCCGGGACAGTCTACCCGATTCTAGCTGAGATGGAATCGGCAGGGTTGCTCTCGTCACAGGCTGAGAAGACAGGGGGCAGCATCAGGAAGGTTTACCGTGCAACGCCCTCGGGGCATGATGCGCTGCGGTCATTGAGAGGTAAGGTTGAGGAGCTGTACCGGGAGCTGAACGAATGAACCTTTATTCGCTGCGAGGTGTCCGAAAGACTCTGTCGGGACGGACGGTTCTCAACAACTTAGACATGGACATACCCGAGGGCAGGATAACCTCGTTGGTGGGTCCATCGGGGAGCGGAAAGAGCACCCTGCTGCGGATACTGAACCGTTTGCTTGACCCGGATTCCGGTCAGGTGCAATATCGCGGACGCCCGATCATGGATGTGGAGCCCGTATCCCTGAGGAGACAGGCGGTACTCGTCCCCCAGGACAGCACGATGTTCCCCGGGACAGTTGAGGACAACATCCGTTACGCGCCCCGGATCCATAACATCGCTGATTTCCAACCCCTCGCAGCCCTGAACAACGCAGGACTATCCGCGGATTATCTGGAACGTGACGCGGAAAGGCTGTCGGGGGGTGAACGTAAGCGGGTTGCACTGGCACGGGCCTTGGCGTTGTCCCCGACCGCCCTTCTGTTGGACGAGCCGACCTCCGGGGTCGACCCTCGGAGCTCTGAGACGATCGAGAAGAGCGTCATGGGATTGAGGGACGGGGGCACAACGGTAATATGGGTCACCCACGACATGGACCAGGCGATCAGGGTCTCCGACTTCATAGTCAATATCAAGAACGGAGAGGCGAAGATGCCTGAAGACAGCGAATTCCTATGGAGGGATGCATATTGAACCCGGGATTCGCACAGACACCGTTGGAAGGCATCTTGGTACTGGCCTCAGTCTCCGTGCTTTTCTTCTTGGTGGTACTCATATCATCCTGGAAAAGAGTGGGGATAGGAAAGGACCTCACCAAAGGTTTCGTCATCGGCGGTTCCCAGCTGGCATTGGTCTCGATAATACTGATGGCACTTATCGAGTGGGAGTCCGAGGGCACCTTCTGGCTGCCTGCCGCGGCCGTCATGGTTGTCGGGATGGCCATCATATCGGGCCTACGTTCCGCGAAGCGCTCGCCGGATATGCCGTCCGCACTCCGAATAACCGCCACGTCGATAACACTCGGCTCCGTGCTCTCCCTGTCGGTACTGCTGGTCGCTGATGCGATACCCCTGCGGCCGGAGTTCGTGATACCGTTGGCAGGGATGGCGTTCGGGAACTCCATGGACATATGCTCCCTCACCATCGAGCGCATGACAAGGGAGTTCCGTATGGGGCGGGGAGGCATAGAGACACGACTATCGTTGGGATCAACATCGTCCCAGGCGGTGGAGGAGATAGACCGCATGGCCATCCGTACCGCCCTCATACCGACCATCGACCGCATGAAGACTCTGGGCATAATATTCATCCCCGGGGCGATGGCCGGACTCATCATGGCCGGCGTTCAGCCCCTGGTGGCGGCGCAGTTCCAACTGGTGATATTCCTGATGATCGTGGGCGGAGGGGTCATAACGTCTTTGGCGACCGTGACCCTGGCCAGGGCCTCGTTCTTCAACGAACGCCATCAGTTGCAGGACTGGGTGTGATCCGGGCCATTTATTTAAACGGAAGTTGTTATTATGAGGGCATGAGCACCATCGGGCAAGAAGACCTGTTCCTGGCGCTGTTCTTCGTCTCCCTGCTCCTGGCGGTGATATCCGTCCCGCGTATGGTGGCGACAGTACGTCACTCCCGCAAGGAGATCGGACGTTACCGTGAGCTGAGGGGGATCAAGGACATCGGCGGTCTGCCGGTCTCCGCCCTGGCCAAACAGGAGTGGGAGCGTGCTCGCTCATCCATCGGGTACAGTGCTCTGCTTCTGGGGGAGATAGAGAGGCTGAACGACCTCCGGCCCTCGGTGCTGCAGGCCCAGGCATCGGCGCTCCTCATGCTGGCCCTGGCGATAATCCCGGGATTCGAAAAGACGGTCCTGGTTTTCGCACTGGGTCTGGTGGCTGTGGTTCTGTTGTCATCGATCTACTCCGCCCGCCTGAGCGAGGGCTATGTCAACGAGTACATGGAGATGCTCAGCGAATTCGATGACTACACGAATGGCACCACCAGCATCTACGGGTGAGCAAATTATAACCGTCATCACTCAATGACGGTGACATGCGCGAAGGCAGACTTGTAAGATTGAACACCACCCGCGGCGACATAGTCATCCGGGTTTACGACGACATGCCCATCACCGGTGGCAACTTCATCAAGCTGGTGTCCGAGGGATTCTACGACGGCACCCTGTTCCACCGCGTTATCAGCGGCTTCATGATCCAGGGCGGAGACCCCACTGGCACAGGCTGCGGCGGCCCAGGCTACAACATAGAGGACGAGTTCGTCAAGGGCCACTCCAACACCCGGGGCACCATCGCCATGGCCAACACCGGTCAGCCCAACACCGGCGGCAGCCAATTCTTCATCAACCTGGGTGATAACACCTATCTCGACTGGGACGATCAGAGGTATCCCCACATCAAGCACCCGGTGTTCGGCGAGGTGGATGAGGGGATGAACATCGTTGATAAGATCGGTGTCGCCCCCACCGGGGCTCAGGACCGCCCCCTCAACGAAATCAAAATAATCAAGGCTGAAGTGCTCTGAATGGAGAACAGGTTTTAAACCAGGATTCGCATTTACCCGCAGGTGTAAACATGGACGAAAGACCGAAGAATATTGTCATATCCTCGGCATTGGCCCTCGTAGCCGCGGTTGGCTCGATGGTCATGGCATTCTACAGCATAACAGTGCAGGACCTATACGCCACCGGGGCATTCCTGGGATTGGGTGTGATGCTGCTCGCCTACGCGGGCGGTTTCATGCATGGCACCCAGTGGACATGGGAGCTCACCATGGTCGCAGGCGTGTTGATAATGGTCTTCGGCCTGGCGGCGATACTGTTCAGCCTCGCCAGCACCCTGGCGGTATTCATCATACTGGTCCTGATCGCCGTGTCCCTGTTGATGGCCAGCGATGAGAACGCCAAGTACTGGTACCTCTACGAGAGGATCTGAGGACGCCCAAACACCAACCGGCCTCGGCGGCCTTGTTCCGCCCGAGGTCTTCGATATTTATTCTCCCATTCACTTAACACAGTTAGATAAGGAAAAATAGTTGTTAGATGCATTTTCCCCTTTAGTATGAAACGAAGTTCAAAACCGTTCGGCCGGCTGGTGCTGGCAACATTCGCCTTGACTCTGATTCTCAGTGCACTGATGGCGGCCATGCCGGTGCAGGCCGAGACGGACGATGTGACTCCCGCCTGTTCAGGGTGTGAGATGACTCCGCTGATGCTGTACACTGAGGAGAGGACGATATCGGCCAACAACTATGTGACATGGGTCGTCTACATGGATGAAGGATTCACGTTCAATTACCTGGTGACGGTCTTGAGCGGGGGCCCGATGAACTTCTACATCTTCAACTCCACCCAGTATGTTGATTTCGAGAGCACCGAAGTGGGTCCTTTCGATAACCTCACCGCGGGAGTGGCGCAATTCGGCACGCCTCTGTCCGGTTCATACCTGACCACCTATGCCGGTGAGCATTACATCGTCCTTTGGAACACCGGGGGCGCCGGCAGTTTCGAGATCCAATCCAATGTCGATCTCATAGACATATGGGGGATCCTCGAGACAATCTGCATGGTCTGCGTGGGGATAGTCGTCCTGATAGTGGTGCTGATAATTATCGTGGTCATAATGTCCCGTAAGAAGAATCGCGGACGGGGCAAGGGCGACTACGACAGCAGGCAGAACGTGAGCTACTCCTTGGAGGACCAGGCAGGAAAGGACCGCTACGACAGCCGGGACGGCATCGCCCAATACGATCCCAATGATAAGATGGACGATGACCCGTACAAGCGGGACAAGTTCTTCGGCAAGCGGCGCTGATCACAACCGGGCCGTCATCGATTGCGGTGACGGCCATTTTTCTTCTTTCAGCCGCTCACCCAATCCTCACGGTGCGGCTGTGAACCGCGATACAACTTTAATCGTCCCGACCCGATACACCGGGGATGGACTCCGGATACGACCTCTCCGTGTTGGCGTACCTCTGTCTGGCACCGATTATCATAGGATTCTCCATAATCATCTATGCCACCGTATCAGCGATGCGTCAGGGTCTGAAACCATACAGGCCGGGGGAGAGGCCCATCGATAAGATGGAGGACAAGAGGATCCCCCGACAACGGGACGGGATCGCAGAGCGAAGCGAGAACGAAAAGGGGACCGACGATCCGTACCGCCGCAGCCGTTGGCGGCCCTAGAGGATCAGATCCAAACTCCTCATCACGACCCATGCCATGATGAATATCGCCGCTATGGCCTCGGCAAGGGCCAAGGCGGTGAATGCCAACAATGCGACGGATATCAAGACCATCATAAGACTGGCAGCTGCCATGGCCCTCGCCCTGCCACCGCGAATCCAGTCTCCGGGCACGGATAATATTACCGCCCCCATGACAGTCAGGAAATAGGCCCAGGCGAACAGATTGTGCCAGAATTCCACGTGTATCGGGAAAAGCCCCACCCCTATAAGGAATAAGGAGGACAGGGCGACCAACCCGAATGTCAGTCGTAGGATGCTGTTCTGCTGCAATGGGCGCATCGCCAAGGCGAAAACCACCAAAACGATGCCGGCGAGCATGCATCCGACGTTGAATATGGCGTCAGCCGGTCTGGAAGGGTCCCCCAGCTCGCTGAGTGTCATCTCACCGAAAATCCAGGAACCATCAATGAACACGGCCACAGCCCACAATAGCGAGAAGCCCAAAGCCCCGATCATTCCGAGCAACGCGATGTTCCGCGGCTCACTGAGAACTTTTGGATACACGATGGCATCAGGAGTTTGGAGGATATAAAAGGTATATCTTATTCATCAGTTAACCATAAAAACCAGAGCAATCATTCTTAATCACACAAACCAACCGAGGTTCACGCTATGGTCAATGGGACATTCCAGGTCGATGATGATGAAGGCGTCCCTTTGTCATTGCGGCCCACAACCGATGGTGTCCACTGTCTTATGCACAAGGCGGTCTTCGAAAAATCCCCCATCGGCATAATAGTTCTGGACGGGGAAGGTGAATTGATTAGTGCCAACCCCGCCGCGCACAAGATACTGCCATGTCTCCTCAATAAAAGGACCAACCTCTTCCAGATATTGGGATTAGGTCCCGATAGGGTGGAGAGGTTGCGGACAAATGAGGCGATCGCCGTTGAAAAGAGGATTTCTGACGTGTTGCCTCACAGTTTGGATGAGGATTGCGGCGACACGGACCGCATACTCAACATCCACAGCGTGAGTATGGAGGGCGGTCGTGGGTTCATCGTCCATATCCAGGACGTCAGCCTCTCACGGCAGGCGGAGGCAGATCTCCGCAGTCGTAGCGAAGAACTCAACCTGGCGATCGCCGGTGCTGGACTCAGTTATTGGGAGCGTGACCTCAAGGACACCGCCTATATGGGGGGGATTTTCTTGAAGGACAAGGTCGACAACGACCCCTTCTACTCCCGTGTGCATGAGGACGATCTGCCTAAGTTGTTGTGCGAGGTCGATGCCCACCATCGGGGGCTGACCGAACATTATCGTTGCGAATACCGCCTCAATGTCGATGGGCAGTGGAGATGGTTCCTCGGGATGGGCGTGGTGTTTGACGATGGTCAGAATCCCAAGATGATCGGTTTCAACCAGGACATCGAGGAGAGCAAGAGGATGGAACATTGTCTCCGGACCTCCGTGGATGAGAAGATCGAGATGGTACGGGAGATACACCACCGGGTGAACAACAACCTCCAGACCTTGAAGGCGATGATAGGGTTGCGTCTGATGGAGGTCGAGGACCGCGGCGCCTGTGAGGAGCTGTTGGCCTTGGAAGCCCGCATAATGACCATGGCCATGGCCCACGGCTGTGTCTACGGCCGTGAGGACCTGGAGGAGATAGATGCCGAATCCCATTTCCGATCCATGCTCAGTGAGATAGCCGACCTCTACTGTCCCGATGCGGATCTTGAACTCGATGTCTGTTGCGGGGGCAACAAGCTCAGACTCACGGAGGCCACCGGATGCAGCTTCATCATCGGTGAGCTTCTGACCGCAGTGCTGCAGGGAAGGCAACGGGATGCCCAAGGCATACGGGTCTCATTGAACATGTGGATCGAAGACGATGATAAGAAACTCCGTTTCCGATGCAACCGGCACATGGGCGGCAACGACGGCGGGCGATCGGACCTTGGTTTGGACCTGGTCCATCGTCTGATCAAGAGCCAGATGGGTGGCACGGTGATCAAGGGAGAGGATGATTTCACCGACTGGACATTCACTTTCCCCTCTTGAGGAGAACCATATTTTAACCACCTCGCGAATAGGGTGCCGAGGAATACCAATGTACAACATCTACGTCATCGGCACCGCCGGAAGCGGCAAGAGCACCCTGGTAAACGCTTTCAAGGACTGGATGGACAGTCGTGATATGGAATGTGT
>PWNH01000066.1 GCA_003557905.1 Methanomassiliicoccaceae archaeon | reverse complement strand
TAGCGCCAGAAGGATTTCACCAGGAAACGGGAGTTGGCGTCCATCGTTCTTCTGAGCGCCACGCAAGTATAATTAGCTTGTTCGTTGCTGGTCACGGCATGGCCGTCCCCATCTACGACAACCACATCCACCTCCGCCCCGACGGGGAGGGGATCACGGCCCTGCGGAGGTTCGAGAAGGCCGGCGGCACCGGCCTAACCCTAGTGAACCTGCCGTATCCGCACATCAAGGTCGTTGATGCCGAAGGCTTCCGTAGCGGATACGAGCTGACGATAAGGACCGCCGAGAAGGCACGTCAGGAGACGTCTCTCGTGGTCAACGTCGCAATCGGCCCCTACCCGGTCACCTTCCTGCATCTGCGGGAAGCGATAGGGGCAGTCAAGGCATATGAGGAGATGACCAAGGCGGTGGACATCGCTTCCGCGATGGTGAAAGAGGGTAGGGCACAGGCAATAGGTGAAGTCGGCAGACCACACTTCCCCACCGATGATGAGGCGGTGGGATACTCCAACGCGATACTGCTGCACGCCATGCGCTCCGCCGCTGAATGTTCCTGCCCCGTCATCATACACAGCGAGAGCGCCACCGTTGAGACGATGGAGGGATTCGCGAAGATGGCCGACTCGGTCGGCCTCGACCGCGGGATGGTCGTCAAACATCTGGCACCGCCACTGACCCTCTGGGAGGAGAATTTCGGCGTCATCCCATCACTGCCGGCGTCACGTTCGGCGATCAGGCAGGCCTTGGGGAAGGGAGGGGATTTCCTCATCGAGACGGACTTCATCGACGACCCGCAGCGCCCCGGTGCCGCCATGGACGTCATCTCGGTCCCCAAGAGGGTGAAGGGATTGATGCAATCCGGCGAGTTGAGCGAGGAGATGGCAAACAAATGCGGCCGGGATCTCCCCGCCAGACTGTACGGTAAGGCGTGAACGTTTTTCTATTCGGATGATATACAACAACCGATGGCGGCAATCAGCGTTCTCAACGTCTACGACAACGGCGCCCTACCAGGCACCGACCTGATAGGTGCCAAGGGACAGTCCTTCGTGATAGACATCGATGGTGAGAGGACGCTTTTCGACACCGGTATGCGCGGACGCTACCTGATGCACAACCTCGGCATCCTGAAGATCGACCCGGAGAGCATAGACCGTGTCGTCATATCCCATGGTCACTACGACCACGCCGGCGGACTGCCGGATTTTCTAGAGGCAAGAGAGAGGCCGGTGGAGGTCATCGTCCATCCCCTCTTCCACAGAAAACGCGCCCGGGGGTTCAGGGGTCTGCCCTACAAGATGATCGGCCCGCCCAAACTCCTCGATGGGCAGCGGGAGATGATGGCCCTCAACGAGGTCTCGGATTGGACGCCTCTCAGCGACCACATGTTGTTGGTGACCGCTCCGCCGCGCAAGCATAAGGACGCCATAGGCGACCGTCTGCTGGTGAAGGACGAGGAGGGATGGAGGCGGGACGACATGGAGGACGAGCTGAGCCTGGTGCTTTCGTCCGACCAAGGTCTGGTGGTTATAACGGGATGCTGCCACCGCGGCCTCCTGAACCTGCTGGACAGCATCAAGGAGCGCCTCGACATACCGGTGGCGGCGGTGATCGGCGGACTGCACATGTCCTCATTCACCGATGCGGAGATAGACAATGTGGTGCGCAGGCTGCGCAAGGACCAGGGCCAACCGCAACTCTACCTCAACCATTGCACCGGCGAGGACGCAATGACACGTATGCGTGAGGCCTTCGGATTGGACGGCGTGAAGGATTTCTATGTTGGGACGAGGTTCGACCTAGAAGACGCTGGTGAAACAAAACTTATATAGAAGTTTAATCTTTGATTTGATTCGCGAGGGATAAAAATGGGATACAGATTACGGACCCTGGGTCTATTCGGTGCGATGGCGGCTTTGTTCGCTGCCGTGGGTTGGATACTGGGAGGTTTCTTCGCCGGCGATTGGATGCTCGGCGCGGTGGTTTTCCTCGGTATAGCCGTCGTTATGAACGTCATATCATACTTCTATTCCAAGAAGATAGTCCTCCGTGCCTACAAGGCAAAGATCGTCACTCAGGAGGAGGCGCCCAAGCTCCACCGTATGATACAGGACATCGCGATGAAGGCCAACATGCCGATGCCCGAGGTTGCGATAATACCCTCCGGAACACCCAACGCCTTCGCCACCGGTCGTAACCCCAGCGACGCCGTAGTCGCCGTCACGCACGGACTGCTCCGTGTGCTCGATGAGAGTGAACTAGAGGGCGTGCTGGCACACGAGATGGCCCACATCCAGAACCGTGACATACTGGTGATGAGCGTGGCCGCGACCCTCGCCGGTGCAATATCCTTCGCCGCCCGCTTCGCCTTCTACGGCACCCTGTTCGGAGGAAGGGACAACGCCGCCTCCATCGCAATCGTGATGCTGGCCGCGATAACGGCGCCGATAGCTGCCATGCTGGTGCAGATGGGCATATCCCGCAACCGCGAGTACAAGGCCGACGCCACCGGTGCCGCCTTCATCGGCAACCCCCGCGCATTGGCCAACGCCCTGCGCAAGCTGGAGATGGCCAACAGCCGGGCCCCCATGGACGATGGGAACCCCTCCAGCGGACACATGTTCATCGTGAACCCGTTCCGCGGCGGCATGATGGCGAGCCTGTTCAGCACCCACCCTCCGATCGAGAGCAGGATAAAGAAGCTGGAGCTGCAGGAGTCGCGCCTGGGATACTACCGCTGATTCAGCGGACCTGTTCCCATCTCTCCAACTCTCCGACTATGGAGAGGGAGGACCCGCGGCGTATCTCCTCACGTATACGCGTCTCCCGCTCATGCACGTCGAGTGAGCGGTTCGCCACCTCCACGGCATGCTCCCGTTCTACAACGACGATTCCGCTCTCATCGGCGACGATCCAATCGCCGGTCCTGACCACCTGGCCGCCGACGCGTATCTCATGACCTATGCCGCCGAAGCCCTTGGGCTCACCGGCATCCGGTGAGATGTGACGGGAGAATATCGGGAACTCCAGGTCCATGATGTCATCGATGTCGCGCACCGCGCCGTCGACTACCAACGCCCTCACGCCCCGGTTCATGGCGGAGTGCGTTGCAAGCTCCCCCCATATGGCGACCTCGCCGCCGCCCACGTCGACCACGATCACATCCCCCTCTTTGGCATGGTCGATGGCCTCCACCGGCTTGGCCCAATCGCCGTTGGCGGTCTGAACCGTCAACGCCCGACCGGCGACCCTGGTGCCATGCTTTATCCTCGGAACTATGCCGCGCATCACGCCGGTCTTGTGCTGAGCGT
>PWNH01000077.1 GCA_003557905.1 Methanomassiliicoccaceae archaeon | reverse complement strand
GATCTCCGGATTGAACACATAACGTCCGATGGCTCCCATGGTGGAGGGGGCATCCTCGATCGACGGTTTCTCCACTATGTCGGCCAGGCGGCAGAGCGAGGGCTCCACCGGGCGGCCGTCGATTATGCCGTAGTTGCTGACCATCTCACGCGGCACATCCTCCACCGCGATGACCGAGCAGCCCGTCCGGGCGTGGATGTCTATCAGCTGCCTGGTGCATGGCGTGTCGTTCTTGATGATGTCGTCGCCGAGCAGCACCGCGAACGGTTCGCCGGAGATGTGTTTCTCCGCCTGCAACACCGCATGGCCCAGCCCCAGGGGCTCCTTCTGACGGATGTAATGGAGGTCGGCCATGGCGGAGATCTCTTGGACCATGCGCAGGTAATCGTCCTTGCCGGTCCTGCCCAGGTGCATCTCCAGCTCCGGGGCGTCATCGAAGTAGTCCTCGATCGCCCTCTTGCCACGGCCGGTTATGATTATTATGTCCTCGATCCCGGATGCCAGGGCCTCGCTCACCACGTAGTGTATCACGGGCACGTCGATGATGGGGAGCATCTCCTTGGGCATGGACTTGGTCACCGGCAGGAAACGTGTCCCCAGACCGGCAGCGGGAATGACTGCTTTCTTAACTGTCATCACCAGCACACTCCTTCGTATATGCGTGCGGTCGCGGCGGCCTTGATGCGGCGGCCGTCCACCACCACCAATCCGGAGAAGTCGAGGTCTTCGAACTCCCTCCATTCGGTGGCGATGATCACGGCATCGGCGTCAAGCACATCCTCGGCGTTTTCCGCGTACCCGATAGAAGGCAGCACCTTGCGGAAGTTATCTGCCGCCAGAGGGTCGTAGGCCATCACCTCCGCCCCCTCGGCGATCAAAGCGTTGATGATCGGCAGGGCACGGCTGTCGCGGATGTCATCGGTGTCCGGCTTGAAAGCCAGTCCGAGGACGCCTATACTCTTGCCTTTCAGTTCGGGGAGGTGTTTCTTCAAGAGCTCCACGGTGCGCAGCGGCTGTGTCTCGTTGCCCGTCATCACCGCCTCCAGTATCCTGGGCTCCAAACCCATCCCACGGGCCTGGGCCATCAGTGCCTGGACGTCCTTGGGGAAACAGGAGCCGCCGAAACCTATGCCGGAACGGAAGAAGGACGGGTTGATGCGGGCGTCCATGCCCACGCCGGCGAACACCTCGGCGGTGTCTATGCCCATTTTCTTGCACAGGTTGCCGATCTCGTTCGCAAAACCTATCTTGGTGGCCAGGAAGGCGTTGCTGACGTACTTGATCATCTCCGCCACCGCTATCTCCGTGATCAGCTTGGGACAATCGTAAGTGGAATAAAGGGAGTCCAGGACTCCTTTGGCCATCTCGTCCTCGATACCGAGGACGATGCGGTCAGGGTGGAAGACGTCGTGCACCGCCGAGCCCTCGCGGAGGAACTCCGGATTGGATGCCAGGCCGAAATCGGTGTGGGCCCTCTTGCCGGAAGCCGCCTCCAGTCTGCCCTTGACGACGCCGCCGGTGGTACCGCTGAGGACAGTGCTCTTCATGACGACCACATGCCCCCTCTTGTCCGTAAGGGCCGCACCGACCTCATCGCTCACATCCTCGATGAAACGCAGGTCGATGGAGCCGTCCTCACGGGACGGCGTGCCGACGCAGATGAATGTCACGTCCGTGTCCAGCACCGCGGAGGCGGTGTCGGAGGTGGCGGATATGCGGTCGAGGTTCTTTTTCAGAAGATCCTCCAATCCCGGTTCGTATATCGGCGATTCGCCGCGGGAGATGGTCTCTATCTTGGAGAGGTCCTTGTCCACGAAAACCACCTCGTTACCAAGCTCCGCGAAACAGGCTCCCGTTATGGCGCCCACGTATCCTGTGCCTATGACCGATATCCTCAAAGTGCTCCCCCGTTGCAATCGAATAAACGCTTGCTTATATTACGGTTACGAGTCTCCAGCATCAGTCCCACACCTCGCCCATGTTGATCTCCTCCACCCGCGCCCCCTCGCTGAGGGAGGTGAGCATCATGACCGTGTCGGCGATGTCCTTGGGTTGCAGTATGTCCTCCGGGCGCAGACCATCGCGCTCTATCCTCCATTTGAGCATGTCCGTGTACACGTATCCGGGGTTGATGCAGGTCACCCGGACGCCATGCTCGCTGAGCTCCATGCCCAGGGTCTTGGAGAACGCCCGGACGGCGATCTTGCTCATGGTGTAGGCGGCCCGTCCCTTGGTGCAGTTAATCCCCCGCAGGGAGCCTATGTTGACAATAAGGCCGTCACCCTGCTCCTTCATAAGCGGCAGACAGGCCTTGCAGAAATGTACCGTGCCCAACACGTTCACGTCGTAAACGCGGCGGATGTCGTCCTCGTCCAGGTCCTCGATGGGGCCGTAGTGTCCGATACCGGCGCAGTTCACCAGCACGTCCACCCTCTCCAACGGTTCCACGAAGCGGCGGACCGCCTCCCGGTCGGAGACATCCAGGACGGCGGTGCTGATGCGGTGGACGTTGTAACCATCCGCCTCCAAGGCATCCGCCACCGCTTTGCCGATGCCCCTGCTGGCACCGGTCACGATCGCCTCTCTCATGCACCGAGCAATGCATACGGTGCACATAAATGTCTGCACCGTTCAATGCTGGCACAGTCGGCAGAAGTAGGATGTCCTGCCCCCTACGGTGGCGGTGCTCCACACCTCGCCGCAACCGGGGCAGGCGGAGCCCTTGGAACGGTCACGGAGCATCATCCCCTGCGGCAGGCGGGAGAAGTCCGTCCCCACGTCCAAGGACGCCCGGAGCGCCTTGCCGATCCACAGGAATATGCCCCTCTTCTCCTCATCGTCCAACTCATCGACCCTGCGGGCGGGCAGTATGCGGTTCTGGAACAGCACCTCGTCGGCGTAGAGGTTGCCAACCCCGCAGACCAAGGATTGGTCCAACAGCGCCGCCTTGACGGTCCTCCTGCCCTTGAAACGTCTCAGAAACTCATCCTCGGTCACCGACAGCGCATCCGGCCCCCGCCGCCGGGAGGAGAGGAACTCGTCCGGTGAACGTATCACACCGACACCGCCCAATCGCCGCGGGTCCTGTACGGCGATGCGCGAACCGTCCGCATCGATCCTCAGGCGGGTGTAGGGCGGCTCATCACCGTCGAAGGCCAACGGCCTTCCCGACATGCCGAAATGCACATACAGCCAAAGCCCATCGGAAAGCTGCAGGAAAAGGGCCTTTCCGTGACGACGGTAACCGGTGACGATGTTGCCGGGGACCGTCTCCTCCACAAGTCCCACGCTCTCACGGCAGTAGGGCAGCCCGGAGCAG
The DNA here is from genome assembly GCA_003557905.1 of Methanomassiliicoccaceae archaeon. Classification (GTDB taxonomy): domain Archaea; phylum Thermoplasmatota; class Thermoplasmata; order Methanomassiliicoccales; family Methanomethylophilaceae; genus PWHV01. Next base: position 15 of record PWNH01000077.1, on the reverse strand, counting down.
GCGGCGGCATCTATC
>PWNH01000068.1 GCA_003557905.1 Methanomassiliicoccaceae archaeon | reverse complement strand
TTCAAGAGCATCGTAGTCCGTCCCTACCGGGATTGCCGAAGTTCACCGGCGGCCTTGTCGGTTATTTCTCCTTCGATTATGTCAAATACATCGAACCGACGTTGATATTGGATTCAAACGATGATGAGGACTTCAAAGACGTCGATCTGATGCTCTTCGACAAGGTCATCGTGTTCGACAATCTGCGCTTGAAGACCATGGTCATCGTCAACGTCCCTGTAACGGACTTGGACAACGTCTATCCCCTTGCGGTTAAGGAGATAGAGAGTATGATCGACATCATACTGCACGGTGACACCGGTGGTCCGAGGGTAGGGAAGCTGATGTCCCTTTTCCGGTCTCTATTCGACGAGCAACAGTACTCCTCCATGGTGGAGGAGGTAAAGAATCACATTCACGAAGGCGATGTCTTCCAGGCGGTCATCTCCAATAGATTGGAGGCGGATTATGAGGGCAGCCTGCTGAACATGTACCGCGTCATCCGAACCACTAACCCATCCCCATACATGTTCTTCATCTCCGGATGTGACGTTGAGATAGCCGGCGCTTCACCGGAGACGTTGGTGAGATTGGAGGACGGCGTACTGAGGACATTCCCCTTGGCGGGGACCCGTCCGCGGGGAAGGACTCCGGAAGAGGACCGGATGATGGAGGAAGAGCTCCTGTCCGATGAGAAGGAACTGGCGGAGCACAATATGCTGGTCGACCTCGGTAGGAACGACCTAGGCAGGGTGTGCCGATTCAACACGATAAAGGTGGAGGAGCACCTCACCGTCGAGAGGTTCTCCCATGTGATGCACCTCGGTTCCACCGTCACCGGCATACTGGATGAGCGGCTCGACTCCATCGACGCCTTGGATGCCGTACTGCCCGCCGGGACCCTTTCCGGTGCCCCCAAGGTACGCGCCTGCGAGATCATCAACCGTTTGGAGAACAGTAAACGCGGCATCTACGGAGGCGCCATCGGTTATCTGGGATTCAACGGCAACATGGACGTATGCATCGCCATACGCATCGCCTTCAAGAAGAACGGCAAGGTCTTCGTGCAAACAGGGGCGGGCATAGTCGCCGACAGTGTGGCTGAGAAGGAGTATCAGGAGTGCGCCGGCAAGGCCCGGGCGATTCTTGATGCCATCGAGACCGCCGACGGAGGTGATTTCCTTTGATCGTGCTCGTCGACAACTATGACAGCTTCTCCTACAACCTGTATCAGATGGTCGGGTCCTTGTATCCGGACATCAAGGTGGTGAGGAATGACGCCATCAGCGTGGATGAGTTGATTGGTTTACAGCCTGAGGGGATAATCATCTCCCCCGGGCCCGGGAGGCCGGAGGATGCCGGCGTATGTGTGGATGCTATACGACGTCTCGACGGGAGCGTTCCCATATTGGGCGTCTGCCTCGGCCATCAGGCCATATGCACGGCCTACGGCGGGACGGTCTCCTACGCCAAACGGCTGATGCACGGGAAGACCTCCCGGGTTGATGTGGACAACTCCTGCCCCATGTTCCATGAGATGGAACGTCAAATCACCGTAGGACGTTACCATTCGTTGGTGGCAGTTGAGACCGACCTACCCGATGAACTGATCGTGGTGGCGAGGAGCGCCGATGGCGAGATAATGGCTGTCAGGCATCGCGATAAACCGGTGTACGGATTGCAGTTCCACCCCGAGTCAATATTGACTCCTGAGGGTCACATGGTCTTACGCAATTTCGTGGAGAGGGGGATGAGAACATGATCAAGGCAGCGATAATACGGGCCATCAATCATGAGGACCTCTCCTACCATGAGGCCGAGGGCGTCATGGATGAGATCATGTCCGGGGCGGCGACAGAGGTGCAGGCCAGCTCATTCCTGACGGCCATGAACATGAAGGGTGAGACGGTGGAGGAGATCACCGCATTCGCATCGAGTATGCGCAGGCATTGTCTCCCTGTGCCTCAGGCCTCTGAAGCACTGGAGATAGTAGGTACGGGAGGCGACGGTACGAACACGTTCAACATATCCACGGTCTCATCCTTCGTCATCTCCGCCGCTGGTGTCCAAGTCGCAAAACACGGTAACCGGGCCGCCTCCAGCAGATGCGGTGCGGCCGATGTCCTCGAATCGCTCGGTGCCGACATATCCATATCGCCGGAACATAGCGTCTCAATGCTGAATGATATCGGCATCTGTTTCCTTTTCGCACCCGTATATCACCAGGCTATGAGGCACATAGCCCCGGTGAGGCGTGAGCTGGGCGTTAGGACGTTCTTCAATCTCCTCGGTCCGATAACCAACCCCATGAACGTGAAGATGCAGCTCCTCGGGGTCTATGACGCATCATTGATCGATAAGTTGGCACGGGTGATGATGAACCTGGGGATAAGCAGGGGGATGGTGGTGCATGGCCACGATGGCATGGATGAGATATCGATCTGTGACAAGACCTCGGTATGCGAGATACAGGACGGGATGATGACCAACCACGTCATCAACCCGGTCAGATACGGATTCGAGCTATGCCGTCCCGAGGACATCCGAGGCGGGGACGCCTCGGAGAACGCCGCCATATTGAAGGCCGTGCTGAGCGGCGAGAGGGGTCCGCAACGGGATGTGGTGCTGTTGAACTCCGGAGCCGCCCTCCACATGGCAGGAAGGTGCGGCAGCATCGGAGAAGGAGTCACCATGGCCGCAACAGCCATCGATGACGGAAGGGCCCTGCGGAAGATGGAGGATTTCATCGACATATCCAAGGGGGCGAGGGGCGGATGATATTGGATAGGATCGCATCAACAGCGCGTTCGCGGGTGGAGGCTGCCAAAAAGGATGTTCCCGCGGAGTCGATGATCACCATGGCAGAGGCGAAAAATCCGCAGAAGCCATCGTTCACAAATGCGCTGCGACAGCCAGGCCTCTCCCTCATATGCGAATTGAAGAGAGCGTCACCGTCCAAGGGCATGATCTCGCTGGAATACCCTTACATGGATATATGCAACGATTATGTCCGTAACGGTGCGGCAGCGATATCGGTGCTGACCGAACCGCAGTATTTTCACGGTAGCCACTGTCATCTTCAGAACGTCGCTGCCGCGGTCGATGTCCCCGTCCTCAGGAAGGACTTCATCATTGACGATTACCAGTTATACGAATCAAAGGTCCTGGGGGCCTCAGCGGTCCTATTGATATGCGGTCTGCTGGACCAGCAGACGCTCGTCAGGTTCCTCGATATCGTCAAGGCCCTGGGCATGGACGCTCTGGTCGAGGCCCACAACGAGGAGGAGGTCATCCGCGCCGTCGACTCCAAGTCCGAAGTTATCGGCGTGAACAACAGGAACCTCAACGACTTCAAAGTGGACA
>PWNH01000079.1 GCA_003557905.1 Methanomassiliicoccaceae archaeon | reverse complement strand
GGACTACATGTTCAACACCCTCGGCGGACTGAGGTGCGGGCTTTGCGTCAAAGCATGCATGGAGGCCCATCGCTGACGGGGACGTCTCTTTGTCAGACGGCATTCATACCGATCTCTTGGACTCTATAACCTTCTTCAGCCTATCCATGTCCACGGTCCTCTGGTAAAGAGGACGTTGATCATCACGATAGGCGGCGGACTGCTCCCAGAACACCGGCTTCCCTTCCTCCTTGTAGAACACGCCGGTAGGATAACTTCCATCCTCCAAAGCACGGGCGAAGGCCTGCACCCTGTCCGTGGGGTCGTGGTCATCCTGCAACTCGTAGGTGTGGTCCTTGTACCACTGCGAGGTGTTGAGCTTGTTCATGGCGACGCATTCCACGAAACAGTCCACCAACGCGTAGCCTTTATGTTGGATCGCTTCCTTCAACACCTTTCGGGTCTGCTCCTTGTTCCCGTGGTACACGCGGGCTACGTATGTGGCTCCCATGGCTATGGCCACCGCCAAGGGATTGAAGGGTTCGTTGAGCACGCCATCATTCTGGACCTTTGTTTTCATGCCCTTGAGGCTGGTCGGGGAGGCCTGTCCCTTGGTGAGTCCGTAGACCATGTTGTTGTGCACGATGTTGACGATGTCCTCGTTCCTCTGGATCTGTGCCAGGAAATGGTTGCCTCCCTCGCCGTAGGTGCAGCCGTCACCGGACGTCACTATCACGGTCATCTGCGGGTTGGCGGCCTTGATGGCCATCGCCGCCGGCAGGGAACGTCCGTGCAGGCCGTTGAACATGTGAGCCTTGGTGTACTGGGGCAGCTTGGCTGCCTGGCCGATACCGGACACCAATACCGTTTCTTGGGGTTTGATTCTGAGCTCTGCGAGCACCTCCTTCAGACTGCGGTGCAGACCGTAGTTCCCGCAACCGGGACACCATGCCTTCTCCTGAGGCATGTCGTATGACTTCTGGTTGAACTCCATTCAGAATCCCTCCTGGCGCAGTATCCCGACCACTTCCTCGACCGACCACGGCTTGCCCGAGTAGCGTAGATGCCGTCGTTCGGCGGGTATGTCGTGGTCAGCATGAATCTTCAAGAGGTTGGCGAGCTGCCCGGTGGCGTTGTTCTCCAGGATTATCGTCTTCTTGGCTGCGGCCAGTTTCTCCGCGATGGCAGGGTGCATAGGGAACAGCTGATGGAAATGCAACATCGCCAGCCCCGGGCTGGGAAGGGATTCCAGAGCCTCTTTGACCACGTTGCGGTTGGATCCCCAGCAGATGACGTACGAACTCGCCTTGCCCTCCGGATACTGCTCCGGTTCTTCAAGGAGGTCCTCTATGAGTTGGCGGCGCTTGTGGAGACGCTTCTCCACCATCGCCGGGCGAACGTGTTCAAGATCTTCGGTTATGTGTCCGTGCTCATCGTGCTCATCGGAGTCCGCACGGACTAGACCGCTACCGAGGCCAGGAACGCCGCGGGGCGATATGCCATTCTCCGTAAAACGGTAACGCATGTATCCCTCGTCAGTCTCCACGAAGTGATGCTCGTTCCTCAGCTCCGATAACAAGAGCGTGGGTATGTTGTAGTAACTATCCACGAAATCCTGGTCGGTGAGGATGAACACCGGTATCTGATAACGATCGGCTATGTTGAACGCTTGTTGCGTGATCTGGAACGCCTGAGCGATGGTACCGGGAGCGTAGACCAAACGGCAGAACTCGCCATGACCGGCATACACCGCCAGATTGAGGTCTTCCTGGGCGGTGCGGGTGGGGAGTCCAGTGGCAGGACCGGGGCGTTGTGCCAGGTGAACGACCAGAGGCGACTCCATGATCCCGGCCATGGACAGGCCTTCGGTCATAAGGTCGAAGCCTCCGCCGGATGTGGAGACGATCGCCCTGGCACCAGCGAACCATGCGGCCACCGCCTTGTTCATGGCGGCGATCTCGTCCTCAGCCTGGTCGACGACGATGCCGAACTGGTGAGAGAGTTCCGACAGCATCTCCAGCACTCCGGTAGATGGCGACATGGGATAGGCGGAGATGAAGTTGCAACCGCCGGCGATGGCCCCGAGGGCCACCGCCTGATTGCCGTTCAGTAGTATCTCGTCGGCAACGTCGGCGGAACGGGGCATGAGGAAGCTCAGTCCCTTTTCCTCCCTCATCCTTTTCCCAAGAGCGTTACCGGCATGAAGAGCCTCAATGTTATCCTTCACCAGGTCCGAACCTTTGGAGGAGAATTTCTGATTCAGGATCGCTTCGCCCACCGCCGGGTCGACATCGAACAGACCGGTCACAGCACCGACCGCCACCACGTTGGTGTACAATCGACTGCCGATCTCCACCGCCTTGGCCTTGAATGGCAGGAGGACGGGTTCCTGAGGAAGATTAAATGATGAACTGCCAAAGGCATCCTGGTCGGCGATCACCAGCGTCTCGGAGTCGATACGGGAGCGCAGATGCTCTATGGCCGCTTTGTCGAACGGTATCATGATGTCTATCCGATCGACCATTGCATCCACACGGAAGTCGGATATGCGCAGCTCAGTGGAGTTGGAACCACCGCGGACGCGGGACTCGTACTCCTTGGTGGCGTAGACATTGAAACCAGTATTCTTGAATATGCCCACCAGCAGCTGCTCGACGGTCTGTATGCCCTGACCGGCGGCACCGCACATCACTATTGAGACGTCCTGCATCATGTATCGTTTGGTATTGGTACGTCAAATATGTTGGCATCCCTGGCGCCCTCGTTGCCGGGTCGGCTCTTCCTCCCTAGGGTAGTTTAACGGCAGGGTTCAAGGCCAACGTCTTATCAAAATAGCAGCACACAGGGTGATGAGTATTACCGCCGCCGTTGCCAACAGATTAGGAGGATTTCCTCAATCAGAGGAGCAGGATGCATGGTGAAGTTCCAGACCACGTTGGACTCCAGTTTGCCATCGAGGGACCAGACTGTGTAGTTCACACTGTAATTACCCTCGTCACCTTCCTGAGACGTCCCGAATATCGTGAATTTAGCGTTCGGGTGGTCTATGGTGGTCTTGAGTGAGCCGGGAAGGTTGTAGTAAGCGATCACTCCCATTATGCTCTCATTGACGAAGGCATGATGCTCATAATAGGTATCGACATAAGCGTCAGACGCCGGTGGGCTGATTATCGCCGCCCAGGCCAGGGTGAGATTGAACGTCCAGTTGTGGGTTGTCTAATGAATCGACAGGCCTGGAATTTTTGAGATCCATTGTCTGATTTGAGAAATGGCGAGCCCGCGGGGATTCGAACCCCGGTCTTCGGCTCCGAAGGCCGAAAGGATATCCTAGCTACCCTACGGGCCCGGGGATTCCTCTAATGGAGATGGTGT
>PWNH01000002.1 GCA_003557905.1 Methanomassiliicoccaceae archaeon | reverse complement strand
TGAAATCCGCCCCGCGCGCGGCCATGTCGATGCCCAGCACCCGGTCGGCCAGGCGGCTCAAGCGGTCCAGGTCCATGCAGCCGGTGATGAACTCGGCGAATACCGCAAGCCCTTCCTGGGTACGGGTGGTGCCGGGATGGCTGGACGCAAGGATCGGTAAATCGGTCTGATGACGACCGTTGAGCCCGGTGGCCACGTGAATGCCGGCCTCGTGGTGGACGAGCTGTTCGACATCGCGGTCGGTAAAGTGCGCGGTGGAGCGAATACGGATGCGGTCCGGCCCGGCCGTGGCATTGGCTGAAAGACTGTCGACCAGTTCGATCGCCGGCGCCTCGTCGCCAAAAAACTTTTCGACCGCCTCGCGCATGCGACGGGCCACGTCTTCCGGGCTGGCCGCCGGATTGGCCGGTGCGCCCAGATCGATATGGTTCATCTGGTCGATGATGCGGCGCACCCTGCGCGCCAGTTCCAGCGGACTCTGGCCCAGATCCTTCGGCGCCAGGGCCGGGGCGCCGTACAGCTCGGTCGAGCATTCATGAAATTCCTGCCTGCCCAGGTTGCGCACCATGCGCGCGGCCGTGGCAATGCGATCGGCGGTGCGTTGCAGCCATTCCCTGGCCGGTCCGGCCTCGGCAATCGCGGGCCGAGCCACCTCGAGCGCGGATTCGACCGCACTGGTATCCACCTCCGGATAGCTGACCTGGGGCAATTCGCGGCCGTCGGATTCCAGGAACCGCGCGCGGACCTCCAGCGGCCAGGCCAGCAACCCCAGGATTCGCAGCGGCCTTTCGGCCTCGCGCAAGGCGGCAGCGGCCTGGCGGGTTCGGTCAGGGCAATGATGGGACGAAGTCATGTGATGTTCCCCGTGGGCAATGCGGGTATAATACGCGGTTCGGATTCTTAATCGCCCCGTGTGGGCCTGGTTTTCTGCATGCTGTTTGATAATGTCGTCATCAAGTCCGTCGCTCACATCGAGCCCCCGCACCGTGTCTCCAGCGAGGAGGTCGCCGAGCGTCTGGCGCCCACGTTCAAGAAGCTGCGCGTTCCAGGCAACCCGCTGATTGATCTGGCCGGCATCGAAGAGCGTCGTTTCTGGGATGACGGCATGCTGCCATCCGATGGCGCCACCCTGGCTGCCAATGATGCGCTGGCCCGTGCCGATATCGACCCGAAGCAGGTCGGAATTCTCATCAATACCTCGGTTTCACGGGATTTCCTCGAGCCCTCGACGGCCTGCATGGTGCATGGCAACCTCAAGCTGGCCGATACCTGCCAGAGCTTCGATGTCGGCAATGCCTGCCTGGCCTTCATCAACGGCATGAACATCGCCGCCCAGATGCTCGAGCGCCGCGAAATCGATTATGCGTTGATCGTCAACGGCGAAAACAGTCGCGAGATCAACGAAACTACCATTCAGCGCCTGCTCAACCCCAAGGTGACCCACAAGCAATTCAAGAGTGAGTTCGCCACCCTGACCCTGGGCTCGGGCTCGGCCGCCATGGTCATGTCGCGCGGCGATCTGGAGCCGGACGGTCACCAGTATCGCGGCGGTGTGGCGCGTGCCGCCACCCAGTTCAACAACCTGTGCCGCGGCTGGAATCACCAGATGTGGACCGACACCAAGTCCTTGCTGATCGAGGGAATGAAACTGGCCAGCATGACTTTCATCGCGGCGCGCACGGTCATGGGCTGGGTTGTCCAGGAACTCGACCACGTCGTCATCCATCAAGTCTCCAAGGCGCACACCGAAAACTTCATCCGCGCCTTCGGCGCCGACCCGGCCAAGGTCTACCGCATCTTCCCGTTCCTCGGCAACATCGGCCCGGCCTCCATCCCGACCGTCATGTCCCGCATCATCCAGGAAGATCGCGTCAAACGCGGCGACCTCCTGGCCCTGATGGGCATTGGTTCCGGGTTGAATTGCGCCATGGCCGAAGTTGTATGGTGAGAAGCGGTTTGTTGGTTGGTTCGTTTGTTGGTTGATTGGTTTGTTGGTTGGTTGATTGGTTTGTTGGTTGGTTGATTTGTTTGTTGGTTTAATCGGACACCATCCCCGATCAGGTTGCTCCTAACCAAAACCAGCAAACAAACCAACCAAAGAAAAACGAACAAACGAACAAACGAACAAACGAACAAACGAACAAACGAACAAACCAAATGTTCACCTCCCCCCTCTACCCCTACCCCTCCCACCACCACAAGCAATCCGACGGCCACACTATCCATTACCTGGACGAGGGCCCCAAGGACGGCAATCCGGTGGTCATGGTGCATGGCAACCCGACCTGGTCGTTTTACTACCGCAACCTGGTCAATGCGCTTAAGGAAGACTGTCGCTGCCTGGTGCCCGATCACATCGGCATGGGCCTGTCCGACCGCCCGAAAGACGAGGACTACACCTACACACTGGAAAACCGGGTGGAGGATTTCGGTCACTGGATGGACGCGGTCGAACCGGAACGCCCGATCACCCTGATCGTGCATGACTGGGGCGGGGCCATCGGCCTGTCCTGGGCGGTGAGAAATCCCGATCGGGTCGAGCGCATCGTGTTGCTCAACACCTGGGCGTTCAACATTCCCAAGGACGAAAGCCTGCCGGGTTCGCTCAAATTCGCCCGCACCGGCCTGGGCGCATTTCTCATCCAGCGTTTCAACGCCTTCTCCGGACTGGCCGTACGCATGGCCACCGAGAAAAAACTCGACCGCGATGTCGCCCGCGGCCTGGTCGCCCCCTACCAGGGCAGCCCCGACCGCCGCCTGGCCACCCTGCGCTTTGTTCAGGACATCCCCCTGCAGGAATCAGATCCTGCCTGGTCGGTCCTCGATGAAACCGAAAACCGCCTCGTCCTGCTCTCCAACAAACCCGTCCTCATCCTGTGGGGCGCCAAGGATTTCGTCTTCAACGACAAGGTCCTGGCCATCTGGAAAGAAAAACTCCCCAAGGCCGAAATCGATTACTTCGAAGACGCCGGCCACTACGTCCTCGAAGACGCCCCGGACAAAATCATCCCCCAAGTCCAGACCTTCCTGAACCCCTGAGTCCTTAAGGGGTCAGAGGTCAGGGACCCACGCCACCACAACGTAGGTCGGCCTGACACGGCCGACGGACAACGTCAAATCCACCCCCACCGAACCGTTCACACACCCAACCCCGGACCAACCCTCCAACCCACGTCGACATCCGATACCTCGACCGTCGGGGGTGTCACCCCGACCTACAAAACCCACCAATGTAGGTCGGCCTGACACGGCCGACGGACAACGTCCAACCCACCCCCACCGAACCGTTCACGCACCAACCCACCCGAACCACCAAACCAATAAACAAAGAAACCAACCAAACCAACCAAACCAACCAAACCAACC
>PWNH01000065.1 GCA_003557905.1 Methanomassiliicoccaceae archaeon | reverse complement strand
CAAGGCGGCACATTGCGGAGACCGCTATGGTGTGGTCTGTGAAAATCGTCACGAACCTCACAGCCAAATTTCCCAGGAAACCTTTCCTTTTACCGCTCATATGATTCCTGACCGAGACGATTCTCCGATGCTTTCCAAAGGTCATTAGGTTGAGGAAATTCGGGATCTCAAGGAAACTCAAGACCAATGAAAAACCGTTACGTTTCACCTCCCTGCGCAACGAGACCATCATCTGTATCAATCGAACAGGATTGAAAGGAAGTCCGTGATCCGATCCCTCTGGAAGACCTCGGGACCAGATGCCGATCGTTCGGACACCATCTTTGCGGTGTGCCCCATCTGAATCAAGGAGCAGCAGGGTGAGCTCGTAATCTTCACCGATGTGTCCACTGAGATTGGATATCACACGCTCCGCCCCCCCTCCGTCCAAGGAATGGGTAAGGATGGCAACCTTCCTCTCACCCTGCTTCGACCTATCCAAGTAAACACCCTCATATCCAGACAGAGACGGCTCTCTGAGACTGACTAATCCATTTGAAAACCGTTAGAAGATATAAATATCAACTGTGACCGGAGCGGAATCAATCCTCTAGGTCCTCCAGATAGTCCTCGGCGTCAAGGAACATCGATTCCAGTCGGTTCCTCATCGAATCATCAGGGCTCCACATGCCGCGGTCTATCGCCTCGAGGAGCTTCCCCGACATGTGCCGTAGGGCGTGGGGGTTGTTCTCCTGCACCCATTCCCTGTTCTCATCATTGAGAAGGAAGCTCTCGGCCATCGAGTTGTACATCCACGGCTCCATAATCTCCGCCGTCGCGTCCCATGCGAATGAGAAGTCGATGACCGAGGAGAGCTCTTGAGCCCCCCTATAACCATGTCTCTTCAGACCCTCCAGCCACTTGGGGTTCAGGACCCTGCTGCGGAAAATGAACATCCCCTCTTCGCCCGCCGTCCTGAGTTTGGTGTTGTCAGGGTCGGAACTGTCTCCCACGAAGGATTGGGGGGCCTCGCCCTTTGCCGACCTCACGGCAGCGATCATCCCTCCGTGATAGATGTAGTCGTCATCGTTGTCGAGCATATCGAGTTCCCTGGAACTGTGGTTCTTGACCGTAACGTCAACCTTGGACAGGCGCTGGCGCAGCACATCCTTGGCCTCCATGCCCTTCCGTCCTCCCCCGTAAGCATAACCCCCCCAGGCGATGAACGCATCCGCAAGGTCATCGACACTTTCCCATGACGATGATTCGATCAGCTCGCTGACGCCGCCCCCATAGGTGCCAGGCGGGCAACCGAACACCCGGATCAAAGCCCGGGAACGCGACTCCCTCTCCCCTAGTCCATCCTTCAACGATTCCAGAATGTCCTCCTTGAGGTGCTTGCAGAGGTAGTTGTTCTCCGGGGACTCGTCCAACGAGGCGATCGTCTCCACGCCGCGGTCTATGAGGTCCATAAGGTTGGGGAAGGCGTCCCGGAACAGACCGCTCACCCTCAGGGTCACGTCGATGCGGGGGCGTTTCAATTCATCCAAGGGGATTATCTCTATGTCCACGACCCTGCCCCCATCATCAGCCCATACCGGCCTCAGCCCCATCAACCATAGGATGTAGGCGATGTCATCGCCCCCGGTCTTCATCGTGTCGGTGGCGAAAACGACCATCCCCACGTTCTCGGGGTAGCAGCCGTTCTCATCGATGTGCCTACTCACCATCTGCTCCGCCATCCCCTTCCCGACCTCCCATGCTGCCGGCGTCGGTATCGCGCGTGGGTCGAGGGAGTAGAAGTTCCTTCCGCTGGGGAGCAGGTGGGCGTTGCCACGGGACGGTACCCCGCTAGGCCCCGGGGGCACATAGGAACCGGATAGGGCGCCCAAGGTGTTACCCACCTCATCCACGGCCTGGAGTATGGAGGGGGCCAAAGTCGAACAGATGAACCCTACCGCGGAGATGACATCCTCGCTGTCCAATCCTACCTGGGCTAGATGCTCGATGCAACGCCGCTCATCATAATCCATCGACCTCAAATCCATGACCAAAGACATGCACTCACGGTCGACCTCCTCCACCAACTCACCGTTGAGCCTTCCTGTTCCGCTCCATGCTGATGGATCGGAAACGGCCTTCACAAGGTCAATGCCCTTAGCCTCGGCGACAGAACGCCGCAACGAAGGTACCGGACCGTTGGCCAGACGTGTCAGGGCATAGACCATCTCATCCATCCGTTCCTGTGGAGGCGGTGCACCGAATACATGCAGTCCGTCCTTGATAAGCGAATCCTTCACTTCACTGAGGTAATCGTAGAGGCGTTGCAGATGTTCTTCCAACCCTTGTGTCGAGACGTCCTCAGGAAGACCGAGGTCGCAGAGTAGGCCGGCATCCTTCACCATATGATGGATCCTTGTCAGGAGCTGGCCTCCTTTCGACGTCGACCCCCCCTGGACCGCATGGAAATAGGATTGGAGCTCATTGTCAAGGCTCTCCAGGACATCATACCCGCCCGCTCTCGTAAGCGCCGGAGGCAGATGTCCTATCAGCACCGCCCGGCTTCGTCTTTTCGCCTGCATCCCCTCACCGGGATTGCTCATCAGATAAGGGTAGACGTTCACCATGTCATCGAGCACGATGTCGGGATAGCATTCCCCGCACAATGCCAACGATTTGCCCGGCAACCACTCCAGGGTGCCATGTGTCCCCATGTGCACCACGGCGTCCGCTTTGAACACATCGCGGATCCAACGGTAGTATGCAAGATAGTTGTGAGGTATCACCAGGTCCTCGCTGTGATAAACCTCGTCGGCCTTCTCCAGCATTCCCCTGGCCGGCTGTACCGCCAATAGGATGTTGCCGTTGACCAAACCCGGCATCACGAGGTCACCGTCCACCTCGAACAGAGATCCGGGCGCCTCGCCCCAGTCCCTTACCATTTCCGTTCGGTTACGTTCCGGGACCTTTGCCAACCATCCTTTGTAATCGTCACGTTTCACCACTCCGGCCGCCCTCTTCCTCATCTCCCGTGCCGAGAGCCAATCCTCGTCGTTGGCCAAACCCGACAGCATCCTGGATATCAGGTCGTTGCCGTCCTCCGGCACCTCGTCGATGAGGTAACCATGATCCCTCATGCCCTCCAGTATACGGACTATGCTTTGGGGGGTGTCCAGCCCGTAGGCGCCTCCGAGGCTGTCGCGCCGGGGAGGGTTCTGATAAAGGATTATCGCCACCTTTCTCTGATTAACGGGTATGCGACTGAGCACGGCCCATCTCCTGGCGGCCTTGGCCATGGCGTTCACCCTTTCCCCGATAGGCCGCAGCTCCTTACCTTTTTGGGGGTCGTTCTCCATGGCCCCTACGGGGGAGGCGATTATCTGACCGT
>PWNH01000025.1 GCA_003557905.1 Methanomassiliicoccaceae archaeon | reverse complement strand
CAAGGCGGCACATTGCGGAGACCGCTATGGTGTGGTCTGTGAAAATCGTCACGAACCTCACAGCCAAATTTCCCAGGAAACCTTTCCTTTTACCGCTCATATGATTCCTGACCGAGACGATCCTCCGATGTTTCCCAAAGGTCATGAGGTTGAGGAAATTCGGGATCTCGAGGAAACTCAAGACCATTGAAAAACCGTTACGCTTGACCTCTCTGCGCAATGAGACCATCATCTGTATCAAGTGTATGGGATTGAAAGGAAGCCCGTGATCCGATACCTCTGGAAAACTCCGGGACCATATGCTGACGGTTCGGACGCCATCCTTCCGGTCCGATCCATCCGAATCAAGTAGCAACAGGGTGAGTTCATAATCACCGCCGATGTGTCCACTGAGATTGGATATCACGCGCTCCGCCCCCCCTCCTTTCAAGGCATGGGTTAGGATGGCCACCTTTCGTTCACCCGCTTCCGACCTATCCAATTGAACACCCTCATCATCCAGACAGAGACGGCCCTCTGAGGCTGACTTATTCAATTGAAAACCGTTAGAAGATATAAATATCAACTGTGGCCGGAGTGGAAAGGAATCAATCCTCCATATCCTCCAGGAGATCCTCGGCATCGAGGAACATCGATTCCAATCGGTTCCTCATCGAGTCATCAGGACTCCACATGCCGCGGTCTATCGCCTCGAGTAGCTTCCCTGACATATGGCGCAGGGCGTGGGGGTTGTTCTCCTGCACCCATTCCCTGTTCTCGTCATTGAGGAGGAAGCTCTCGGCCATCGATCTGTACATCCACGGCTCCATTATCTCCGCCGTGGCGTCCCATGCGAAGGAGAAGTCGATGACCGAGGAGAGCTCTTGAGCCCCTCTGTATCCATGTCTCTTCAGACCCTCCAACCATTTGGGGTTGAGGACTCTGCTGCGGAATATGAACATGCCCTCCTCACCTGCCGTCCGTAGTTTGGTGTTGTCGGGGTCGGAACTGTCTCCCACGAAGGATTGCGGGGCCTCGCCCTTTGCCGACCTCACGGCAGCTATCATCCCTCCGTGGTAGATGTAATCGTCATCATTGTCGAGCATGTCGAGCTCCCTGGAACTATGATTCTTGACGGTGACATCGACCTTGGAAAGACGCTGCCGCAGCACATCCTTGGCCTCCATGCCCTTACGGCCTCCCCCATACGCATACCCGCCCCAGGCGATGAACGCATCCGCAAGATCATCAACACTTTCCCATGATGATGATTCAATAAGCTCGCTGACGCCGCCGCCATAGGTGCCTGGAGGACAGCCGAAGACTCTTATCAGAGCCCGGGAGCGCGATTCCTTCTCACCCAGACCTTCCTTCAGCGATTCCAGAATATCCTCTTTGAGGTGCTTGCAGAGGTAGTTGTTCTCCGGGGCCTCGTCCAACGAGGCGATCGTCTCCACGCCGCGGTCTATGAGGTCCATCAGATTGGGGAAGGCGTCCCGGAATAGGCCGCTCACTCTCAGAGTAACATCGATCCGGGGACGTTTCAATTCCTCCAAGGGGATAACTTCTATGTCCACGACCCTACCGCCATCATCCGCCCACACCGGCCTTAGACCCATCAACCACAGGATATAGGCGATGTCATCGCCCCCGGTCTTCATCGTGTCAGTGGCGAAAACGACCATCCCCACGTTCTCGGGGTAGCAGCCGTTCTCATCGATGTGCCTACTCACCATCTGCTCCGCCATCCCCTTCCCGACCTCCCATGCCGCTGGCGTCGGTATCGCCCTCGGGTCGAGGGAGTAGAAGTTCCTTCCGCTGGGGAGCAGGTGGGCGTTGCCCCGGGACGGCACTCCGCTCGGTCCGGGGGGCACATAGGAACCGGATAGGGCGCCCAGGGTGTTACCTACCTCATCCACGGCCTGGAGTATGGAGGGGGCCAAAGTCGAACAGATGAACCCTACCGCGGAGATGACATCCTCACTGTCCAATCCCAACTGGGTTAGATGCCCGATGCAACGCCGCTCATCATAATCCATCGACCTCAAATCCATGACCAAAGACATGCACTCTCGATCAACCTCCTCCACCAACTCACCGTTGAGCCTTCCCGTTCCACTCCATGCCGATGGGTCGGAAACAGCCTTCGCAAGGTCAATGCCCCTGGCTTCAGCGACAGACCGCCGCAACGACGGTACCGGGCCGTTGGCAAGACGAGTCAGGGCATAGACCATCTCATCCATCCGTTCCTCTGGAGGCGGTGCACCGAAGACATGCAGACCGTCCTTGATCAGCGAGTCCTTCACCTCGCTGAGGTAATCGTAAAGGCGTTGCAGGTGTTCTTCCAACGTCGTGGTCGAGACATCCTCAGGCAGGCCGAGGTCGCAGAGGAGGCCGGCATCCTTCACCATATGATGGATCTTTGTCAGGAGCTGGCCTCCTTTCGACGTCGATCCTCCCTGGACCGCATGGAAATAGGATTGGAGCTCATTGTCAAGACTCTCCAGGACATCATACCCGCCCGCTCTCGTAAGTGCCGGAGGCAGATGCCCTATCAGAACCGCCCGGCTCCGTCTTTTGGCCTGCATCCCCTCGCCGGGGTTGCTCATCAGATAAGGATAGATGTTCACCATGTCATCGAGCACGATGTCGGGATAGCATTCCCCACTCAACGCCAACGATTTGCCGGGCAGCCATTCCAAGGTGCCATGGGTGCCCATGTGCACCACGGCGTCCGCTTTGAACACATCGCGGATCCAACGGTAGTATGCAAGATAGTTGTGAGGTATCACCAGGTCCTCGCTGTGATAGACCTCATCGGCCTTCTCCAGCATTCCCCTGGCCGGCTGTACCGCCAATAGGATGTTGCCGTTGACCAGCCCCGGCATCACGAGGTCACCGTCCACTTCGAACAGGGAGCCGGGGGCCTCGCCCCAGTCCCTTATCATCTCCGCACGGTTACGTTCCGGTATATCCGCCAACCATCCCTTGCAATCGTCACGGCTCACCACCCCGGCCGCCCGCTTCCTCATCTCCCGTGCCGAGAGCCAATCCTCGTCGTTGGCCAAACCCGACAGCATCTTGGATATCAGGTCGTTGCCGTCCTCCGGCACCTCGTCGATGAGGTAACCGTCATCCCTCATGCCTTGCAGTATCCGGACTATGCTCTGGGGAGTGTCCAGGCCGTAGGCGCCTCCGAGGCTGTCGCGGCGGGGAGGGTTCTGATAAAGGATTATCGCCACCTTTCTCTGATTAACGGGTATGCGACTGAGAACGGCCCATCTCCTGGCGGCCTTGGCCATGGCGTTCACCCTTTCCCCGATAGGCCGCAGCTCCTTACCTTTTTGGGGGTCGTTCTCCATGGCCCCTACGGGGGAGGCGATTATCTGACCGT
>PWNH01000100.1 GCA_003557905.1 Methanomassiliicoccaceae archaeon | reverse complement strand
GGGGTCACACCCGGTCCCATTCCGAACCCGGTAGTTAAGCCCGCCCGCGTCCCTGGCTGTACTGTGTTGCGCGAGCGCACGGGAACCTTGGGGCGCCGTCAGCCACTTTCCATTCCTCTATCATCTTGACGTATGTCATCGTAACCGATAAGTACGCTTTTCTGACTAACTATACTGGATGGAGCTTTCCCTGGGAATAAGGGTCGTGTTGTTCGTTCTCTTCGCAATTGTCGTACTGGTGGGAATATACCTTCAGCTCAAGTATTTCCAGAAGAACCGTGACGACAGGATAGACGCCAAACTGGAAAGGGACGATCTTTACAATTCTATCGTCACCGCCCAGGCCATAGCTGATTCTCTGAAGAACCAGGGTTATGACGTAGGGGATTCTGAACTGACCCTGGAAATGGCGATGCTATCCTTCGAACAGAGGAACGACCTGAAGACCAGGCAGCTTGTCGACAATGCGCGCAAGCAGATGTTCGTTGCCAAAAACCCAGTGGAGGAGGCCCCGTTCTCCATCCGGGACGGGGTCGCTCCGAAGAGGGATGATGAAATCCCCCGGCCCAAAATCTCCGAGTCCGTCATCCAGGCTCAATTCATGATGAACGTCGCAATATCGAAGGGCGGCGATGGGGTGTCAGAATTGGTAGCGGAGGCCGCCAAGGCCCTGGACAACGGCGATGAGGATTCCGCCCTCACACTGGCCAACCGTGCCAGAAGGATGTCGGAAGGCCTACCCCCTGTTCCAGAGGACGATGATGTCGATGATGGCCTGTGTCCAGAATGCGGTGGGGATGTGCCACCGGAGTACGTTTTCTGTGGCTCTTGCGGTTACAAGGTTAGATGATTGTCGTATGTGACCTTCGTTATGTATTTATACGCCGCCCATAATCGGAGAATCTGATGATTCTCGTCAAGCTGGGCGGAAGCGTGATAACCGACAAGTCCCAGTATCAGATGCTTCACCATGATGTACTCGTGAGGCTCTGTGAGGAGATATATGATTCCGGTGAAGACGTGATCATCGTTCATGGAGCCGGTTCATTCGGCCACATCATGGCCCATGACCACCGTATTGCAGAGGGTTACAAGTACGAGTCCCAGATCAAGGCCCTGGTAACCGTTTCCAGAGATGTCAGGCAATTGAACCTGGAAGTGCTCGATGCCATGATATCCGCAGGCATCAGCCCGGTATCGTTGCCTCCAAGCGCTTGTGTGGTTATGCGGGACAGGGAGATAGTGGAGATTGATTTCGACCGTATACGGTCCTATCTCAAACTAGGCATATCACCGGTGATGTTCGGCGATGTGGCCTTGGATGAGTCCCAGGGGTTCTCAATATGTTCTGGTGATCAGATCATGGAGGCATTGGCCCGGGAACTCCTCCCAAAAAGAGTGATATTCGTGTCTGACATAGACGGGATAATGGATCGCGACCCCTCCGATCCGGGAGCTGCTCTGATCGGATGTGTCAGGCCTTCTGACCTGGAGCATATGAAATTCCATGCCCATGTCAAGGATGTCACCGGGGGGATCAAGAAGAAACTCGCCGCCATGATCGGCATGATCGGACCGGACAGGACATGCATGATAATCAACGGTAATGTCCCAGGGCGTCTCAAGGCCGCCCTGCGCGGGGATGAGGCCCTCGGAACCAAGGTGGAGTTGGATTAAATGAGCGACATCGGAAACAGGAAAGAGGATCACATCAACATTTGCATCAGTGAGCGCATCTCACCCGATTACTGTTACTGGGACGATATAATGCTGGTACATGAGGCCGTTCCGGAAATCAACATGGATGAGATTGACACCAGCACACGGGTGTTGGGCAGGAAGTTGGAATTCCCCTTCATAGTGACGGCCATCACCGGGGGATTCCCGGGGGCGGTTAAGATCAACGGTAACATCGCCGAGGCCTGTTCCCGTTTGGGTGTAGGTATGGGAGTAGGGAGTCAGCGTGCATCTTTGGAGGGTGGGGAGAGAGAGAGTTTCGAGGTCGTGAAGGACCATGGTGTGCCATTGGTGATCGCCAACGTCGGGGCTCCGCAACTAATAGAGCAGGCGGGGAAGGTGGCTTTCGACGATTCGATGATCGGTGATGCGATGGATATGATCGGCGCCGATGCCTTGGCGATTCACCTGAACTTCCTCCAGGAGGTTGTGCAGCCTGAGGGCGATACACATTCCAAGGGTTGTCTCGATCGCATACGGGACGTGTGCCGCAACCATAAGGTCCTTGCCAAGGAAACGGGTGCTGGCATATCCCGTCAGACCGCCGAGCGTTTGAAAGGCGCCGGTGTTGCGGCCATCTATGTGGCCGGAATGGGAGGAACGAGCTTCTCAGCGGTCGAATTGCATCGGGCCCGTAGCACAGGAGACCGCGCAAGAGAGAGCATCGGAAGCTCGTTCTTCGACTGGGGCATACCATCGCCAGTCTCCGTACTGGAGGCGGATGTCGGACTTCCCATTGTAGCGAGTGGAGGAATACGCAACGGTCTCCATGTGGCAAAGGCCATCAGCCTAGGGGCATGTTGCGCCGGTGCGGCCAATCTGGTCCTCAAGGAGGCCATGCAGTCCGCCGATGCTGTGGAGGACCGCCTTCTGGACATTATCTCCGAGTTCAAGGCGGCCATGATGCTGACCGGGTCAGCCAACGTGGAGCAAATATCTTCAAGAAGGAAGATTATTACAGGTAAATGCAGAGAGTGGCTATAGAGGTTGATCTAGATGGACATTATTGAGATCTTGAAAGCCAGGTCCAAAGACCTGGAGCCTTACATCGTGAACTATCTGAAAGATGGTGTTCCTGAGAATCTGATGGAGGCGGTTAGACACTATCCGCGTGCGGGTGGGAAGATGATGCGGCCGGTCGTCGCCATGGTAACCGCTGACGCCGTTGGCGGTAAAGGCAAGCAGGCAGCGCCGTTCGGTGCCGCCTTGGAGTTGATACACAACTTCACGCTGGTCCATGACGACCTGATGGACAACGATGACACCCGCAGAGGGCTCACAGCGGTGCATGTAAAATGGGATATGCCGACAGCGATCCTTGCCGGTGACGCCTTGTTCGCCAAGGCGTTCGAGATACTCGCCGACCTAGATGTGACCGACGACAAGCTGAGGCGCCTGCTCAAACTTACCGCGCAAAGCGTTTGGGTGTTGGCGGAAGGACAGCAACTGGACACCAACTTTGAGAATCAGCCAGGCATCACGGTAAAGGATTACATAGGAATGGTGGAAAAGAAGACCTCTGTCCTGTTCGCAGCCGCCGCGGCCGGAGGGGCGATAATCGGTGGTGGCACTGAAAAGCAGATTTGCGACATGTATGACTACGCCATACTGTTGGGGATAGCATTCCAGCTCTGGGATGACGTCATAGGTCTCACCGGGGAGGAGAAGACCACAGGGAAGCCGGTAGGCAGCGACATCCGTAATGGAAAGCGCACCGCCATAGTCATAAACGCCCTGGGCAAGGGAGGTCGGGGCCACCCGGTGTTCGATGAACTCAACTCCATACTGGGCAAATCTGATGCCAGTGATGAACAGGTTAAGAGGGCAATAGAGATCCTGGACAGCCTAGGCAGCATCGAATACGCCAGTGATAGGGCCAAGCGCTATGCGAAATGTGCCAAGGACAAACTGGATTGCCTCCCGGAATCGGACCATAAGCGTTTCCTGTTGGCCCTGGCTGATTTTGCAGTGACCCGTAAGTCCTGAATTGTTTTGAGGTGAGGCTATAAAGCCCGTGAACCTCACTCGCAGGCGAACCCGGATGCACTGATATTGAAAACCGCGGACCTCCCCTCCGGGATGCTGCGGTGCTTCATGACCACCGCCCTACGGCGGTTGGTCCCGGCCTTGTCCAACCTTATTATCGTCTTGGCATTGTGGTGAAGGACGTGACCTCCGAGGAACTCGAAGGTGCCGGTGTCTATCGCGGTGTACACCTGAGAGGTCAAAACGACTGGAACGTCCATTCTTCTAGAGGCGTTCAAAAGCCTCTCCGTCTGTACTATGAGGGATTTCCTAACATTCTGCAGGTCGTCCCTGGCTCCCAATCGATAATACATTGTCATGGAATCGACGATGATCATCCCCACATCACTGTTGGACTCCGCCAATCTCACGGCGTTCTCCACGAATCGGGACTGTTCGTCGAAATCATGGACCTGGAAGAACAGCAGGTTCCTAAGGACGTCCGGGGTCGCCGGGCCTGAAATCTGCCCCAACCTCTCCATGGAGACCCCTTCGGTGTCCACATAGGCGACCTTACGGCCGCTTAGTGCCATGGTCTTGGCCAATTGCAGACAGACGTTCGTCTTACCTGCGCCGGCCTCACCGTAGAAAAGGGTCACGCAGCCTTTCTCGATACCGCCGCCGAGCATTGCGTCTATCGGTTTGCATCCGAGGGGAATGCGTTCCACGGAGAGGAAAAAGGGGTAAGGGGTTGATAAAGCTGGCGTATCAACGTACACGACCTTGTCTGCGGTCCTCGCCGGGATATTCCTGATCGTCCATGTCGTAATTCCCGCTCTGGACCTCCTCACCCTTTGTGAGGAAGAATGGTATGGCGATGAACATGGAGAGTACGGACAATACTATCATCAACACCGCCAAAACCACAATTATCACTATCAGCCAGTATATAACGGCGTGAAGATTGGCAGCCACGAAGAGGATCGCCAAAACACCCAGCACCGCCACGGCGATATAAATCGCCAGGAATACCGCGCCGTTCAAACGCAACTCGCTATTGTTATCGGACCTCTTTTCTTCCATTCGGTCATCTCCTGTAATGGTCGGAGGGGCCAGATCGTCTGACCCTCACCGACCCGGTTTCATACTCAGTTCCTACCGCCCAAGGTGATGTTGGGACTGGAACGGGATGGCTTGGGCATGAACGGATACAATGCTCCGGCCAGGTCCTGTAGCGACAAGGACTGCAACACTATCTTGCCCGGCCCTGTGAGGGTCGTGACGAACAGACCCTCGCCAGAGAACAGAGCGGTCTTCAAAGACCCGGATTTCGATATGTCATAATCGACCGTGTCCTCCCATGCGACCGCATGTGATGTCGAGACCTTGTACTGTTGTCCGGGTTTCAAATCCACCACCGTGAAATCCCCCGCCGCATGGATGAAACATGTCCCCTTTCCGGAGAACTTCTGCAGGATCAGACCTTCCCCGCCGAAGAAGACAGAACCCAACTTCTTCTGGAATGCCAGATCCATCTCGACAGTCGACTCGGCACAGAGGAATGAGTCCCTCTGGGCCAACCAGTTGCCCTCTCCGACGTCTATAGGGAATATCTTCCCCGGAAGATGGCCGCCGAGGCCGACCAGACCGTTGCCCCCTGATGTGTTGTAATTGGTGATGAAGAAGCTCTCCCCGGTGATCATGCGCTTAAGGCCGCGACCGACACCGCCGCGGGCCTTGGCCTGCATACTCACGTTACCAGTCATATAGACCATGGCCCCCGCCTCGGAGTATATCGTCTCCTCAGGCGAGAACTCTATGTTCACGAATTGTAGATTGTCTCCAGTGATTGTATATCTCAGGATATCACCGCTCCGTGTTTGGAACTAAGAGAACATAATGCTTTGTATGGATTCCAGAATATAATGACAAAAGGTTATAACATTAGAGCCGATTCTTCAGGCATGCGGACCATCGCAAGGGGGGCGGAGGCTTTGGTATCCAGCGCCAAATTCTTGGATATGGATGCCATAATCAAGTCCCGCCTGCCAAAAAGCTACCGGGATGCGGAGTTGGACAGTTCCTTGCGTAACGCCCGGTCAAGGAAGGAGGCGCGTCTTTTACGGGAGGCTAGACTCGCCGGCGTTCGGACCCCTTACGTTTACGACGTTGACACACATGATGCGAGCATCACGATGGAATTCATCGTGGGGCCGAAAATCAGGGATGTCCTGGCTAATGACATGCCCGATGCCCGTGTTGTTTGTGAGAATATAGGACGGGCATTGGCCAAACTACATTCAAAAGGAATAAGCCACGGAGACCTCACAACGTCCAACATGATACTGGAGGGAGAGGAGGTTTGTCTTATCGATTTCTCCCTGGGTAACATGCCAGCAAGCGAGGAGGACCTTGGCGTGGACATCCATCTACTCAGGAGGGCTTTCATGTCCGCCCACTCCGAGGTGGCGGAGCTGTTCGATTCACTGATCTCCAGTTATCTCAGCCACAACCCAGGCGGAAAAGCGGTCTTGGCCAAAGCTGACGAAATACAGAAAAGAGGCAGATACACATGAGGATTAAGGTTATTACATCCAATCCCGGAAAGATGCGCGAGTATGCACAAGCCCTTGAGGGATTGGGATTGGATGTTTTCCAAGGTTCCGTGCCCTATGACGAGATACAGGCGGATACTTTGGAGGAGGTCGTCAGTCACGGGATGAGAGGCTTGATGATGAGTGAGGACTCTTTCATAATCGATGATTCCGGGCTGTTCATCGATCACCTGAATGGATTCCCAGGCGTCTATTCTGCCTATGCCCTCAAAACATTGGGCAACCAAGGAGTATTGAAAATAATGGATGGCGTATCGGAAAGGGATGCCAGATTCGAATGTTGCATAGGCTGCAAACTCCCAGGTAAAGAACCTTTCATCGTCAGCGCCAGCTGTGAGGGGGCAATCCTGGATGCTCCGCGGGGAGAGGGGGGGTTCGGTTTCGACCCCATTTTCAGTTCCGACGGGGTCAGAAGCTTCTCCGAATTGGGAATGGATGAGAAGAACGCGATCTCGCATCGTGGCCAGGCGGTGAAGAAGTTGGTGCAACGGATCAAATCTGTGGAGGATCTTTGAGATGACAGTCACAACAAAGACCGCATTGGTCACTGGGGCGGCGGGTTTCATTGGAAGCCACCTCGTGGACAAGTTGCTGGAAAAAAGAATCAGAGTGATAGGTGTGGACAACCTCAGTGCCGGAAAGGAGGAGTTCCTATCCCTGGCTATGGTGAACGACCGCTTCGAGTTCCATAGACTGGACCTGCTCGAGGATGACCTGACAGATATCCTAGGAGGCGTGGACGCGGTATATCATTTGGCCGCCAACCCCGACGTTAGGTCCGGATCCCTGGATACGAGGCCGCATTTCGACCAGAACATATTGGCGACGTATATGTTGTTGGAATCCTGCCGTAAAGCGAATGTGTCCAAGTTCGTGTTCGCATCTACATCCACAGTATACGGGGAGGTGGATGTGATGCCCACACCCGAAGACTATGGACCCTTGCTTCCGATTTCAATCTACGGAGCCTCAAAACTCGCCTGTGAGGCCATGGTGTCGGCCTACAGCCATCAATACAATATGCGTTCGGTGATCTTCAGGTTCGCCAATGTCGTCGGTCCGAGGAGCACACACAACGTGCTCCATGATTTCATACGTAAACTGCGGGAGAACCCCAATCAACTGGAGATACTCGGCGCAGAACCGGGGACATCGAAATCTTACATCCACGTTAGTGACACGGTCAGCGGCATATTGACGGGGTCAGAGAAGGCTGAGAATTTGGTCGAGGTCTACAACATAGGCTCCCGGGATTGGACTTTCGTCAAGGACATAGCCAACATCGTAGTGAACAAGATGTCGCTAAAGGAAGTCATATTCAATTGGACTGGAGGAGTGAACGGAGGAGGATGGGTCGGGGACGTCCGGAAAATGCTACTCTCCACCAAGAAACTGGAGAAGTTGGGATGGGTTCCAGAACTCACAAGCTCCGAGGCGGTCGAGTTGGCGACTATGGACATACTCTCCGAGTAGGGCAATGTTTATAGCCGTAACTGGGATTGACGATGGATACGATGGGGCCGTGGGGTAGCTTGGTATCCTTGTGGCTTTGGGAGCCACTGACTCCGGTTCAAATCCGGGCGGCCCCACCACTACCCCGGCGATCGGACCCTGGGAGCTAGGCCTATGGCTCAGGATACATTGCTGATGATGGTGGCCGTTTTCATCGTTGCCGCCACACCCCTTCTGGAGATTTGGATCGCCATCCCTATGGGATTGGCCATGGGCCTGGACCCCGTCCTCACCGCCATAGCCGCGATACTGGGGAATTTCATACCTCTGTTGATTATCGTCGGTTTCTTCGAGAAGATCAGAAACTGGTACGAGTCCCGATATCCGGAGGGGCGGGATTCGAGGAGGTTGGAAAGGTTCCGGAGGATCTGGGAACGTTACGGTCTGCCTGTGGCCGCCCTAACCGCCCCCGCCAGTATTGGCACTCATCTCGCCATAGTAATAGTATTGACATTGGGTACCGATGCCAAGAGGACCTTGGTATGGATGGCGTTCAGCATAATCGCCTGGGCGGCTGTCGTCACTCCGTTGGCTTATTACGGCATCACCTATCTCAGCTGACTATTCCCTTCCTCGCTCCAGGGATTCCGTCAAGCCGGTTGCCATCCTCAGGGCCTGTATGAACCCCTCGGAATCCGCGGAACCTATCAGGACCCTGGTCCCATCACGGCGCTGGATCTGGACACCTCTGCCGCCTTGCATGATATAGGCCCATCCTTCCGAGTTGACCCTTATGCCGAAACCGCCGTAATCCCGCAACCAGTCATAACTTTTTATCCAGAAACCCGCGATATCATCCACGGGTATCGTCGAACGTTTCAATGGAAACACATTGAGATGGATGGATTCCTGGTCGACAACTGTTCTGAGTTTCAAGGTCAGAAGGAAAGCGGGCAACAGAAGACCGGTGAACAGCACAATCAGCACCAGGCCCTCATCGCTGGCAGGATTGTCACCGACGGGATTACCTCCTATCAGTTGCTCAACCACCAGGTATGCCGAGACGGCGATTAGGAATGCCACTAAGGGAAAAACCAGGCGTGGATTCAAACCTTGTGATTCTTTGTAGATTGTGGAACCGTGGGTCACTCCTGGTAATCAGCCACGAAGATATTAAAACCCGTTCAGAGAATGATGAGAGGGTTCCTGTGGCATGAAGGTGCTGAGTCGCATCAATTCCATCACTCTAAGGAGGCCTTTGACGGTCATATTAGTCCTCGGACTGCTCACCGGGGCCGCCGGCCTTTCCCTTGCCATTAACGGGGTCGAGCAATTGTTCACAGTGGACCAGTTCCAACCGGACAGTGATGTCAAGGAAGCGGACATTATCGTCAACAACGACTTCGCGGTCAGTTACCTGGTCGGTCTACTTACGGAATACCATTGGAGCCCCAACGACCCGGAGACAGAAACTCTGGAGGGCAACCTGAGGAAGGATCAGTTCATCACGGTGCTGGAGTTCGAACGTTCCCTTGCAGAACACGAGAAACTCAAGGACATCCTGGTCGCACCTGTAATGCCAGGCATTTCCATAATCAGCCCTGTAAATCTCATAACCATTGCTATGTTCTATGAGCTCGCAATACCATTCCCTGACACATGGCAGAGTTTGAACCTGGATCTGGAGCCGGTGCTTGACCCCGTGACTGGAGAACCGGTGCTGGATGCGGAGGGCAATGTCACGATGAGTCCCCCTATCACCTGGGACAACCTCATCAGGTTCATGGATTCCGAGACCGGACTCACATTCATCATCCACCAAGCACTCAACGGCCTGCTCACCAACGTCGTCATACCTGAAGAGTATCGGGAAAACCTACTGCGCCTATTCTCAGACGACCTCCAATACCTTGTCACACCGGTAAATGCCAGCGCATCTTTGACCCAAATCAGGATCGACCGTTCCTTGGTCACAGAGGAATTCTCGACACTGGATATCGAGATGCTGTTGTCGGAGATGGCCAAGGCCGCCGGGACCGACAGTGTCAGCTTCTCGGTCCTTGGTAGTCGTCTTATCGACCGCGATATTGAGGAGGCCGCGGTCAAGGACCTCAGCACCCTTTTCCCCTTGGCCGCAATCGTGATCATCGTAATGCTCTGGGCAGTCCTTCGGGAACCTGGCCAGGTATTTGTTTCTGTGAGTGGGATTTTGGCGGCCATCATTTGGGTCTACGGGATAGGTGCGGCAATGGGCATGGTGTTCAGCCCCTTGTCCTTGGCAGTGCCTTTCCTTGTGCTCGGGGTTGGCATGGACTTCGCCATCCATATGATTCTGGGATACCGCCAGGAAAGGCAGGGATACGATGATCACGCGATATCCATGCATCAGATGTTGAGGACGGTCGGCGCCGCCATACTTCTGGCCACCGTGACGACATGCATCGCATATCTCTCCAACCTATTCTCCGACATGGAGGGCATAATCCAGTTCGGAATCCTCAATGCCCTGGGAATTTTCAGCGCATTCATAGTGATGATCTTCCTCATACCGAGTTACCTGACGATCAAGCAAGGCGATTCGGTAAACGATTTTATGAAGAGGGAATCCGTCCTTCTAAAGAACATGCTGTCATCGCTGGACGAGTTTCTCAGATCCAGAGGTACAGTGATTGTCGCCGTGGTTCTGATACTCAGCGGAGGGATGGCCGTGGCCGCTGCCAATGTGGCCATCAATTTCGATGTTCAAGAATTCATACCTCAAGGCTCGGATTCGGAGAGGGCAACACTATATGTCAACGATAACTTCCAGAGCACCGGTCTGACAAGGGTTCATGTCCTTGTTGATGGGGAGTTCACGGATCCGGTCTTGATGCTGGCCATGCAAGAGTATCTGGACTCTATGGACGGCAATCATTTCATAGTGCAAACGGGGGGTTTGAACCGGATCGAATCTGTGTTCAGTGTTATGCGGACATGGGGGAACCAGTCTTTGACCGGGGATCCGCGCTATGACCCGTTATTCGCTGCGCTGTACATCGAGCACTTCGACCCCGAGTACGGTAGATATGCAGGAGGAGCAAACGCAAGCTATCTAGAGGAACTCCTGGAAACCATAATGCTGAACCCGGAGATGAGTATGGAGTTCGTTAGATACTACAACTCTAGCACCGGATTGTGGCGCGTATCAATAGAGGTCTACGATTATCTCGAGGAGGAATGTATTATCGAAATGACCTCGCTTCTCAGAGAAAGCATGGACATATTGGAGGAGGAAGGTTATGGGACGATGATCACTGGTCGCCAGCTCAAGGTGGTGGAGATTGTTGATGCCATTCGTGAGGCGCAGTTGATCTCTCTTATGGCCACTTTGGCAATGGCGCTGGTTATTGTCTGCTCCATAACGCTGATTATGGACAGAGGGGCTGCTTTGGGAGGACTGGCATTGCTTCCATCGGCGTTGACTATAGTCTGGATATGGGGTGCCTTGTACCTTTTGGACATCTCATTGAATCCAATAACGATGACCGTGGGAGCCCTGACCGTCGGGCTAGGGGTTGATTATGGCATCCATATCACGAGTCGTTTCGCGAATGAAGTTAGCATCAAGGGAATAAGGGACGCGACTTCTCTAGCCATTCGGGATACCGGACGGGGCGTGATGGGTGGTGCGCTGACGACCGCCTTATCCTTCGGAGTGTTGGGGTTCTTCTCCATCCGCCCCATCGCCGAGTTTGGAGTGATGATGATGTTCTCGGTGATCGGAGCGATGGTCATCAGCCTCCTCATCCTCCCGCCTCTTCTCGGATACTGGGCCAAGTGCCGGGGGTTCAACGGATGAAACAGGTGTGATGATACGTCCCCATGTCCTTGGTGGATGAGAGTTCGAAATCGGAGAATATCCTCATCACATCCTCAGGATCAATCCGGTCATCCTCGGGAGGGCCCTCCACCCCGCTCCCTTTCTTATGTTCCACGACATGGAGCCTTCCACCGGGCCGCAACACCCGGGTAATCTCCTTAACGAGGTTTCCCAGATCCTCGACCTCATGCAGGGTGTTCACCATAACCACCGCATCGACCTCGGCATCATTGACCGGTAAAGGAGGGGCTTGACCGATGGCGGTGGTCAGACCTCTCCTGAGGTCATCAGAGGTACGGGCGATGAGGTCGAATATCATCGTCTCCTCCATGTCGAGGGCGGTGACCCTGCATCCCATCTGCAGGAGCGGTATCGTCACGTAACCGTTGCCGGCACCGATGTCTACCCAATGCTCACCGCGTGAGGGGTTTAGAACGCCCATCAGGTCAGATACAGGTTGCCGTGCCTTCCTCTCCTCGCCCCAAAGCTTATCCCTCTTCCGGATGTCGAACTGGTGAGGCATAGGTACAGAATCGGATTGGCAATATATCAATGGGATTACAACAATAGTTAAATCGAAAGTACACGATTGGTGCTGCATGGGTCCGGCACCTGATGTGAACGATATCGCCCCCGATTTCACCCTTGACACCACCGAGAGAGATGGTTTCAACCTTCATGAGGAGGTCAAAAAAGGACCGGTGCTGCTTTATTTCCATCTTGCTGCCTTCGGCATAAATTGCACCACTTTCATGACGAAGCTCATAGAGAGGGCAAAGGACTTTGAGAGACTGGGCATCCGGCTGATGCCCATAAATCCCGATGATAAAGGGATCCATAAGAAATGGATAGAGAGGATGGGTTCGCCGTTCGAACACATCATCGATGAGGGGCAAAGGGTCAGTACGGAGTATGACGCCATCGTCAGGGACGCACCGTTGACCAAGGGATTCACCAACCGCGAGTTCTTCCTGATCGACCGTGACGGAGTCATAAAATTCAAATGGAAGGCCGATGTGCCCAAGACCCTTCCTGACGTCGAGGATATCTTAAAGTCCTTAGAGGATGCTTTGAGATAGATGTCCATCGGATGGTACAGACCAAAACCACTGGAAGTGGGGCAGGATGCGCCTGATTTCGATCTCGAATCCACCTCAGGCCAGCTGTGCCTTAGAGATTCCTTGAAGGACGGCCCGATAGTGATCGCATTCTACATGGGCGATTTCGGTACCACCTGCTCTTGGGTCTTGAGCAAATTCCGCGACATATGGAATGATCTGGAATCCCGCGGCATACGTCTCTGGGCCATATCCCATGACGGCATGTCGATGCATAGACGCTATCATTCACGGATGGATTTTCCCTTCCCTCTCCTATCCGACGAGGATGAGAAGGTGATGACCGATTACGGTTGCCGCATAGAGAACCACGACATCTACACCGGCATGGCCGGAAGGGCGGTCTATGTGATCGATGAGGAT
>PWNH01000028.1 GCA_003557905.1 Methanomassiliicoccaceae archaeon | reverse complement strand
TGATACCGTTCTGCTTGTTCAATGTGAACAACAAGGATGGTGAGACGCTCTACCGTCATCAGGTGTTCAGACCATACGGTGAGAAGATAAAGGAATAAGGGCCATAGGCCCGTTTTTTATTTTTTTAAGAGGACTAGCGTCTCCGGTTGTACCCGAAGCTGTTATAGTGGCGACCGACAACATTTCCCATGTAGTTGGTCAGGAATCTCTCTTTCTCCTTGGTGTTAACAACGAAACCAAGGATGGGGAACTCCTTATCACAATGGACACAGCGAACGTTCTTGCATCCCTGGTTGACCTTAGGACAACCCCTGCAGGCGATAGCCCGGGACTGGAACATGCTGAACTCCTTTCCACAATTGGGACATTTGAATCTGTGCG
This sequence comes from Methanomassiliicoccaceae archaeon, assembly GCA_003557905.1. Lineage (GTDB taxonomy): Archaea > Thermoplasmatota > Thermoplasmata > Methanomassiliicoccales > Methanomethylophilaceae > PWHV01. The sequence goes on along the minus strand of PWNH01000028.1, from coordinate 13,051 downwards.
TCGACGACAGCATCTGCGGTGTGACGCCAGCCTTGGCCATCTCTGGGGTAAGTACCATTCTTTTTCACTCCACGTTTGCGTTTCCAGCTAAGGTCTTCCCCCTATATACATTTCACGATTTCATCATCTCAACGTTCCAGTTCTTCCTTGGTAGGCAGAAACGTTGGCGGGAAGATTGGTGACCATCTGGTGAAAGGCCGGAAAGGGTACGGGGCCATTTCCTTGCTGCCCTTCAGGCCTCTGATGAGCTGTCCCATCATGGAGTAGGGAAGGACAAACACCATCTCCTCATCGCCTACCAGACCGTACAACCTATCACCCATACAAGGAATGTCCAGGGAAGGTTCGCCTGTGGCATGAGCTCTGGCTATTGAGGCACATACGGATGCTTGCCCTGTGACCGGATTACAAATCGCACCCCCTCTTTCGAAGTTCAATCCTATGGTCAATCTAAGCATCTGCCCCGGGGTGCCATATATCACAACGACATCTGGATCCTGTTCACAGTGCGAGAGCGGTGCGATCTCCACAGCCCCGTTCCTTCTGGCACCATCTCCCATCATTCCCATCCGGGCATGCAGTTCGGCACCCGCTTGCATATCTTTGACGAAGCCCAGGTATAGCTGACCGTCACTCAATCTCCCAGGAGTCTTCATCAGACCCAGGGCGGCGGCCCCCCAAAGACATCTCATCGTGTCAGCCGCTGAGGCCACTATGCCATCGGTGCCATCGAATCTGGCTCTGAGTATCATCTGGCATATGGCGGTGTCACGCATCACCCGTCCACGGAAACTGCTGAGTTTAGTAGGACTTTCTATGAACCTCACAGCAACCGCATCGCCTTTGAGCCTAACATCGTCCTGCAGATATCTCGAAATCGATCTCCATTCATCGGCCACGTCACAGTATCGTCGAACAATGGATTATATCTTTTCGAAATTCAAGTCAATACCATTATCTATGTTTCACTGGATTTCCCTCACATGAGTGCTTGGGAGACGGTCAAGAAGAGGGTCAAGGTCGCTGTCGTCCGCAGAAAGTTATTATCGACACAGATACCGGAGGACTGTGAACACCCTCTCGAGGAATGGATGGCCCTCAAGGCCAAAGACACATTCCGCAGGAGTCCCGAACTCAGGGATGCCATCGGTGTAAGGAAACTCGACGTCGTAGGCCCGGCCGAGTTCCGTGAATATCAGTTGTTCCGAGTGCGCGAACAGATGCGTTACACTGAGGCGAACTCAATTTTCTACAAGGACCGTTACCGCAAAGCGGGAGTGGCTCCTGAAGACATCCGCGCCTATGAAGACCTTACCAAGATACCACTGACCACTCCCGACGAGATGGCCGTAGACCCCATGCACTTCCTCTGCGTATCGATGACCAAGACGGAGAGGGCCTTCTCCACCACTGGAACATCCGGAGTGCGCAAACGTGTTTTCTATTCTCGTGAGGACCTGTTATCCAAAATCGATATCATATCCTCGGCACTCATGAACGTGGGTATGCAGAAGGGAGAGGTTCTGCACATAATGTTCCCGACCGTAGGTGCTTGGGATCCCAGCCTTATGATGGCCGGAGCCTGCATGGTTGCTGGTTACGGGTCATCAAGCTCTGCAAGTGTGGACATCGAGGAGCAGATGCGAACCATACGCGAGAATCAATCATCCTACATCATCGGCCTGCCATCGTTCATCCACCGCGTCACGGTTCTTGCCGGGGAAAAGGTAGACCTCCGGCAGTTGGGGATAAAGAAGCTGATATGCGCTGCTGAACCGCTATCAGAGTCGATGAGGACCACACTCCAGAATGCTTGGGGGTGCCCGGTCCTTGATGTGTGGGGTATGACAGAGTTCGGACTTGCATGTGCGATAGAGTGCGATGAGCGCAACGGTCTGCACACAGATGAGGCGAACCTTCTCTTCGAAGTGATAGACCCGGAGACAGAGGAACATATGCCTGAAGGTGAAAGAGGGGAACTCATCGTTACCAGTCTCAATGCTGAGGCCACGCCGATAATACGTTACAGGACGCGCGACATAAGTTCACTATACCCATCCACATGTGACTGTGGGACAAGATTCAACCATCGCATCGGTAAACCGGGGGGACGTCTGGACCTGATGACCAAGATCGGCCTGGGTCAGAAGGTGTACCCCCTTCTATTCGATGAGGCGGTACTCAAATTCCCCGAGGTCGTAAGCTACCAGGTACTGATAGACCGCCAGAATTACAAGGACAGACTCACGTTCTGCATCGAGGCGCAGGATACCGACAAAGCACTCCAGGAGCGCATTCTGGATTCCGTCTTGGCAATCGCTGAGATCGAGGAAGGCATCGACGAGGAGTTGCTGGAGAGCCCCCGGATCAGATTCCGTGACGTCGGTAGCAGGGAATACGTGGTCAAGGCCAAGGTAATCGTCGACCAGCGTGAGAATTACGACTAGTGGTGAAGATGATCAAGGTCGGAGTCCTATCTTTGCAAGGGGCGGTACCCGAACATGTCCTGGCCATACGCAACGCTCTGAAGATGAGGGATCAGGAAGGAGAGGTTGTGCATGTCCGGGACAACAAGGACCTGGTGGGGATAGACTGCCTTATAATCCCTGGGGGGGAGAGCACCACCATCGGCAAACTTCTGAAACGTTTTGACATGTATGCGGCAATAAGGGAGCTGGCATCCGCGGGCGTCCCGATAATGGGAACGTGTGCTGGATGCATCCTTATGGCCAAGGAGGGGGATCTGGATGTCACAAGGACAAGGACCGAGCTCCTGGGTCTGATGGACATGCGTGTCAGCCGTAACAGCTTCGGCAGGCAGAAGGAGTCCTTCGAATCATCGTTGAGGATCGATGGCCTGGACGATGAGTTCCCGGCAGTTTTCATCCGCGGACCGATCATCGAGGAGGTCTGGGGCCGGTGCTCATCTCTGGCAGAGATAGAAGGTACCAAAGTGATGGTGAAGCAGGATAATCTGCTGGCCTTGTCTTTCCATCCCGAACTGTCCCGTGACGCTCGTGTCCATAGGATGTTCTTGGATATGGTGCCTAGGACTTGATGACCTTGATTACAGCTTCCAGAGCTTTGAGGTAACCATCCGCTTCCACGAGTGTTCCGGTTACCACCGCATCCGCCCCTGCCTCTTTGGCAGCACTGGCGGCAGCGGCGTCCCTTATCCCTCCGCCCACTATCAGCGGTACGGATATGATACTTTTGACCGCAGAGATCATCTCCGGTGGCACGGGAGCACCGGCACCACTGCCCGCCTCCAGATAGACAAGATCCATCCCCAGGTATTCCGCGGCAAGAGCATATCCCATTGCTGTCATCGGCTCATCCCTTTTGAAAAGGTCAGCCTTGCCCACTTCTCCGACTTTCATACCTGGCTCTACAATAATGTAGCCCATGGAGATAGGCTCTATACCCAGTTTCTTGACGATTGGTCCCGCAGCAGCCTGTTCTCTTATGACCATGCGTACGTCCCTGCTGTTCAACATGCTCATGAAGTACAGGGCATCACAATGGGCGGACAGCGCATGGGCTCCGGATGGGAAGTATATGACGGGGATATCCACGGAGGCCTTGATTGCCAGAGCGGTCTCGTCAAGGTTCTGCTGGGTTACGTCTGTGGAACCACCTATCATAATCGCATCGGTGCCGAGTGAAACGGCATCGGCGGCTATCTCGGCCGCGTGTTCCGGTGTCTGCTTGTCAGGGTCGACGAGCGTCATGTGGATCGTTCCAGCGGCTATCTTCTCCAGTAGGTAATCCTTGACCTTCATCCCAATCCTCCGAATATGAATGCGACCAGCGCGACCATCATGCCGATCTTTGCCAACTTCTGACCCCTGTGGGGGTCTTGGAAAAGAACCAGGGCACAATATATAAAGATTCCATCAGCGACGAGCACCACCACCAGATATAGCTGGTTGAAGATGTCCATCAGCACCGGTTGCATACTGAGTGCGACCCCGGCCAGGTAACAGGACGCCGCCACGATTCCAGCGTTACGTTCACCTATGACTTTCGGAAGCGTCTGACGATCGAAATCCCCCTCCATGTCCTCGATGTCCTTGGTGATCTCCCGCCCAATGGTGACGAGACCTGCCATCCCCGCTATGGCTATGGTGTTCATGACACCATCAACTACCACTCCGCCCAGTATGAACAGCATTCCGGTCAGTATGGCTATGATGACATTCCCGACGATGCCCGTCTTCTTGAAACGGAACTCATACGCCATCATCAGGAATATCGAGGCCACCACGACCGTGGCGGCAGCATAGCTCAGGAATGTAGCCACTATTATGGAGAACACGAAGGCCGCTCCTGCTACATGCAGAGCCGTCTCCGGACTCATCCTCCCCGACGGTATCGGCCTCAGTGGATGCGCCAGGCGGTCCACTTCACGGTCGATGTAATCATTGAGCGAGTTTCCTCCTGCTATGAAACTGAACACTACAGCAGAGGCGATAGCAAGGTCCTGCCAATAGTCAACCATGTCACCGCCGGCGGCAATGAATGCTGCCACCATCAGGCCTATTATGCCCATGAAACAATTGCCTAGACGGAACAAATGCAGGAACCTGTTCACGGCCAGGCATCCCATTCCCTATCTAAAATTGTTTGCGTAAATGCGCGGTTGTTGCGTTAGTTTATTCATATGATATCCATTATAGGTGACCATGCCCTCCGGCAAGGAAACTCTGGACCTGTTGATCAGGGAGATAGGAAGGGATTTCCCAATCCAAGAGGTCAGAGTGCTATCGGAGGGCGCGGTGTTCGATGTCGCTCCAAAAATCACAGGTTTGGAAGAGGACTTCGACAAACTACGCATGAACCTCAAGACCATGGGCCTGGTGGCAACTATCAAGGAGGCTCCCAAAGGACTGCAGATCGGAGTTGTCAAGCTTCCTGTGGTGAATGGCCGCTCGGTGCGAGTCAACCAATTGATGCTTTTCCTCACCTTGATAACCACGGTTTTTTCGGGATCGCTGCTATGGGGGAGTTATCATGATTCATTCAGCCTTTTCAATTGGGGCAACATCGTCAACGGTGCGATATACTTCGCCCTTCCCCTTCTTTTGATATTGGGAACTCATGAAACCTGTCATTTCTATATGGCTAGGCGTCATGGTCTGAATGCCTCACTACCGTTCTTCATCCCCTCAATACCTCCCATAGGGACTTTCGGTGCCTTCATATCAATAAGGGAGCCTCTTCCCAGTCGTAAAGCCCTACTGGATGTCGGAGTGTCCGGTCCGATCGGGGGTTTCCTTGTAACGATCCCCGTCATGCTGTTGGGGTTCCATCTGACCGCAGTGGGTTCAGTGGCTATAGGCGGGGAAGGTCCGATGATGTATCTCGGAGTCCCCTTGGCAATGCAGCTGGTGGAGTTGTTCTTCCCCGCAGCTGGAGGATACATGATGCATCCGACCCTTTTCGCCGCCTGGCTGGGTCTTTTCGTCACCGGCATCAACCTGTTGCCGGCCGGACAGCTGGATGGAGGGCACATAGCCCGCTCTGTACTCGGGGACAACACCAAATGGCTCGGAATGGCTACAATAGCCATACTTCTGATACTGTCCTTCTCCTATGCCGGATGGCTGATATTCGCCATCCTGATCTATTTCTTGGGAATATTCCATCCTCCGCCTTTGAATGACATCACGCCTTTGGACAACCGTCGCAAGGCCGTTGCATTTCTGGCATTGATTCTGCTGTTGATATGCTTCATGCCTTTGCCGATACAAGCGTGAAGAATCAATACCGGTGCTTTGTGAGAACGTGGTAGTGTCTCGTCAAAGACCTATGGACCCTCTGGGAGAACCGATACCGTTCTTGGTATCCCCTGATCTCATCAAGGGCATATGGCAAAGTGATCCCCAGGACTCCATTGTCGGTAAGGACATCGAAGCTTGCCTCCAATGCCCGTCTGTAAATCTGCTCCAATTCCTCGCCGCGGGTGCTTGTGGACCTCCCATATGGGGGATCGGTGACCACCGCCTTTAGATGACCGAAGTGATCTGCGATGTCCCCTATGTCACAGACTGCTGAATCATGGAGTTCATACCCGTAGTGAGCGAGATTGCTCCTACACCCTTCCACCATCGCTTCAGATATGTCGCTGGCGATAGGCAGTATGCCCATTGAGGCGGCCTCTAGCAGAACCCCGCCGGTGCCACAGAATGGGTCGAGCATACGGTCTCCTGGTTTCACGCCTGACATGTTTATCAGGGCCCGGGCGAAGCGTGGATGGAGGGATATGGGTGAGAAGTAAGGTCTCTCTGCGACCTTCCGTGCCTCTAGGGCTTTACGGTCTATCGTGCGGTCGACGACGTAGATGCTGATCCGGTCTGACAGGAACACCCTCACCTCGTTGTCAGGGTTGTTAAGGTCGACCTTGTTGTTCTCTTTCAAAACCCCCCCGAGGCGGTTTATCAAAGCCCTCGTGTCCACGTCTGGCATTGAGTTCTCGAAGCGCTTGACACGGACTGAGAAGGACCCCTCAGGTACCTCCATGTCCTTCACCATCGCCCAGAGGTCCTTATGTTGACAGGTGAGGAGGTGACGGCCAATGCGGTGTGTCAATGCGATGCGCTCACACACACGGTCCAACTGATCCTCTCCCAATGTGCATATCACATATCCAGGTCCGGATTGGAGGGGCACAGCGCCTTCTTGTACTGATATGAGAGAAAAGGCCTCAGCTAGAGGCATCGTGGGATGCTCCCCCGAGAGTTCGAAAAAGAAAGGGCCCATATGGGCCCTGTATTGGTTTCAGTCTATTATACCATCTTCTGTGATGGTGAAAACAGCCTCTCCCTCGGGTAGGTTGGGCGAGTCGACCAGACGTGCGATCCTCTTGCCGGCCTTGCCCTTGCGCAGATAAACGCGGAAGGTCGCGGTGTGACCGACTATGTGCCCTCCTATAGGCCTTGTCGGATCTCCAAAGAACGCATCAGGCTTCGATGAGACCTGATTCGTCACCGCTATCAAGGCGTTGTTCAGGGTTGCGAACTCCAAAAGATCGTGCATGTGGCGGTTCAAAACCTGTTGCCGCTCTGCCAAGGTCCCCCTTCCAACGTATTCTGCGCGGAAGTGGGAAGTCAGCGAGTCCACTATCAGCAATTTTACCTTCTTCTCTTTGGCCAGTTCACCGGCCTTTTCCACCAGTAGTATCTGGTGGTGGGAGTTGAACGCTCTTGCGACATGGATCTTCTTCAACGTCTCCACCGGATCCACACCCAGGTGTTCAGACATCTGAACGATCCTCTCGGGACGGAATGTGTTCTCGGTGTCGATCATGATGACTTCGGAATCCAGACCCCCCATCTCCTCGGGAAGCGTGGCATTTACAGCCAGCTGGAAACACACCTGTGTCTTGCAACTTCCGAACTCACCGTAGAATTCCGCTATCGACTGGCTCTCCAGTCCTCCGCCCATCAGTTCATCGAAGGCCTTGGATCCGGTGGTGAGCTTCTTGATAAGCTTCCTCCGTTCCATTATGTCCTCGCCGCTCTCAAAGCCCCCGACATCAGCGTACATCTTTGCACCTTCGATGATGTCCTGGGCTTTCTTCTCCCCGATATCACACTCGTCAGCGAGTGTCTTGGGAGATGCTACGGCGATGGCCATTATGTCCTTGTATCCTGATTCGCGGAGTTTCTCTGATATGGCGGGTCCTACTCCTGGTAATTCCTCTAGACTAATGTTGGCCATACTATCACCAATCCCTATGTGACATATATCTTTTAAAGGACAAGGAGAGGGTGTGCTGAAACTACATGCTAGTTATCAGACATGCCCAGTCATCGTTCTCAACCGAATATCCCCTCCTCAAGTCAAAAAGATTTATAATACAAGTGTAGTTCAAGGGGCATGGCCAAGAAGAAAAGGAGGGCTCCTAAGAAGAAGGAAGAGGAGGAGTACGAGTTCGTACCCCCCGAATTCGACGAGAGGGAGTTCCTCGAGACCGATATCTACACCACAAAGATGCTCGGTGTGACTGTCGTTTTGGCCATTGTTCTAGGAGTTTTCGCCTTCTTCCTACATGAATTGCTGGGAGTGATGGCGGGGTTCCTGCTAATGCTTGTAAGCCTTGGAGCTTTGGGGACTGTGTTGCAGGTGTTCCGCTTCAATGTAGCCGAAATCGAGAAGAAGACACTTCTTGGCAACTACCTCACATTCCTCTTCCTATTCCTGGCCACATGGATTATCGCCCTGAATCCCCCTTTCAATCCATGATCGGCAACTGAACAGGACCTACGGTCGTCCTAGATAGCATCCGACTTATTCCGATGATCGCGACGTCATCTAGACTTCCCAGCTCATACGGGTGTCCAGTAGATGGGTGACGATCTCCATCATTTGATAATCGAATATCCCATCGTGATCCAATACCTTGATTCCGTTACGGCCAAGGCTGGCCCCCAATGAGGCCTCCCTCAGGTCTGAACGCAGAACATCCGCCGCGGTCTGAGACTTCCTTCTCCTGAAAACCTTCCACCTGCCTTCCTCTATGAAAGGAGGTCCGAAGGGGGCATCGTTCCATTTAGCGAGGAAGTCAGAGGCATTGTCGACCCAAACTGGCGGGCCGTTGTGAAGTTCCGCCTCTGGCAGCGAATCGTGTTCCAACTCAAAGATGAAATGCAGACTCCCTTTGTGAATGTACTTGGACCTCAGTACATTGAATCCTTTTCTTTTCAGTAGTACAGACATACTCCCCAGGGCCTTGTGCGCCTGGGAATGGAGGTTGTCATCACTGAGGCCGCCATCGGGAGTGATCGCACACAGCAGTCTTGTTCCCCGGAAGGAGATTGATTCGGAAGCCTTTTCTACACTCAACGCCGCCCTCTGCCGAGGGAAGTAGAACCTCTCATCAGGATGAATAAGATATTCCTTTGCGGCATGAATGAAAACAGAAAGGCTGTCGATGTGGACCGCCGAGGCCACATTCCTGTGTGGGTCTACCGGGTCATTGATGATGAGATTGTCCACGGAATCATTACCATTGGATACGGTCAGTACGATCTCCCCCTGCCTCCAGGCGGTAGCTGCTTCGAGAACGGAGAGGAAATCACCATAATGCAGTATGAGCAACTCGGTCAGATATCCTGAGAACCCTCTGGACCTTGAATCGGCACCGTAGACGCCGATGCCCTTCATGAAGGCCTTGAGCAGACGAGCCTCGTTCCTTTGTTCGGTTGATATGTTCTCTGCAATGTGGTCGGTGTGGAGCGGCGTACGGTCCACTGCGCTCAACACCCGTTCGCCTCTTTCCATATGGTAACAGGGCACGAGGTCAACCTCATATCCCTGATAGACACCGTGAACGTAAGGGTGGTCAGCAAAACGACGCTCCAACGAATCCAAGTAAGCCTTCCCCAGCCTCTCACAGGTGGATGTCATGATGTCGAACGATGTGCCTTTAGGGAATACGAGGAAGACATCGAGGTCGGGGTCCCTGAGGTATGTGCCTTTGGCGACCGAGCCCACCAGTCGCGGCCTCATCCCTATCCCGGATGCCTCTTGGTCGGAGGAGAGTTTGGAGATAAGGTCTGAGGAGGAATCGTTCAATGACGTCTCCTCATCTGCGGTAGGCAACAGTCTTGACAGCACCGTCTCCTCTACACCCATAACCGCAACAATGAGCAGGTCGGTATTATTTCTTTGTGGAGAAAATCTCCAAGGCCGACGGGAAGGGGATGCATGGTTCTAGGAGGAGAAACGGCCCATCCGCCTTGGAGCATTTGATAATATGATAGCACTACTATATAAAGATTAATCATTGAACGGTTATCGAGTCGCCTATGTCCAGGCGCATTAAATCTCGAGCCGCCAGTATTCTTCCGTTGCATATCTCCGCTATCCTACGTGCCTGCTCCTCAGGACCTTCCTGAACCATCTTGACGCCCATATGAGTGAGCACCGTGATCTCCGGTCTCACTGTATCGACTATGTCCGCCACGTCCTCACTGCAGAGGTGGCATCTCAGGCGGGCACCGAAGGGGCGGGTGACATTCAATATCAGCACCCTTGAGCCCTTATGGGCGTTGGTGACCATCTCACTGGGGTTGGTGTCCCCCATATAGGAGATGTCACCAGCCGTGGTATGGAAGATGAGGCCGACCCCGCTGGCATCGGTGTGTCTCGTCGGCGTTATGCTCACCGGGGTTCCAGCGATATCAAGACGGTCACCTGGCCTCATAGCCACCGCCCTTTCGGGGAGGCGCATGTGGTATTCGGAGACGGCGGTTCTCATCCCATCCGAACCATCGATGACACTGACGCTGCCCGCGAGTGTACCTCTGGTGTTGATGCCGCCGCGGGTCATCCCTTCCACAAGGACCTCCGCATCAGAATAATGGTCAGGGTGGCAGTGGGATATGACTATGGCATCGGTGTAGGCAGGGTCCAGACCGAGTCGGGCCATGTTAGTCAAGGCCCCCGGCCCTGGATCGAGATGAATCCTTCCCCGGTCCTCTATCATCATGCCTCCGGTGGACCGAGTCTGGTATATCGTTGCGAATCTTCCCCCTCCTGTGCCGAGGAAGGTGATGCTGACCATGTCTGGGATTATGCGGTCTGATTATATTAATGTCGATAATCCAACTCGAAAAGTGTAACTAGCTCAGAATTTCCCGGTGATTCAATTTCTATTCACTTCCACTATTGCAGGTCGGTTTCAGACCCCGAACCAATACTTGACATGAGCCTTGAACAGATAGAAGATGATTATTAGAGAGATTAGGATTGACCCCAAGCTACTGGAACTCAAATCGATTATGTCACCGATGAGACTGAAGATCTGCAGCACGAGGACTATGTAGTATCCTATCTTGAAACCGTTCAGGAACAGAAGCCCTATCCCGAGCATGGAGGCACCTCCGATGATCATCGCCCCGATGATGATGTTCATCAAGGGTTCGACAGCGGGGAGATATTCAGCGATCAAAGCCTCGTCTATCACGTCGAGGAATAGAACAACAGCAGCGATGAGGAAGAAAAGAGCGCCTATGATGTAGAGGTATCCGATTATCGTAACTCCGAGGGGACGATAATCGACCTTTCTCTCATCCATGATACTGGATTCTGGTGCAGGTATTTGAATCCTGACCCTATCGGTACGATAATGCATCGATGGAACGGACGGTAACCACATGGGAGCACAGTCCTCTAGTCGATAGATTGTTATTGAGTCAACAATATCAAGGTGCATGCGAACCGCGATCAGGGACGCCTGGATAGTCACTCAGGACGCGAGGAGGAGCATCATACGCGGTGACGTGCTCATCGAAGGGGAGCGCATCGCCGCTGTCGGTGAGGTCGGGGACGATGTCGACCGTGAGATCTCCGCAAGCGGTGACATCGTCATGCCCGGACTGATCAACAGTCATTGTCATGTGGCCATGACGGTGATGAAGGGCAGCGTTGACGACCTCAACTTCCCTGATTTTCTGCAGAAGGTGTTCAAGGTTGATGTCGACCGCAGTGACGATGACATCGCCATAGGGTCTCGGTTGGGTCTGCTGGAGATGATATGCTCTGGTACGACCACGTTCGTGGACCTTTATTATTCTCAGGACATTATCGCCGGGGCTGTGAAGGAGTCCGGTGTCAGGGGAGTCTTGGGATGGGCGGTCCTGGATGAGGAACTCACCACTCAAAAAGGAAAACCTGTGGACAACTGTCGGAAATTCTGTCGTAAGTACGCAGATGAGAGGAAGATCATACCCGCGGTAGGTCCCCAGGGCGTCTATGTCTGTGGTAAGGAGACATGGCAGGAAGCCAGTGCATTATCCGAGGAGATCCGGGCTCCTCTCACATTCCACCTCTCCGAGACGCGGGGCGAGGTCAACGAGCATCACCGCAAGACTGGGATGCGTCCAGTGGATTGGCTGGATTCCATTGGGGTCCTCACCGAGCGTTGTATAGCGGCCCATTCTGCCTGGCTGACTATCAATGAGGTACGTGCACTGGGAAAAGCAGGGGCGTCCATCTCTACCTGTCCGGTATCCAACATGAAACTCGCCACCGGCGGTGTAGCTCCGATACCGGAGATGTTGGGGAACGGCGTGACCGTCTCGATCGGCACCGACGGCAGCTCCACCAACAACTCCCTTGACATGTTCGCGGAGATGAAGACCCTGGGACTTCTGCAGAAATCCAGCCGTTGGGATGCGACCGTCACTCCTGCACAGCAGTTGCTGGACATGGCCACGTTAGGTGGTGCTAAGGCCATCGGTATGAAGGATTATTTGGGTTCTATAGAACCAGGAAAATTTGCAGATCTGGTTGTGCTTGACGGAAAGTCACCGAACCTGAGGCCATTGATCCCGGAGAATCTGGTGTCCAACATTGTATACTCCGGTAACGCCCTCAACACCAAGACGGTGATCTGTCAGGGCGATATGTTGATGGAGGACCGGAGGGTTCTCACACTGGATGCCGAGAAGGTCATGGACGAATCTGAAGAAGTGTGGATGAAACTATGCTCCCGTGCTTAGTGCTTTAATCGTTGTTGTTCGAGATGATATGATGGAAGATTCCATAGGGAGAAAGACCTTGGTTCTGGGCAATCTGGCTGTAGGATTGTCCAAAGGCATTCTTGGTTTGATAGGATTATCCAGTTCCGAAATTCTCGGCCCACCGACTCTCGGTGTAGTGGCTGTTTTCACAGCCTACATTTTCATCGGCGTCGTCACCCCGATCGTTCTCTGGGGTTACAAAGAACAGAAACCATGGTCTATTGGAGCGCTATTCACATTATCGCTGATGGCCCTTTTCGCTGATTTCATCGCTGCTTTTTACATGCCAGCCATGCTGTTATTGGCAATAGCTCCCGCTCTCACCATCCGTTACGTTTTCATTAAACATTCCGCGATTGGTTCAAAGTGATAAATGGCGACTCTCAGACTCAAAATGTTGAGATAGAGAAGAATGGTCCCGACTCCCAGATTTGAACTGGGGATCTGCTGATATCGGCGGCTGCACCGGTCTTCCCGGTAACCCACTACAGTCAGCCGCTCTGGCCAGTCTAAGCTAAGTC
>PWNH01000138.1 GCA_003557905.1 Methanomassiliicoccaceae archaeon | reverse complement strand
GGCACAATGAATGAATCTGAAATCCCCGTCCTTCCCCATGGTAAGGGGTTTATGGCGGAAAGAGATATAAAAATGGTTTAGAGTGATTCCTCAGCCCGAGGTCCTCTCGCGTATCATCCTCTCCACATCCACATTCCAAGCGTGGCGTATAGGCACGATGGATGCGGCCATGGTGAACACCACGCCCAGTAGCACGGTGAATATGACTGCCTCCATGCTCAGAGTGATGGGGAAGTACATGCTGGTGCGTCCGTAGAGGTCACCAAGGTAGTTTCCGAACACATAGGCCACCGGGATCGATACCGCCACCGCGCCTGCGGTGAGCAAACCCATCTCCATGAGTATGGGTTTGGCGATCTCCCTGCGGTTCATGCCAAGGCTCTTCATGGTCGCGTACTCCATGTCCCTCTCCGATGCTATCACCGTCACAGTCGCTGCCGCGATTATGAAAGCGATGAAGCCGTTGAGGTACATGAAGGAGAAGAAGAACTCCATCATCGTGTCCACCATCTCCCTCAGGGATTCGTTGACATCCGCTTTGAACACCACGTTGGTGATTTGGTCGTTGTCGTAGAGTCCCTGCCGGACATCGTTCTCCGCCACCGAGCCACTGAGCACCAGGAATGCGCCGTTGACCGTTGTCGGGTCGGGTGACTCGGAAAGAGGCATGTACACCATCGTCTCCACGAGGGCATGGACGACCGCGGTAACTGGAAGCGTCACCTGGCCACCGGGGATGTTCAGGATGATGTCATCACCGGGTCCGATTCCCAATTCATCGGCCAGAGGGACTGCTATCATGGCTCCGGAGGTGTTCAGGATTCCCTGCTCCACATCGAAGTTCCGGATGGATTCCAGATCGTCGCTGGCCAAAACCAAGACCGCGGACTTTCTATCGCCGGCAGTGGCTGAACCACCCGATGATTTGAAGGCCATCACGGAGTCGGTGCTTCCGTTGGGGAGACCTAGGAACGATTCGTCTATGTCCGCCAATGGCACGTTGGTGGCGAAGTTGACCTCTATATCCCACTCGTCCGCTTCATTGAGGTCCATGATGTAACTCATCGATGAGTCCCCCACCACATACCAGGCACCGGTAACCCCGATCGCCAGACCTATCACCAGTATGGTGGCGAAGGTCTGTTTGGGGCGGCGGAAGGTGTTCCTCAACCCGAGTGTGGTGAGCTTGGACCTCCCGTGGCGACGGGAGGTGACGAAAACACTATCCTCATCGTGATGCTCTAGAGCCTCACTGGGGGTTAGGGTCTTGAGCTTTGACAAAGGCCATATCAGGGCTGCGAACACGAATATGAAACATACGATTATGCCGTAGATGAAGGGCATGACCGCAAAAGGCATCACAATACCGATGTCCCCGATCATATCCGCGAAAATCCCCATGATGCCAAAGGTTATCCCTAAACCGAAGAGGACGCTCAATACCCCGGAAATCATGGCGATGGTAAGCCCGAAGCTCATGTAGCTGCGTATGATCTCACGATGATTGTACCCCATGGCCATCAGGACGCCGATGAAGCGTGTATCGTTCTGGATCACACGAGTGAACACCATCAGTATGGCGAAACCACCAACGGCAAGGAAAAGGCCTGATATGACCGGCAGGATGAGCCGCCACTCGTCAGCATTGGCGCTGAGGAATATTATCGAGGGGTGGTCCGCCATCAGTATGGTGCCGCGGACACCGATCGTGTCCAGCTGGGCCATGACCGCGTCGACGTCGTCAGCCAGGAAAGCGACGCTGTTCACCTTGTCTCCGATGGCCGTACCGTCCTGTTCCAAGGCTTGGAGTTGCTCCAGAGGCAGAAAGGCTATCGCCACTCCGCCGGGCAGACTGAAGCCACCTAGGCTGACGTCACCGGCCATGAGGAACTCGGTGCTGCTGCCAATTCCGGTGACCTCAAGGACGAGGTCCTGCCCGAGGACGGTGAACAGTGCGTCCTCACCTCGGACCAGACCATCCTCCTCCATGCCTGCCTGGACAACGGTCTCGTTGACATCGGTGAAGAATGAACCGTCCCTGACCTCAAGTCGGTTTATACTATCATCAGAGGGGTCCTCCAATCCGACAAGGATGGCAGGGTAACGTTTGTCGTCATGGTGATAATGGCCTTCCAAAATAAGTCTCAGCTGGTAGGCCTCGACCTCACCGTCGGATACCAGGCCGTCCATCACCGTGGTCATGTCCCCACGGTCCTTGAGACCGTCCATGGTTACGAAGGCGTCAGGGAACTTGAAATTCTCGACACGGTCCTCGATGCTGGCATCCATCGCCTCGGCACCGTAGAGGCCCATGGAGAACATCCCCGCCGCCCAGGCCATGAGGAGCGAGATACCGATCACACGCCATTTCATCTGCCGGTTCTTCCTCATGACCGACAAAGACAGAGTGCGCATCTCAATCACCGTTCTCCACAAGTATGCCGTTCCCCAGTTCCATGACGCGGTCGGCGTACTTCTTCAGCTTGTCGTTATGGGTGACTATGAAGAATGTTATGCCCAGATCCCTCTGGATATCTTTCATGAGTTCCATGATGGACTCCTCGCGGGCGCCGTCGAGGTTCCCGGTCGGTTCGTCGGCGAGAACGATTATGGGTTCTTTCGCAAGGGCACGGGCGACCGCCACACGCTGCTGCTGCCCGCCGGACATCTCCTGCGGGAAACTGTCCATCTTGTCCTCCAGCCCCACCAATCCAAGGTAACGTGCGGCGCGTTCGGAGTTAGCCTCACGGTCATTGCTGACTGTCTCCAAGGAAAGCTCCACATTCTCCCTGGCGGTGAGGGTGGGTATGAGGTTGTAGAATTGGAATATGAATCCCACCTTCCGCCTCCTGAAGTCCGTAAGTTCCACGGGACCGTACCGGGCGATGTTCTCGCCGTCTATCTCCACCCGCCCGCTGTCAGGCACATCTATGCCGCCCAGTATGTTCATCAATGTGGTCTTGCCGCTTCCGGAGGGGCCCATGATGATTATCATCTCTCCCCGGGCCACATCCATTCTCAGACCACTCAGTACCGGGGTGAACTCCCCTCCTGAACGATAGCCTTTGTTAACGCTGCTAATCTCAACCAAGGACATCCTGATTCCTCCGTTGAACGATTTCAATAATAGTCCTATATAAATCGGTTTGTTCACCGCCGATGGTAAAATTATGTTTGTTAGAATAAAACCCAGTTTTAGTATCGCAGTCTCGATAAGGAAAGAAGATGAGGAAAAGATGTTTGCGATCAGCCCGATGTCCTCTCGCGGATGACCTTCTCCACGTCCACCTTGTTAGCATGCCGTATGGGTACGATGGCGGCTGCCATGGTGAAGAACAGTCCCAGAACGACGGTGAAGACGATACCGAACATGGTGTAGGCGATGGGGAAGTACATCACCACCTCCTGATAGATGCCGATGAGGAAATCGGCGAACACGAAGGCCGCCGGTAGACCCACGACCACCGCCCCCACGGCCAGTATGG
>PWNH01000111.1 GCA_003557905.1 Methanomassiliicoccaceae archaeon | reverse complement strand
GTGATGGCGGGGAGCCACCCGGCAGGCTGGATGCGTGATTTTGTGATCCCCGTCACGGTCTGTTCGGGTTGGCACGATTCCCCACAGCAAAAAATGCTCAGGTGATTGATTTTATTGGGTTTCTCACGTTTTGAGAATCCGGTCGATTATCAAGAAACTCCACGACAAACACAGGAGTTTCGAGATGCCCGATCGTCAGCTTTACCTGGTGGCCTGGGATGTCACCGACGACCGCCGCCGGCAACTGCTGCGGGAGCATGCCGTGCTGTTTGCCGCCGGCGGGCAGTATTCGGCCTACGAGTGCTGGATGGCCGCCGGTGAACGAAATCCGGTGTGCAGCCATCTCTCTGCCCTGCTGGATGAAGACAGCGATTGCCTGCTGGTGCTGCGCCTGGATCCCCGCTGGCCGGTGATCTGCCTGGGCGCAGCGGTGCCCCCCGCTCGTGACGATGTGATGCTGGTGAGTTGAGCCATGAGTCTGCTGATCATTGACCGACGAGACACAAAGCTCGACCTGACCAGTGGGCGACTGGCCATCCGTGTACCTGACGAGCCCGTGCGCCATGTGCCAATCAAGCTGCTCGACCGGATGGTCGTGCATGCCGGCATCGAGTTGTCCAGCCGCCTGCTGTGCGCGCTGGGCAATCACGGCATTCCCCTGTTGCTGTTCTCGCCGCGCCGGCACCAGCTGGCCGGAGTGCTGATGCCCTCGGTCCACAAGGATGCCGGCATCCGCCTGGGCCAGTTCGCGCTGGTACAAGATCCGGCGTTGTGTCTGCGCTTGGCGCGTTTGCTGATCAGGAGCCGCTGGCGAAACCTGCGTCGACGACAGCGCCAGGCGCTGGAGGACAATCCGGCACTACGCCGCCCGCTTGTTGCCATTGGCCAATCACTGGCCGATATGAGCGATGGTTTCGGCTGCGTTCAGAACGTCGATGCCCTGCGCGGACTGGAAGGCCATCTGGCCCGCCAGGATTTCCGGCTGCTGGCCGAGCTGTTGCCTGAGTCGGCCGGGTTTGCCGGTCGCAACCGGCGCCCGCCGCGCGACCCGGCCAACGCCCTGGTTTCATTGGGGGCGACCTTGCTGGTCGCCGAAGCCACCGGCGCGGCCTGGCGTTGCGGGCTCGATCCGTATATCGGGTTCTATCATGAACTCGCCCATGGCCGGCCGGCGCTGGCCTGCGACCTGGTCGAACCCCTGCGCCCCGAACTGCACGCCTGGGTTGCCGAGCTGTTCCGTTCACAGACCATCCGGGCACGTGATTTCGGCCAGGATGACGAGCAGGGTTGTCGCCTGGCCAAGGCCGGTCGCGAGCGCTTCTACAGGGCCTGGGGCGAATGGTCGCGTGAGCCGGTACGCCGGCTGGTGCGCTACGCCCGTGGCCTGGCCCGCATCGCCCGGAAGAACCGGTCATGAGCGTTCCAGCCGAGCGGATCGGAGGAAGTGACGGCGGGCCGCGCCGGTGCCGGCGCACCGACCTCTACCTGGGACTGGCGCGCGTGACCGCAATCGGCAGGGAGTTCAATTCGCTCTCGGTTCAGGTCAGCGCAGAGGCCCGGCGTCTCTTCTCTCCACGTCACCTGCTGCGGGTGGTCAGCGGGCCGCGCGCCTGCTGGGGGCAGGAGGCCATCGAACTGTGTCTTCACCACCGGGTTCCGGTCATCTTTGTCGACAGGAAGGAAGCCATCACCGGCACCTTGCAGCCCTGGCGGGCCCGGCATCATCCGCTCGACCTGCTGATCGTCGGCTTGCTCAACAGCCCCGGCGGATCGCAGCGGCTGCGCAACTGGTACCAAAGCCGGCGGCATGCCATCGCTGCGAAGTACCTGCATGGAGCGGGACGACAGCCAGGGGCGGTGTCGGCGGAAACCATCCTGGGCGAGCTCGAGCACCAGTTCCGGGTTCACTGTGCGCCCATGCGCGATGCCGCGATCGTGCGCCGTTTCGATCTGGCGCTGGATCTCATGGCTTGCCAGTTCTTCACCAGTGGCAAGCTGGAAAGGTCGGCCATGGCAGGTTCAGTGCGCGGCATCAGTTTGCGCGCACAAATCGGCCGGCTGTTTCGGCTCGAGGCGCGCCGGCTGATGCTGAAACAAGAACTGGTGCTGCCGGATCGTGCCGCCGCGCTGCCCGGTTTCGTCGAGCGCGCACTTCGC
The DNA here is from genome assembly GCA_003557905.1 of Methanomassiliicoccaceae archaeon. Taxonomy (GTDB): domain Archaea; phylum Thermoplasmatota; class Thermoplasmata; order Methanomassiliicoccales; family Methanomethylophilaceae; genus PWHV01. The sequence continues at coordinate 1,330 of PWNH01000111.1, read as the reverse complement.
GCCGACCTTGTGCAATACAACGGCACCCTGCACATCACGCTGGCGGAGTTGGGGCCATGAGCGACCCGGTACGCCGCTGGCTGATCGCCTACGATATCCGTTGCAAGCGGCGCCTGGCGCGGGTGCATCGCCTGGTGTCGAAACAGGCCCTGCCGCTGCAGTACTCGGTGTTCTGCGCGCGTCTGAGCCGATCGCAGGCCCATGCCCTGGCCGCCGAACTGGAAGAACTCATCGCCCCCGTAGACGACGTGCGGCTGTATGCTCTGGGAGAGAACCCGTGGTATCGCTGGTACGGCCCGGGCCAGATGCCCGACGCCATCTGGCTGATCGAAAATGAGAAACAGGCTGTTGACCTGGCCACCTATGAGGCAAACTCCGGAGACGATGATGAAGTTGACTGAAGCCCCGCACAGCTTGCTGATTGAACGGCAGTTTTCACCATGCTAGAGTTCGAATCATTGCCCTGTTTGAAAAGGGATTAAGACGCGCGCGTATGGCGCGCTGGAGCGCGTGGCACTTGGGTTCGAATCATTGCCCTGTTTGAAAAGGGATTAAGACAGCTGGACCAGCGCCGGATGGCGGGTGATGATTACCGTTCGAATCATTGCCCTGTTTGAAAAGGGATTAAGACTTTCCCAGACCCCGAGGTCTTGTTTCAGGCTTGGTTCGAATCATTGCCCTGTTTGAAAAGGGATTAAGACTCTACCGTTGCCGAAACCGGCTCGGCGTCGATCGCGTTCGAATCATTGCCCTGTTTGAAAAGGGATTAAGACGGCGAACGCCCAGGAATGTCGAGGGAGTCCTCGTTCGAATCATTGCCCTGTTTGAAAAGGGATTAAGACCTGCACCAGATACCCCACGTCGCGAGACTTGAGGGTTCGAATCATTGCCCTGTTTGAAAAGGGATTAAGACCATCGCCTCTTGGGTTGTTCCGGGCGGCATGGAGTTCGAATCATTGCCCTGTTTGAAAAGGGATTAAGACGATGCTGGGATTCTGTTATTCATTTGAGCCTCCTTGTTCGAATCATTGCCCTGTTTGAAAAGGGATTAAGACCTCGGTGCCGAGCGGGTCTGGCGTGTGATAGGCCGTTCGAATCATTGCCCTGTTTGAAAAGGGATTAAGACTCGCGTGCTGGATCGCATTGCACTTGAGCAACTGGTTCGAATCATTGCCCTGTTTGAAAAGGGATTAAGACGCCTGGAGGTCGCGGAGTGCACACTGGATTACCGTTCGAATCATTGCCCTGTTTGAAAAGGGATTAAGACCTTGTTCATCGCTTCCTGCTTCTGCTTCTCCAGAGTTCGAATCATTGCCCTGTTTGAAAAGGG
>PWNH01000054.1 GCA_003557905.1 Methanomassiliicoccaceae archaeon | reverse complement strand
TGACGCCCGGTGTCTTCGCGACCGGATGGATGAACACCATGGCGCTGGCGATCGGTCTGGTCTTCGGTACCGCCGGTCTGCCCCACGTCCTGATAAGGTACTTCACGGTCGAGAAGCCCAAGGATGCCCGGACCAGCACACTGGGTGTCCTGTTCCTCGTCGGTACCTTCTACATGATGGCCACCTTCGTCGGACTGGCCGCCATGTACCTGCTGTACCCCGACCTGATGGGGCATTTCCTCGCCGGTGAGGCGTCGATAGCCCAGAACATGGCCGTTCCCTTGTTGGGTCAGATGGTTGGAGGCAACATCATGCTCGGCGTTGCGATAGGCGGTGCTTTCTGCGCCATCCTGTCCACCGTCGCTGGTCTGCTGATAACCATCGGTACCTCGGTCACCCATGACTTCTACAAGGAGGTCATAAACCCGCGTGCCGATGAGAAGCGCCAGGTCATGGTCGCCAAGCTGTCCATCGTCGTCGCCGGTTTCATAGCGGTCGTCTTCGCTATAGGCCTGGCCGATCAGAACGTCAGCTACCTGGTCACTCTGGCCTTCGGTATAGCCGCCAGTGTGTTCTTCCCCGTCCTGTTCCTCTCGGTCTGGTGGGCAAGATACACCAGCCAGGGTGCTCTGGCGACGATATTGACCGGTATACTCATATCGGGTATTTTCGTCATCGCCAGGCTGTACGGGATGGACGATCTCATGGGCATACCTGTCCTGGTCAACCCGGCATTGTACAGTCTGCCCGCAGCCCTGATAATGGGTACCGTGGTCAGTCTGTTCACCGATGATGTCGGGGACGTTGAGAACTTCCTGTCCCTGGCGCATGGCCCGGAACTCGAGGAGTGACCATAAGAGAAACCCCTTCCAACTTTTTTCTTATTCTTGAGAAACGGATGTGTTATGGTGGGCTCGGCCGGATTTGAACCGGCGGTCTCTGCCGTGTGAAGGCAACGTCATAACCCCTAGACCACGAGCCCGTGAGGGGAAAAAAGGGAATCCTGTATTAATTAATGACGGTCACTGAATCCCGCCACAGCAAAAACAATTAAGCGATAATCCCGATTAGAGGGGCGCGTGATGGATATGAACAAGAACGACAGCCCCTTGGACCGGAAGAACAAATTCGACACAGCATTCAACTCAATACTAAACATCGACAAGATGGACTATCCCAACTGGATAGCGGGGATAAAGTTCGCATCGGCCAAGGATTACGTTGTCAGCAGTCCGATCGACCATAGCATCCAGTTCGGAAGGTTCCAACAGAGCGAGGCCGACCTTCCCGATGCGGTCATGCCCAACCTGCAACAGGCCTTCAAGGACTGGTCCTCCATCCCTATGGAGAAGAGGATCGAAATGGTATCTGAGGCCGCTGACATATTGGAACGTAACCGTTACCGTCTCGCAGCCACAATATCCATAAGCGCAGGTATGACAGAGAGGGAGGCGCTGTTCGAGGTCGACCGCCTACTCGATGTCATGGATGATATCCTGGATGAGGCGGAGGGTGAACCCAAGGGGAGGCCCATGGGCGTCTGGGCCGTTCTTTCCAGTTACAACTCCCCCTTGGCGGGACCACTGGCATATGCCATGGCCGCCATTCTGGCGGGGAATGTCGTCATCATAGTCCCTCCTTCCGAATGCCCCATGCCGTTGTACATGGCCTACGGCGCCATTGCAAAAGGCCCATTGACCGGGGCCTTGAGTCTGGCAACGGACCCGGTGGGGGACATGCGTCGGAATCTGATGGACCATCCCGACCTAGCAGGGATCGCCGTATGCGGATCCGGGGAGCTGGTGGACGAGGCGATGTTCACCCATGTAGATGACGACCTGGGGTTCGTGGCGGAGATCAAGGGCATGAACCCCGCGGTCGTGCTTTCCTACAAGAACCTGGCGGCAGCAGCTGAGATGATCGTCGAATCCGCGTTCTCCTACAGCGGCCAAAGGATGGACTCCTGTTCCAAGGTCATCGTGTTGGAGAGGAACTTCGAACCCTTCCTCAAGGCATTGATGAAGGCTGCTGAGACCTTCACGGTCGGCGACCCCGCCGACAGCACAGTGGGTACAGGGCCACTGGCATCGCCTCAGAGGACCGATGAGTTCCTCGGCCTTGTGAAAGAACTCGCTGCCAACGTGGCCTATGGGGGGAAGGCACTGACAGATGGTTTCCTCAACGATGGGGAATACGTCCGTCCCGCCATATTGTTGGGTCTGGATGATGATCACGAGTTCAACACCATCGACCATTCACTGCCATTCCTATCGGTGCAGACCGCCCGTGACATGGATAACGCCTTGGAACTGGTCCATGGGTGCGAGACCGGCATCAGTGCCGGGGTGTTCTCCGATGTGCAGGAAGAGGTGGAGAGATTCCTGGAAGAGGTCAAGACCGATGTTGTCTACGTGAACAGCAGCAACAACTGCATATCCCCGGCCACAAGGGCGCGACTGTCGGAGTTCCTGTCCTAGACGCCACGGACCCTGACGTTGTTCACGTGTTCACCCGCTATTTTGGACATCTTACGTATGACGCTGACCGCGTAAGGGTCCAAAGCCCCGAGGTTGGGGTCGAGGGTGACCTTGGGACGGAATTGCTGCAGGACGTAACGTCTAGCGCCCTTCAACGATCGGGCGATGTCCTCGACATCTTCCTCCTTGATCATTATGGGGACTACAGTGGTACGGAACTCATGGTCGACTCCGGACCCTATGACCACCTTTACGGATTCCCTCACCTTATCTGCCTGTCCCGCGATGCCGCACAACTGGTCGTAACGATGGTCCAGTGGGGCTTTTATGTCCATGGCCACGAAATCGATCAGACCCGCTCCGATAAGGTCGTCGAGGACCTCGGGCCTGGTGCCGTTACTGTCCAATTTGACCTTCAGGCCGAGGGCCTTGATGGCTTTCAGCATGGGGACAAGGTCGGGATGCAGAGTCGGCTCACCACCGGACACCACGACCCCGTCGAGGAAGTCCCGGTTCTCGCGCAGATATTCCTCCACCTGCGACCATTCGATCAGTTCATCATCGGCGACGCCCCCGACAAGACCGGGGTTGTGACAGAATGGGCAACGGAAGTTGCATCCCGGCAGATAAACGGTCGACACGATATTCCCGTCCCAATCGAGAAGAGAGGTCTTAATGAAACCCGCGACCTTCATGCCCATTGATACCATAGAGGATATATCGTTTTTCGCTAGCACATCATAAATAATCCCGTTGAGGATAACCAGTCATGCAGCGCAAGGTCACTTTCCTTCCCCAGAACGTCACGGTCGAAGTCGAGGACGGGGATTCGATAATCAAGGCCGCCACCCTCGCCGGTGTCGACATAGTTCTGCCCTGTGCCGGTCAAGGTCGCTGCGGGAAATGCAAGGTGTCGGTCACTGGCGTCACAGGACCGGACGGCAAGGACCAACTCAAGAACTCCGAATGGGAGGCGGGGGTACGTCTGGCATGCGTATCTTCGATCGAGGGGGATTGTGCTGTTATGGTGAGCTCCCCTATAGAGCAGAGTATAAGCGCCACGGTTGACCACAGCCCTCTGCGCGATTGCCAGTTCAGTCCTCTTGCGGATAAAGGGTTCGGCCTGGCCATCGACATCGGGACGACGACGGTTGCCGTGACGCTGATTGACCTCAGCGATGGATCGGAGGTCAGAACCTTCAGCGATTACAATAATCAGGTCCTGTTCGGCGAAGACGTTCTGAGTAGGATGGAATACGCCGCCGAGGGAGGTACCGAGAGGCTACGTGGCCTCGTGCTCAAGACCATAAACGGCATGATATCCAACATGAGGGAGGCCTACAGCGGCAAGATGGTGATGGCAGCCACAGTGGCTGCCAACACAGTCATGGGACACCTCTTCCTCGGAGTGGACCCTTCCCCCCTAAGGAATCCTCCTTATCTCCCCCTAGTCAATCACAACCGCCTGACCGGTACCGATTCAGGTCTTGACATCAATCCCCGGGCCGAGGTCGTGGTCATCCCCTGCCTGTCGTCTTACGTAGGAGGCGATGTGACCGCCGATGTACTGCATTCCGGAATGCATTCAGACCCTCGATTGACTCTGCTCATAGATGTCGGAACGAACGGGGAGGTCGTGCTGGGCAACGAAGAGTTCCTGATAGCATGCTCCTCATCAGCAGGACCCGCGTTCGAGGGCGGGGAGATGGAGTGTGGCACCCGTGCCTGCCCGGGTGCGGTGGAGACTGTCAGCATTAAGGACGGGGAGTTCCGGCTCGGCACAATCGGTGACGTAGAACCCATGGGGTTCTGCGGTTCCGGCCTCATAGACCTGGTGGCCCAACTGTTCCTTGATGGCAGACTGGACAAGAACGGCAGGTTCGCCGATGGTGACGTGATCACGGATGACGATGACACCCGCCGTCTCATCATACCATCCAGCAAGGGTCTGACAATATCCGAGAGTGAGATCCAGAGCATCATGCGCACCAAGGCGGCGATATTCGCCGCGGGCAGAAGCCTATTGAAGAACCTGGGGATGGACTTCAAGGATCTGGACCGGGTGCTGATCGCCGGAGGTTTCGGACGCCACATCAACCTGGACAACGCCATAGCGATAGGCTTACTGCCCGATCTGCCCCATGACAGGTTCGAGTTCATCGGCAACGCTGCGCTGGCCGGGGCCAAATCCGTTCTGATGTGTCGATCAATGAGGGATGGGATGGCGGAGCTGGTCCCCCGCATGACTTATCTGGACCTAAGCAACGATGCGGCGTTCTTCGATGAGTACTCGTCCGCCTTATTCCTACCCCACACGGACATATCGTTGTTCCCCTCCTCGGTGTCTCGAAGTCTTTAATAGGGGGCAGCGGAATAGCTCGACGATGGATTGGAACTGCTCAGCCACACTGATCGGGTCATTGCCGCACAAGGATGCAGCGGAGGCTATAGACCTGATCCTTTCCAGCGGCATAGACGTACCTGCTTGGCCACAGTTGCCGTCGCGGGGTTATGCCGAGAACATGTATGCCCAGACAGGGGTTACCTTACCGGGGATTCGGATAGATGGGGAACAGAAATCCATCACCGTCGACCTTAACGACTATGATCCCATGGATTTCTACACAGCCCTTCTTTCTGAGGACATCGACTACTATCGCCACCCGGAGGAGTTCTTCGGCGGTCTCTACGAATTGCTGGATAGGGATCTGGAGGGTTTCGTTGGAATCAAAGGCCAAGTCACCGGCCCTATAAGCGAGGGACTGCAGATATTCGACCAGGACGGCCGGGCGGTCATATACGATGAGACATACGGAGAGATAGTGCGTAAGAACGTCAATATGATGGCCCGATGGCAGGCACGTGAGCTGGGGCGTAAGAACTCCAACCCCATCCTGTTCTTCGATGAGCCCACCTTGACTATGCTGGGGACGCCGTTCGCAAGCATATCACAACCGGATGCGGTGGCCTGGATGAACGAGGCCATGGAAGGGGTGGATGCACACACTGCGATCCACTGTTGTGGCAACACCGACTGGCCCATGGTGATGTCGACCGATGTCGATATACTGTCCTTGGACGCCTATGCCTACGGTCACACAATATCACTGTACCCGGAGGACACGGCCATATTCCTGGAACGCGGCGGCACGTTGGCATGGGGCATAGTCCCCAACACTGAGGAGGGCGTTGCCATAGAGACGGTCGACAATCTCGTCAGGCTGATGGACATACACATCTCCGCCTTGGTCGACAAGGGGTTGGACAGGGACCTCCTGCACCGCCGGTGCCTACTCACGCCACAATGCGGGCTGGGGGGTCTTGAGGCCGAGGTCGTGCCTGGTGTCCTGGAGCTACTGAGCGGATTGTCGAAGGCCATGAAGGAGAGACACTCGCTGTCATGACCATCATAGCTGTGGCCGGAAAGGGGGGCGTGGGAAAGACGACCCTGTCCAGTCTCATGGCGTTGCATCTTGCAACAGTGGAGCCTCCGGTGTTGGCAATAGATGCCGACCCCAACAGCAACCTCGGTGAAAAGTTGGGCATGGATGCCGGCCTGGACCTTTCCGGTGCCCTCTCCAGCCTCAGGGAGGTCCCTGAAGGCGTGGCCAAACATGACGTCATGGCCGTGAAGGCCCGGGAGGCATTGGTAGAGGGTGAAGGAGTCGACCTTATCGGGATGGGGATGCCACAGGGTCCGGGGTGCTACTGTTTCGCCAACTCCGTGCTGCGTGACGTCCTGTCGATGATGTCCGAATCATATCGTCATGTGGTGATCGACAACGAGGCGGGGATGGAACACATCTCACGGGGTACGGTCAGTGGTGTCGACGCTCTGTTGGTGGTATCGGACCCCGGCATGGCCGGTCTTCGGGCGGCATCGAGGATAATGGGGCTCGCGGATGATCTGGGCATAGATGCCACCAGAAAAATCCTGGTGGTCAGTTCGGTGACCGATGACATGAGGCCAGCACTGCGTGAGCGGCTGGCATCGATGGGAATGAAGGACTATGCCTTCGTCCCCTTCGAGAATGGGATCAGATCTTTGAACATGGACGGCATGCCTCTTTCAGGCCTGGAACAGTCCGCGGCCTACAAGGCCGTTGCTCGCCTGTGCGACCGGATCATCCTTTCAGTCCCTTGAGGAATTTCGGTAGGGAACCAGACTCCATAGGGCCGACCAGGACCTTGCGGCCCAAAGCCTCCTCCAACTTACCGCTCAGTTTCGCCACCATGCCGGGTGTGACTATCGGACCATCCGACTTCTGCAAGGCACCGCTGGCCTCCAACGCTGCGGAGACATGCTCGGGTCCGAATTTTCCGGCGGCGTAGGCCGTCAGCACCGACAGCCCCTCTGTATCCACCACCTGAAGCCACACCGGCTGGCGTGATTTCTCTATGTCCGCCCTGACTGTGAAATATGTCAGGGAGAAGTTGGTTGTGAACAGGACCGGTGATGCGGTATCGGGGTCGGATATCGGATAAAGGTCCTCCTTGACCTGTATGGGCACCTGAGGGTCGGTGTATATGTTCTGCCTCAGGGTCATCAGGGGAAGTGCCTGTTGCGCCTCTATGGATTCGAATATGACGAGGCTGCCATACTTCATGACGGAGAGCATGGCCCTCATTACCGCCCGCTCCCCGCTTCCGACGCAGTTCATCAGAGGGTATCCCAGACCTTTGAAGGTCCGGCGTAGGGAGACCTTTCTGGCGGCGGTGTTGTTCTCCAGGACCTGTTTCATGCTGGCCGAGCCAAGGTCGAGTATGAGGTCCTCAACACCCGCCTTCTTGGCATCTTCCACCAGGGACGCCATCCCGTCCAAGGTGTCATCCCTGAGTGCGAGGGGAAGGCCCAGAGCAGCAGCCATGGAGGCCATCTGTTCGACGTTCGACCTATCGGCGGAATAGATCAGAGGCCTGCGTTCCTTGATGAGTTCGGCTGCGGGGCGTATGACTTCGGGATCATCCGATAACAGTATTATGGGCCAATCGGTGTTTTCGCTAAGGCACTTGACCGCCTTGACATAAGAATCCGGGTCACCGGTCCCGTCACGGAGAGTGAACATGTCCAGCCTGAACTCCATACCGACCCTTTCGAAGACCATCGACGAGTAGTGTGCCACAGTGGCCGAGATCTCCTCGGCGGTCATGGTGTCGGTCACGGTTACCGCAAAAGCGGTGGGGTTGACGAACTTGCGTTCGTGCCGGTAGAGCACGGTCTCATCGCCCATCCGTACGGTTTTTTCACCCACTCCAACGTTGAATCCTCTAACCGGTGGGGCGCTGGACTCCTCCAGTTTACCTTTGGCGCTCGGATCCACATAGGGACAGGCATCGATGCTAACCTTCTGGTTCGCCAGTTGCATCGCGAAGGCCAGACAGGTGGGGTGACCGCACTCCCCGCAGTTGGTCTTGGGCAGGAATTTGAAGAACTCGATGGCGGTGGGCATCAGGCGTGGCCTCCCATATCATTGACGGCCTCTTGGATGAGGTCCATGGCCTTCGCCCCTCTGACGATCAGGACGTCTGCTCCTGAAAGCAGTGCGGCGAGGGCGGTCGCGAACTCCCACCATGCCGCTCTCTCGGCCGCATCGCCCAGGGCGTCATCCTCCTCGGAGCAGTCCCTTACCTGCCAGGCCTGACTGGCATCGCAGACCATCGGCACCTGCAGCATCCGGTCACCGGAAAGGGCGGCGAGCATTATCCTCTCATTCACGGAATAGGAGTACTCCAGACCCATACCCAACGGTGCCATGAGAGGGTCCATTACGATGTCGCCACGATCCACACCGAAGTCGCTCAGCAGTATGTTCATCTGCTTGGCGAGGTTGATGTCGAGATTGGAGAACGCCAGAACGGCGTGCTTATGGGCCACCGCAGTGGAAGCCATCCTTTTGTAGGAGTCCTCCTCGACGTACGCCAGGATGGAACGGTGGCCTTCCAAGGCCTTACCGACCGCCTCCATCACCGCGGCATCCTTTTCGGCGATGCCGGATCCGTAAACTATCAAGGGAAGGCCGGTAGAATCGGCGACCTTCTTGGCGATTTCAGCCGCCTTCTCGGGCGCGGTGTCATTTCTCTCCGGGTCCGTGCTCAGGAGACGGAGGCATATCAGATCGGCCCCTTTGGATTTCCATTCCATCGCCCAGGAGACCGGGTCCTCAGCAGAGGTGCCGAACTGTTTCAACACTATCGACGGGAAGTCGCTGATGTCATCTACGACCTCACCGGCCAAGAGGGGGCGGTGCTTCTGAGGGTCCTCAAAGGAAAGGAAAGGCATCCCCTTGACGCCTCCCAAACTGACACTACCATCCCCGAGGGCCATGCTTCCCACGGCCCCGCTCCACTTCTCCTTCGGCATCGGCACCTTAGCCATATCAATCACCTTCACAACAGAGACGGCATCCCCAGAGCGGGATGTCCCACCTTCTGCATCCACTCCAACAGACCGGCGGCATCCTCGCAGACGGTCTCATCGGCTATCTTTTCCAGGAGGTCGGGCTCACCAATCTGCAGTGAAAGGGCATGTATCTCGTCCCCCAGCCTCTCCTTCAGCCCCTTGGGCATCCAAGCGACCCGCGCCAGACCTCCTTCGGCTGCCAAGAACTTATCGCTCGTTATATATTTTCTTCCTATGCCCATGAAGCCCGGGGTCTGACGCCCCCCTCCGATGGAACCGGCAAGGGTGGAGAACCTCATGCCCACTGGGGTCATGCCAGTGTACTCGCGGTCCACGATGACGACCGACTGCATGTCCGATGACATGGCGACTATGGCCTCGAAACATCCGCAGGAGGTCATGGGGGCATCCATCAGACTGTACATGCATACCCTTTCGACCTTGGAGTTGCTCAGGCCGGAGACGATATCGTTCAGACCCTCCCATTCTCCTTTGGCCTCGTCGATGGGCCGTCCTTTGTCGATCGGTTGATTGGGACCATGGGAGGATATACGGTTGCTGGCCTTGGCGTCCAGCCAGTTGATGGCTCCGCAGAGGCCAAGGCGCTCCGGCGATATTATGCAAACATGGTCGGGCGCGAATGATTGACACAGTGTGCAGGTGTAGAACACGTCGACGGAGGAATCCTTCAACCCGGCCATCCTATCGTCCCTCTCCCTGTAGACGGATCTCGCCTCCTCGAGTATCCTATCGACCTCCTGCCCGTCTGTGACGATGGTCACCTGGACTCTGCTGATTATGCCTCCGAACTCATTCTTCAGACGGTCCACGAGAACATCGCCTATATGGGTCAGCCTCAGTCCTGCGTCATAGGCCTCGTTGCTGACCCTGATCCAGTTCAGGTCCCTCTGTCCTGTGTGCCACAGGCCTTCGGCATAATTCAGGAATTGATGCACCCTGCGTTCCAACACGGCCTCGAAGTCGGGTTCCATCCTCTTACCGTACACCTCTATCAATAAAGCGAACGGAGAGGTGCCTCCGGCAGGAAGGGCATCAAGGTCGTCCCCGACCAAGGTTACAGTGCCGTCCTTCACCTCATCCTCATCACGGTTCACCAGGAGTTCGAAGGAGACGGAACGGCCGCCGCCCATCTCTATCCGAGAATCCTGTTTGCGGATGACCTCCCCCTCAAACGCCGGTCCATAGGCCACAGGCACATCCACACCTGAGGACTGTACCATTATGCCCCTCATCTCCATGGCCTTCTGTACCATGGACACCGGTTCTTTCCTCATTTCCAGGAGGTCGGGTACCTCAGGGACGGGATGGTCGCTCACGATGACCGCCTTATGCATAATTGCGGCGAATGCCAGTGCTGAACGTATCGGATCCAGAGGGCCCATGTGCAGGACAACGACTTTCGGCCTCTTCTCAAGATAGGCGCTCAAACGCCCCCTGTCCCCGGGAGCGACATTCCCGAACGAGAGCGCTGCGCGCAATGCGAAATTGACGGCATGGACTATAGAGGTGCAATCGCCGACAGGATACAGCATACGGTCCCATCCGGTCTTGACACCGGATTCCCTCAGCATCCTCTCTGCTTCGTCAGCGACGATCACCAACATCCCCTTGTTCTGACAATCCCGGACCATCGCCCTGATGAAGTCGCCGCCAGCTGGTCTGCCCATCATCAGTGCACAGCCCGGAATGCTATCGTCAACGAATGACAGCCCTAATTCCCTCAAGACCCTATCCGGTATGAAGCCCCGGCCTTCCTGAGAATATAATTCAGGTCTTTGCAGATATCTCAGGGCCTCGATGAGCTCGCAGGCGTACATCGCGACCTCCCCGGCCTGCAACGCCTCCTCCAGACCTCCGCTCTCAGCAAGATCTTCGAGCATTGTGCGCAGCAGTTCGGCACCATATGCGACGGTTATTTCCGTCTCGCCCCTCCAGGCGGTGAATGTAGGCAGTCCGTATCCCGTTTCAGGATAATGCAGGATATCGTTCCGCGAACCCATCGCATCAAGTCTCATCAGCGCAATCTCGGTGACTATCCTGGATCCCAGCAACGCATCACTAATAAGATTCTCCAAGGAGGGTTTTGAACCCTCATCTGTCAGTAACTCGGAGGCTTCGCGGACCACCCTGCCCCCAAGGATGTCCTTGGCGCAACCTAGGAGGAAGGCCTCCTCAACTTCGGTGAGCCCGTCAGGGCTGTGGACCGTGGCGAATCCCATCGATGACGATGCCATAGCGATGGCAGGATCGTCAGTCACCATCACAATCCTGATCCTGTCAGGTCCACCAGCGGCCTCGGAGAGCTCCAGTGAGAATCTGAAGGCGTCCCCCATCCCCTCCATCCGCCATAGTCCGTCATCGATGCCGAGGAAATCCAGATTCGCTCGCTCCGACAAGCCGTCATTAACCGAGATGTATCCCGCATCCCTGAGAACATCAGCGGAAGATCCCACAGCATCGGAAGATCCGATGCTTATGGCGACACCGGGGATCCGACCGTCAACGAAGGCATCGATGATCGGGTCGTAAGGGCTTCCATCGGAAACGGCCTCCAGCGATTCCTTCAAAGTGGTAAGGCGACCCTTCTTACCCGATACGGCATCGTTGAGCACGGACAGGGCGACCTCCGCCGATATCCTCTTGACACCTTCCGCTCCGATATTGAACAAAGCTCCGAGGGCCCCTCTACGGTCATGGTCATCAAAAAGCAGGTTCTCGGTCATCCTATCAAACGTGGCTCCATGGAGCCTCTGTCGTAGGAACCCCCCTCTTCCGCGGAGCTCCTGCGACAATCCTTCAATGCCATCTTGGATGCCCAGTTCGATCAGCATGTCCTCAGACAGGCCTTCTCCGCCTCCGTCAACTAAATCCAACGCACCTTGCAGAATCAGCCTATCATCGGAACCTTTCAGCAGATCACCTTCATAACGGTCTAAACCAGACAAAATTCCAAGACCGTTCAGGATATTTAAATGGTGTCCGGTCACAACTCCACTGCGGAATATTCCTTGAGTTCGTAGTCGCCGTCCAATCGGGCCAGGGAATGCAGTATCCTTGCCTCGATACCGTCGGGGTCGTCACAGCGACCTATGTCAGCCACTGCGTCGAGGATCATCCTCTGATGGTATATCTGGACCTTTGTGAAGACGGAAAGAAGGTTGATCCCCATGGAGGCCATGGAATCAGAAACGCGGTGTATCGCGCCGGGACTGTCTGGGATGGAAAGGGATATCTTCACCAGTCTTGAGTCATCGCGGAGGAATGTCACGGTCAGAAGCCAATTGTCCGGGTCGGCGACCATCATTACGGTGTTACCCTCCACGTCACCGAGGATCTCCTGGAAACATGTTGGAAGGGAGTAACCAGTGTCAGTAAGCGGGTCTGGACCCGCCCGACGCTGCTCCATCTTACCGCTACCGGACCGTATGGAGCTTCCGCGGGTGAAAATCCGACTCATCTCAGAGCGTTGCACCTCTATATGGTCCAACTTGCTGACCCGCCCATCACCCTTTTTGACCAGATTGACGAAATCCTCGACGATAAGGTCCAACTCACAACAGAAGCCGAGGTCCACCAGTATCTTCCATACCATCCCCACATCGGATATGACGCTCAAAGATACCGAGTTCAGTACGTTGACGCCCCGGTCGGAAAGGAACTTGGCGGCCTGGGCCAGTGCTCCCGGTTCATCACGCATGTGGATGGTGACATGGGACAGGTTCCGGTAACTGTCAGGTCCGAAAGCGGAGAGTATGAGCTCGTAGCTCTTACTGCCCTCCTGCTCGTACTTGAAAAGTACACTGTAGACCTGGTTGCCCTCCTCGAGGCCCATTGCAGCGCTTATCCGCTCGCTCAACTGGATCGAGGAGCCGCGTACCTTGGTGAAATCCCAGAGCCTCATCTTATCCCAACTGGCATCGAGTTGTTGATAATTAAGCTTAATTCAGTCTTTACGATCTATGTACTTGACAGAGGTCAAAGGCCGGGTCCATATGGGATGGTCCTCGCCCATGTACTCCAGGTCCTTTATGAGGTTGGTCATGGATGCGATCTGTAGAGAGTCGCGACACTCCATCATCCTAGGTATGAGGTCATCGGAAGCCCTCTGGGCAACCGGGCTCATACGGGTGGCGTTCTCCACCAGTTCCACACTCTCATCCAACCTCTCCATCGCCTCCCGGAGCAGGGAGATGCGTCTCCTTATCTCTTCATCGTTCATTTCTCATCCTTTCCTGGCATGGAATACGTAACGGCCAGGCTCCCTGTCCTGGACACCTCTCTTGAAATCACAGTTCATGCAGACCCGGGCTATGACCGCTGTGCCTCCATCAAGAGTACTGTTCTCTATGTCCTGCAGTGATGATGCGCACACCGGGCAGGTGTCCCCTTCTAGCCTCCTGCAGGATTGACGGTAGATTATCTCCAGTTTCGCCAGCCCGCTCTCAAGCGCGAGGCGACGAAGACGGTTCCCACTGACCCTTAGACCCCGACCGTCAAGCTCAGCCGCCAATGCCCGCGAGAGTGCTGCCTGGGACCGAAGGACTGGATTGTTGCGGAAAACCTTCCTCAACATCTCCTCCAAATCCTCGTCGCGGAGGATTTCATAAGCCATATTTATATGATTAGTGAAGCGGTACAATTAACTTGCCCAAGGGAAGTTTAATCAAGGGCGGATGGATACGAAACTCAGAGCGGGGGTAGCCGAGCTGGACAAAGGCGCGGGACTTAAGACAACGGGTTTGTAGGAAATCCCGTCCCGTAGGGGTTCGTGGGTTCGAATCCCACCCCCCGCACCA
>PWNH01000114.1 GCA_003557905.1 Methanomassiliicoccaceae archaeon | reverse complement strand
TGATACAGATGGCAAGGAAGCCCGCAGTGATGTACAGGCAGATAAAGGGACAGGCTTTCACTCGCAGGAAGTACATGGGTGGAGTCCCGAACTCGAGGATTAACCAGTTCGACATGGGGAACGCTAAAGAGGAGTTCCCAGTCCAGGTCTCGCTGCGGGTCACGACCCGTGTGCAGGTCAGGCACACCGCCCTGGAGGCTTGCCGTATTGCCGCCAACAGGGTCATGAACAAACAGGTGGGCGTTGCCAACTACCACCTCAAGGTGAAACCTTATCCCCATCAGGTCCTGAGGGAGAACAAGCTCGCCACCGGCGCCGGTGCCGACCGTGTGTCCAGCGGTATGAGGAACTCCTTCGGCAAGAATGTGGGCATCGCTGCCCGCGTTGAGCACGATCAAGAGGTCATCACCATACGCTGCAACCCCCAGAACTTCAGTCAGGCCAAGAAGGCATTGTGGAAGGCATCCATGAAGATCCCCTCCACATGCTACATCGAGATTGACAAGGGGAAGGACCTTCTGAGCTGAGATGTTCAACTACGCTTTGGACGAGCTATGTGCCTGGATCGAAGGCAATGGCTGGTCTGAAGTCGCCCTGCAGTTCCCTGAGGGTGTAAAATCCCAGGCTCAGGGCATCATCGATGCGCTCACTGAGCGCACCGATGCTTCTTTCATTATTCTGGGCGACCCCTGTTACGGTGCCTGCGACCTTCATCAGGGATTCGAGCATTACGCCGATGCCCTTGTTCAGTTCGGCCATTCACCGATCCCCTCGATGCAGGTCGGTGCCAACGTCCGTTTCGTGGAGATGAGGGCCGACATAGGTCTGGGGGATTTGTTGACAGAGGCGTTGCCATTATTGGGTGACAGGGTCGGATTGTTGGCGACCTTGCAGTATATTGACCTACTGCCTCAAGCCGCCTCATTCTTGGAATCCCAGGGTCGTGAGGCTGTCATAGGAGCGGGTGATGGACGCATAACATATCCCGGGCAAGTGCTGGGATGCAACCACACCAGTGCAGAGTCGGTTGCTTCTTCCGTGGACGGTTTCCTGTACATAGGGGAAGGCAACTTCCACGCCCTCGCCGCCGCCCTGGGGTCCCGAAGGCCGGTACTGGTCCTGGACCCGGTGCGGGGTGAGGTGAGGGACATGGAAGGGTACCGGGACCGTCTCCTGCGTCAGAGGTTCGGTGCCATAACCCAGGCCAGTGACGCCGAGGTTTTCGTGGTCATCGTATCCGGCAAGATCGGCCAGAGGAGATTGGAAAAGGCTGATGAGGCAGTCTCCCTCATTAGGTCCAAAGGACGGAAGGCCTATAGACTCGTACTCGAGGAGATATCTCCCGCGGCACTGCTTCATTACAAAGCCGATGCATTCGTGAACACCGCCTGTCCGCGTGTCTCCATAGATGATGCGGGAGTTTACAAAAGGCCGATGCTCACTCCGCCTGAACTACAGATCGCCCTGGGCGAAAGGGATTGGGCTGACTACGTCTTTGATTTCATTGAAGGTTGAACGTTCTTTCTACCTTTACAAATGAAATATTTTTATATGCATTCATTTTAGCATCAGATAATGAAACTCGTACGTGTCGGAAAGGTGAAAGAGGTCTACGAGGTGGACCAAAGTACATTGGAGTTCGTTTTCACGGACCAAATCTCTGTCTTCGATAAGATCATCCCCTCTAGTATTCCCTTCAAAGGAGAAGTCCTCTGCCGGACTGCCGCGATATGGTTCCAATTGCTCAAAAACAATGGGATACGTACCCATTTCACTGAGTACATCCCCCCCAACCGGATGAGGGTCAAGCGTTTCGAGGTCATAGAGGATTATGACAAGATCACATCCGACACGGTCAACTTCCTTATCCCCTTGGAAGTCATCACCAGGCACTACGCCGCCGGTTCGATGATGGACCGTCTCAAAGACGGCTCGGTCAAACCGGAGGAATTGGGCTTCCCCGCGGGACATACCGTCAAGTACGGAGAGAAACTGCCACAGCCTTATGTGGAGGTCACGACCAAACTGGAGAAGGTCGACCGTCTCCTCGACCTCGAGGAAGCATTGGAAATCTCCAGCCTGAGTAAGGAAGAGTATGACACGATGGTCTCCACCGCGCTCAGGATCGATGAGATAATGGACAAGGAGGTCGAGGAGAGGCTGCTCATACATGTCGATGGTAAGAAGGAGTTCGGGTACAATGAGAACCGCGAACTGATGGTCATCGACACCTTCGGTACCATGGATGAGGACCGTTGGTGGGACAGCGATTCCTATGCTACTGGAGGAAACTCCGAGGAGCTGTCCAAGGAGTTCGTCCGCCGTCACTACCGCGACACCGGTTACTTCGATGAGCTCATGGCCGCGCGCAAGGAAGGCCGCCCCGAGCCGGACATACCGCCTCTGCCTGATGAGCTGGTCAAGAAGGTCAGCGACCTCTACGTCGACATGTTCGAGAGGATAACCGGAGAGAGTTTCCGCTGAGCATCAAGCGACCTTGGCAAGTACCAAACGGTGCCCTGCGGGGCACTTCACATCCCCTTCCAATGAATTGATGGTTATCTTGATACCGCCTTTCATGCCGATAGGGTGACAATTGCGATGGTTCTTGCATCCAAGCTCATCACATTTGGGAGGATCATAGGTTATGGTGCTGCCTTCCAGCGCCACTTTGACCGGTATTGTCAACTGTTGTGGTCTTTTTTCGACCACCACGACCCTGACACCATCCTCATGGACCTCGCAGTCGTGGATCTTGTCCCTCAATCCGGTGATCTCGTAGAGGACCCCTTGCTCAAGGTTGAGACAGACACCCTTCAATTTGCATTCCTTGCATTCGCTAAGAGGGCCCATGTATACGAATCGGGAACCCTCCTTAGCCTGTCTTGAACCGATTAGTGTGATCAACACCATTGACTGATACCTCCTTAAACGACCTTGGTGATGGTCGCGACCTGTTCTGCAGCCTCCTGCGTCAGGCCGTTGTCGCCGAGGATTGTGAACCTATCCTGGCGTATACGGTGGGCCTCGGTGAGGGCATGGACCACCTGGTCGCCCTTGAGGCCAAGCTCCTTGGCGCTGGTGGGTGCGCCTATCAACTTCAAAGCCTCACGGATGCGCTTCCAATCGCCTCCGTGAAGGTACATCATCATTATCGAGCCCACTCCGCACTGTTCCCCGTGCATGGACTCGTTGGGATAAAGGATATCGAGGGCGTGTGAGAACATATGCTCGGCCCCACTGGTAGGTCGTGAACTACCGGCAACGCTCATTGCGACGCCTGATATTATGATTGGTCTTATGGCAATCCAGACGCTCTCCTCGAAATTCGGTCTTATGAATTCAGCATTATCAATTATGGTCTGGGCAGAGTATTCGGCCAAAGCAAAAGCGGATCGGCTGAACTCGACGTTCCTGAGTCTGCGGGCGAACTCCCAATCCATGAGTGCGGTTGAATTGGATATCACATCCGCACATCCTGATGCCAACAACCTGTAGGGTGATTTGACAATCACCGCGGAATCGGCAATGATTGCCATAGGGACGACCGCATCAACGGATTTCGGACCAAGGTCACCTTTCATCGATGCCCTTCCGGAGGCAATCCCATCGTGTGCGGCGGAAGTAGGGATGCTTATGAATGGTTTGCCAAGTTCTTTGGCAGCCATCTTACACAGATCTATCTTACTGCCCCCTCCCACTGCCAGAAGGAATCCGGCATCCATCTCCTTGGCATGTTCGAGCAGAGGTTCCAGGTTCTTGAAAGTGGCACCGCCCGTCTCATGAGTCTGGACTTCGTAGCCTCCGTCCTGCATGAGTTCCTCTACCAGATTTCCGGCGACCTTCATGGTCTCCGGACCTCCGACGATCAGGCCTTGACCACTGAGGTCGAAGTCACGGCAGACATATGGGACCTCCTCTATCACGCCATGTCCGGCGATGACATTGCGTGGAAAAACCATGGCCTTGGCCCGCTTGAAAACATGCTTATCCATAGAGATGAACCGCCACTGTTCAATTGTTATCATTACTATTCAAACTATCGGTTATCCAGACGGTATACTATGCCATCTTTGGATGAGGTTGATGGAATTTTCATCATCAAGAACGACCAAATAAAGAAAAATCTGCTGAGAAACCGATTAATAACCGATTAGGCTCTTCCGGGAAGGAGGGATTGCAAGGCGGAACATGTTACGGTTTAAGGAGGAGAAAAGATTTTCTCCTTCCCGGAAGCTTAAGCCATGGTAAACACAACTAGTATTTAATAGTTATTAAAATACACAGCAATTATTGAAACTATTGTAGTTAATTATATATACATAAAAAACCAAAAGATATAATATTGTAAAATATATATTTTTAAACAATCATTTGGTTTTCTTCCGATCATGAATTAGATGTTTGCAATCAAACTTACCTTATAGAACTATTATTTAAACATGATATTCATTATATTATTGAGGAAGATGCTCCGATGGCTCAGAAATACAGTCTTCTCATTATCGAGGACAACCCGTCCCATCTGGAGCTGATGCTCGAGCACCTTCCTGCGGATATGTTCGACATCGATACCGCCATGACGAAGGCGGAGGCATTGCAGAAAGCTATGCGGAAGGATTACGATCTGATATCCATAGACTACTACCTTCCCGACGGCACGGGCCTTGAGGTGTTCACTGCGATCCACGATCGGAATCCCAAACAGAAGATGATAATGGTGACAGCAGCGGACGATCCAGAGATAAGTTTCGCAGTGATGAAGGGAGGGGCTCTGGACTTCATATTCAAATCATTCAAATTCTATACGGAATTGAAACAGAGGATTATAGATAATCTGGAGGAATGATCCGATCAAGGTATTGGGTGTGGCGGGAAGCCCCCGCTGTCATGGAAACACGGACATCCTGATCGAAAGGGCTCTCAAGGGAGCCTATGAAGGCGGTGCCGATGTCGAGCTAGTGAGGTTAAGGGACCTTTCAATAGAACACTGCCAAGGCTGCAACTGCTGTTTCGATGCCGGCGAATGCCGTATAGATGACGACATGTCCCATCTTTACCAATCCCTCGATGAGGCGGACGTCATAATCCTGGCTTCCCCAGTTTATTTCTCGGGACTGTCTTCCTTGATGAAGCAGATGATAGACAGATGCCAATGCCTATGGGCTCGTAAGGAGGTATTGGGGGCGAGGATAGGAGGTCTGGGAAGGACCGGGGCTTTGATATCCGTGGGAGGTCAGAACCCGCCCGCGTTCAACAATTCCATCTCTGTGGTGAAGTCTTATTTCAACAGCATAGATGTGGAGTATCGCGCCGAGATGCTGGTGCCGGCCGTTGATGAGAAAGGTGAAATCATGAATCACCCCGCCATACTTACCAAGGCCTATGATATGGGCGTTTCCTTGGTCACCGAACTTCGTTGAACTGATGTCATGCCCAATTGGCCGTATGTCGAGGCTTTGTAAGGGTGTGTTCCGTTTCCAGAGGTCTCATCGAATCCTCTCGGCGAGGTTTCGTGATCATCCGAGGGTCAAGGACCGCGGCCTCATATCCGCTCCTCGCAAGGAATGGGATGTCCTCCGGGTCTATTCCTCCGGCAGGGACAATATCGAGGTCCAAAGATGATAACTGGTTCCAAAGAGACTTGTCAATCGATCCTCCTAATGAATCAAGATCCAAGATGATACAACTATCATATCCGATATCATTAATGGAGTCACAAACCATGCGAAGGTCTTCAATATGACTTCTGAAAAGCACCCCCCTGTCTTGGAGGTATAGTATGGGGATGCATGTGTCCGATATCTCCATGGCCTGTTCGAAAAGGTCCAATCCATCAGCCCTAAGGCTGCCCAACCCTGCTATCGAGGGGTCGAGAGTCAGGATGTCGAAAATGTCATTCTCATCCTCGGCACCCGCCTCCAACCAGTACGGGCCCCCTCTTCTCAGGGCTTTCTTCAAACCACCGAAATCCGCCCGGGAGTCATTAACTCCCGCGATATCCAGGATAAGCTTGGTGGCTCTTCCATGATAGTCGTCCAGTTGCGATAGATGTTCCGCCCATCTGACCGCCCTGCCCATGGTCTGAAGACGTTCCCCGTTCCAGAATACCGCCGAGACCCTGCCGGTGTCAGCGGAACTGCCTCCATCCAGAGGGCTGCTTATGAATGGGACGAGATGCACCAGGAGGAAATCCTCGTAGTCCATGCTCCCTTCACAGCCTCTCTATGAACGCAGGTATGTTCTGTTTGAATGTCACGGATTCCCTCACGTCATCCAAGCGGTTAGTGCCGGGAATTATGAATGCTGCGAAATCATCGATGCCGAGAAGACCCTTCAAGATGCTGGTGAACCTATTGGTGAGATAATGGTAGATTATGTGGCCGTCAGGCGATCCACAAACCAATATGGCGGTGGCGGACTTGTCAGCAGGCAGTCTGCTGTCGAAGCCGCCGCCTTCCTTGGACTGCAGGAATGCGTACAGACGGTCGATGAAACAATTGAATATGCCAGTCTCAGAGCCCATGTAGATGGGGCTGCCCAGTATCAAATGGTCGGTGGCTGAGATCTTGTCATAGAGGGCTGACATGTCGTCATTGATGATACAGAAGCCCTCCGTCTTGCAACTGCGACATCCTTTGCAATCACTGTAATTCAAATCAACGAGGTCTATCCTCTCAACCTCGTAACCCCTAGCCTCGCCTTCAGCCAGAAGCGTATCCAGGGCCCGGGCGGTATGGCCGTTGAATCGGGGGCTTCCGTTTATCGCCAACATCTTCATGAACCCCAATCGCACCTATATGATAAATGGTTTATCGGGTGTTGTTGGATGCTTATCTTTTTATGTCCTCCCGTTCAATGTATGCGGTAGATAGACTACTGAAGCGCGGATTGGTCACTGTCCCTGGCCTATGATTGGGAAGGCATTCCGGTCTCAGCGCAAATGTTTAGGAGGTATTGAATATGGCAGCAAGGAACGAGATATATTTCTGTGAGAAGTGTGGGAACCTGGTAGAGGTCCTGGAAGGAGGTCCCGGTAAACTGACCTGTTGCGACATGGAGATGGTGCTGATGGTGGAGAAGACCGAGGATAAGGGTTTGGAGAAGCACGTTCCCGTGATGGTCGAGAAGGACGGAGGCGTACTGGTCAAGGTCGGGGACGTCCCCCATCCGATGGAGGACGAGCACCATATAGTGTTCGTGGAGCTGTTCCAGGGTGAAGACTCCTGCAAGAAGTTCCTCAAGCCCGGAGATGCCCCAGAGGCTTTCTTCGAGTGTGCCAGCATCAAGGGCGCAACCGCGAGGGAATACTGCAATATTCACGGTCTGTGGAAGGCATGAGATACGAAGGGGAGATACCCAACACTGGTGATAAGATAGGCCTCTATTTCTGTGAGTGCCATTCAAGCCAGTTGTGCGAACGGTTCGACTTCGATGACCTAGAGGCATTTGCCAAGGAGTACTCGCAGATAGTGGTGATACGACGCGACCCCAAGATGTGCGGCGAGGAGTCAATCGAACAACTGAAGAACGACATAGACGTCCATTCGCTCGATCGGATATTGTTGGCCACATGCGCCCCAGATAAACATCTGGAGGAGTTCCGGACCGCGGCTGCGGAGAAAGGGATAAACCGTTATCTGGTCGATGCGATCAATATCCGCGAACAGTTGGCGGCCATACACGCCAACGATCCCGAGGGTGCGAGGATAAAGGCCCGTGACCAGTTCGCCATGGCGATGACGAACCTGCTCAAAGCCCGACCGGCCAACAAGGTATTCGCCATCGTGGATGAGACCAGATGCAACGGTTGCGAGATTTGTTACACCGTCTGCGACAAGGGCGCCATAAGCATGGTGCCCGATCCCTATGGCCGGGTTCAGAAGGTGTCACATCCAGACCCCGAAAAGTGTTGGGGATGTGGCGTTTGTGTGACCTCCTGCCCCGTGAACGTCATGGACATGACCGTCTACTCCAATGAACAGTTGGAGGGTCAGGTGGACACTTTCCTGGAGAGGCTGCATCCGGATAGGACGAACGCCCTGGTGTTCGCTTGTCATTGGTGTGCTTACAAGGCCGCCGATGCTGCCGGGGCCAAAGGATTGCCCATCGACCCCGACTTCCGGATTATCCGATCCCTGTGCTCAGGACGTATCGATCCCGATTGGGTCCTTAAGGCGGTCAGTCGAGGGGCCGATGGTGTCCTGTTGATGGGCGGTAAGGCCACCCAATGTCACTTCAAGAGCGGTAACCTGCGTACGATGAGCCGGATGAAGCTCATCAAGCTCTTGATGGACCAGATGGGCCTGGACGGTCATCGGTTCCGTGTGGAGTGGGTCAATCCGGATGAACCGGAACAATATGCCTTCGCCGTGAACGAGTTCATCAGCGACCTGCGCAAGCTGGGGCCCAATCCGTTCAAGTCCTTGGACACAGATTACTCCCACGCACAGCAAAGGAAGAAGTAAACCCGGGGCAGAACCCCTCCTTCATTTTTCTTCATTTACTTACAGACGACAGTGCATCTCAATACATCAATCCGAGATGAAAAGAATGTGGAAATGGTTTCAGCACATACATCAGGCCTTCTCCCCATTGCCCGTATCAAGGTACCTCAGTGAGATCAATAATCCCACCGCTCCCAATGCGGCGACTATGAGGAAGAAAGGCTGGAAATCCCCCAGGATGTCCTTGGCCTGGGCGGACACGATGCCACCTATTATGGCCCCGGCGCCGTAGGCGGTGAAGATAATGCCGTAATTCTTGGCATAGTCCTTCATGCCGAAGAACGAGGCCGTTGCCGTGGGGGCTATGGCCAACCATCCCCCCAAGCATCCCCAGAGTATGCTGAAGCAGATTATGTACGCCCAGACGCTACTGTATCCGAAGTACATGATCAGACATGCGCTGATGATTAGAACGAACGTCAGAATCGACGCTTTTTTCGGGGTTATCCTGTCGGTTAGGCTACCGAATATCGGTCTTCCGACACCATTGAATATGGCGAACGGAAGAATGAGGGCGAAGATGAGGGCACTGGCAGCATTCGAGTCCATGCCGGCGTTGGCGAACACTTCGGCACCAACCGGGCCTGAGATGCCTATAGCGGTCAGACCGGCAAGGGCTCCGATGGTGTAACAGATGTACAGTCCCTTGAAATTGGTGTTCTTCTTTATCTCCTGACGGGTGATCTTGATGCCCGTCACCTGACTCGCGGTGACGACCTTACCATCCGGTCTCCAACCTTGCGGCGGGAACCTCAACATCATGGAGATCAGGATACTTACGGTCAGGAAAACGAAACCGAACAGGACGAAGATGCTCATGATGCCCCATCCGATGTCAAGAAGGAAACGTGAGGTGTATGTGATGACCGCTGATGAGAATCCGAAACCTAGGACGGTCAGCCCCACGGCGAGTCCCCGTTTGTCCGGGAACCAAAGGGCCGAGGCAGCTATTGGCGCTCCGTAGGCTATACCCACTCCTATTCCGCCTATGATGCCGTATAGAGGTATGAGCATAAGGGGCGAGGTTGCGAAGGATGCCGATATCCATCCGAGGCCACATAGTAGCCCTCCCACCATCGATACGTTCATCGGACCGTATTTCTGGATGTAAGGGCCCGCCAGAGGCATGGTTATGGAGAAGAATGCCAGGAATATGATGAACGGCCAGGTCATCTCCATGGCCGTGGGTGCCAGCCCCATGGACTCGAAGTGCTCCTGCAGCGGGTTCCTGAGCACCCCGTAGGCGTATATGGAGCCCAGGCACAGGTGTATCATGATCCCCGCCATGACGATCCTCCACCTGCCGCCCACCGGTTCTTGATATGCTTCATCAATTTCCATGTCAGACATCACCTTTCTCATTGAATAGTCAATATTTCCACGGTCTGAGCCTGTATTCAGGTTCAAACCGATGATACGATTCTCTGGATTCTCCGTGGATCAAACCATTTACGGTAGTCTCTGAGATGCCAGTAATCGAATGAACCCCGAAAGTTATGATTATACAAAAAGGCTACCGTTGAATTATGACACTGGAGCGCGGAATATCGGAACAATACTTCGAATTTCGAAGTATTAACACCCTTTAATTATAATTAAAGCAGCATTATTGCGATTTCTTCATCCGTTCCTGACGGCGAATGAAGTTGGCCAACGAACCCTCGGCCGGACCATCCTCATCGAATGAGACCATGATGCCGGCGTTGGTCAATCGCTCATATCCATGCGGTCCGATGCCGCCGACAATGACCGCATCGAGCCCGAGTCCGATAATTGCATCGGCCACCAGCATACCCGCTCCTTCCGCCGCGTCCTTGAACTCATTCTCCACCACCTCGTAGTCCATGGTCTCGGAGTCCACGATGAGGAAGAATGGCGCCCTTCCAAAATCCTCAGCGACGAAGGATTCCAAATCATCGCCCTCGGCAACTATCCCGATCTTCATGAAAGGTGATGCGGTCTCAGAATGCATAAAGGTTTCATCTCATCGTCGAGATCGATTGGAAGAAATCGGTAAAGGGTTTGATCATTCCAATGGATACAGATTGTATCAGAAGTTGGCACGCAGTTTGTCCACGATCGCCATCATGGCCTTGCCGCCTGGCTTGCTGCTGTCCGTGACCATCGGTTTGCCGCTGTCGCCACCCAGGGCTATGTCGGCATCGAGGGGGAGCCTCCCCAGGAAAGGCACTCCCATCTCTGCGGCGGCCTTCTCCCCGCCGCCGGATTTGAAGACCTCCACCGACCCACCGCAGTGCGGGCACTGCATGGTACTCATGTTCTCCACCACGCCGAGCACGGGGACGTTCATCTGCTTGCAGAAGTTGATCGATTTGCGGCTGTCGAGCAGGGCGACGTCCTGGGGCGTGGTGACTATGACCGCTCCGTCGGCCTTCGGTATCAGCTGCATGATGGACAAAGGCTCATCGCCGGTGCCGGGGGGAAGGTCGATGACCAGGTAGTCCAGGTCTCCCCAGCGTACGTCCTCCAGGAACTGCCTGATGGCCCCCATCTTGACTGGCCCCCTCCATATTATGGGAACGTCATCATCGGCTATCAGAAAAGCCATCGACATGACCTTTAGACGAGGAGGATGCTCCACTGGCAGAAGGCCATCATCCTCGGCGATTACCCGGGCGCCTTGTAGACCCAACATCTTAGGAACGTTGGGACCATGAATGTCGATGTCCATTATCCCGGTGGGATGGCCGGACATGGCCAATCCCAGGGCGAGGTTGGTGGCGACGGTGCTCTTACCCACTCCTCCCTTGCCGCTCATTACGATGATCACATGCTTTATGCGGCCCAGGCTCTCATTCAGTTTGAAATCCTCATTGGTTATCATGGGTTTGGGTGACATTTGCTCTCCGACCGGTGAATGGGGGACTAGGACTTGATATTTACCCCGTTAACTTAATCTAGTAGGGTTAGTCGTGGTCGCATAAGGATAATGAAAAACCCCGTCATAGAACGAAAACAGTTTATCGTCGCTAGTGATTGGTAGTGGCATGCCATTGGGCGATCCGCAAGGCTCGAACTTCGTTTACACCGACGAGGGCAAACCCACGGGGCTGGTCATGGCAACCATACGCGTCAGCTCCTTGGACATGGCGATCGAATTCTACCGCGACCTGCTGAAGATGGCCGTTCTTCAGGAGACGGAGGCGGAGGCCGTGATGGCCTGCGGGGAGCAGATGATAATGCTCAAGAGGTCACCGGCGGACTGGGTGGGCGGCGATACCGGTCTGGTACTGAGCACCGACAGCATCTATGACCTTCACCGTCGGCTTATAGACGAGGCGGTGGTCTTCGCCCAGCCTCCGGAGAGGCGTGAGCTGGTACTCACCGCTGTGCTCAGCGATGACGACGGCAACCTCCTGACTTTCATCGAACTGTCTTCAGTTCCCTAGGTTGGCCATGTTGACCGCCTCGTCGATCTCCTGACGGAGACTGTCCGGCAGACCGCGTATGCTCCCCTCCAGGAAACCACGGACGATCATACCCACAGCGGCGTCCTCATCAAGACCGCGGGCCATGAGGTACTCGACCTGTTCGCGGGCGATCTTGCCCACGGCGGCCTCATGGGTCATCTCCACATCAGGGAACATGGCCTCCAGCTCCGGTATCGCCAGGGTCCTGCCCTCCTCCGACATTATAAGTGAACGGCATTCAAGATGGGCGCGGATGTTCGGGGCGTTGCCGACGAGACGTCCTCGGGCGATCATCTCGCCGCCGAGCGTGATGCTCCTGGAGAGTATCTCCGCCGCAGTGCGCGGAGCGTTCATGACCACCTGTGAGCCGAGGTCGATCTCCGAACCGGGGTGCGAGATCGCGATGCTGTTGAACTTCGCCGAGGCACCCTCGCCGTTCAGATAACATGTGGGATAGCTCTGCACCGAACCCGCCGGCTTCATTATCACGTAGTTGTTGACGAACTTGGCGTTCTTACCCAGTTCGATGCCTGTTCTCGGCCTGACCCCCGTCTCCTTACCCCAGTTGTGTATCATGGAGAAGTTGAGGGTACCGTTCTCATGCACGTATATCTCGGATATGCCTAGATGCAGTGATTCGGATGCATGGCCGCTGGTGGCGCAGCCGGTTATGATGTCCAAGGAGGCACCCTCCTCGACGATGATGATGTTGTGCACGTTCTGGGTGCGCTTGTTGCTGTCTATCATCATGCAGGTCTTCACCGGCAACTCCACCTTCCTGCCCGCCTTGGCCCGTATGAAGTAACCGTTGGCATCCTCCAGGAACGCACGGGCGGTGTATTTGTCCTTGTCAACCGCCACGGTCCTCCAGGCGTAGTCCTTCAACCAGTCGTATTTGGCCATCGCATCCTTGGTGGATATGAGCTCCAGCCCTTGATCGGACGATGCGCTGTGGACCACGGAGTTGTCCATGTAGACGAGACTTCCAGACCGTCCTTCGGCGTTGGGCAGCACCCCGACGTCCGACATGGTCTTCCTCTGCTCGGTGGCGATGTCCTCCAGACTCTCATAGCTCTCACGGTCGGTGCTAGCCGTCTCATAGCTCTCCAGCTCGTAGTCGCGTCCGTAGGTGCCGCGCACTTTGAGGGCCTCCTCGGCCTTCTTCCTCAGAACTTTATCATCCGGCATTTAATGCACTCTCCGTAACCCTTCTCCTGAATGTCCCTGAGTATGTCTCGCGGCCTTCCCTTGCACATTATCTGACCACCGCGTATCACATAGGCGCAGTCGGCGTCTATGTAATTGAGTATCTGACCGGTGTGGGTGATCACCAATGCGGACTTGCTGCGGTTGCCCTTCTCCCATCCGCAGCCCTTCTTGTCATAGAGCAGGTCATGGATCTTCTTACCCACCAGGTCTATGCTCTCCATGTCCACTCCGGACTCCGGTTCGTCGAGCAGCAGGAAGCAGGGCTCCTGCATGGTGAGCTGCAGAAGCTCCGACCTCTTGATCTCCCCTCCGGAGAAGCCGACATTGACGTCCCGGTCGAGGAAACGATTCATATTCATGCTCTTGGCGGTCTCATCGATGTCCAAGTGACCGTCACCAGCCGCACGGACGAGGTCCTTGAGCTGCAGGCCAACGATGTTGGGTGGTCTTTGCAACAGTATGCCCATTCCCATGCGGGCCCTCTCATGTATGGGGATGTCGGTGACATCGCGCCCCATGAAGAATATCTTACCTTTGGTGATCTTGTACTGGCCGAATCCCATTATGGTGTGCAGCAAGGTAGACTTTCCCGATCCATTGGGGCCGAAGAGCACACAGGTCT